>JAAFIY010000189.1 GCA_013297985.1 Comamonadaceae bacterium | reverse complement strand
ATCTTGGCCGATTCGCCCATAAAGCGCACGCCGCTCACCACCAGGGTTTGGGCGGCGTGGTCGCGGCCAAAGCGGGCCATCTCCAGGCTGTCGCTGACGATGCCGCCGGTTTCTTCGGCCAAATCTTGCAAATCGGGGTGCACGTAGTAGTGCGACACCATCACCGCGTTGCGAGCCTTGAGCAGTTGGCGAATCTGATCTTTGAGGGCGCCACGCTCGGCCGCACTGGGCTCTTTGGGCACGCGGGCCCAGGCTTCGTGGGTGCTGCAAGCGGGGGCGTCGTCGGGCGTGCCACGCTCGGGGCGCTCATAGGCCACAGGGATGATGGGCAAGACAGTCGCAGTGCTCATGGCAACAGCTCCAGACGCATAGAAAAGTCAGTGGCCTGCACGTCTTTGGTCAGCGTGCCAATGCTGATGCGATCCACGCCCGTCGCAGCCAGTTCCGCCAAGCTGTTTAAGGTGACGCCGCCCGAAATCTCAAGCACCGCCTGCTGGCCCGCAGGCTGCGCGGCATTGATCGCCACCGCCTCGCGCAGCAGCGGCAGGCCCATGTTGTCCAGAAGCACCATGCGCGCGCCGTGGGCCAAGGCTTGGCGCAACTGCTCGAGCGTTTCCACTTCAATTTCAACAAAGCGGGCTTGTGCCGCCAACGCGCGCGCAGCCGCCAGCGCAGCGGCCACGCCACCGGCTGCGGCAATGTGGTTTTCTTTGATCAGCACCGCGTCATACAGGCCAATGCGGTGATTGGTGCCACCGCCCACCGCCACGGCGTACTTTTGCGCCAGCCGCAGGCCAGGCAAGGTTTTGCGGGTGTCCACGATCTGGCAGCGCGTGCCCGCCACGGCGGCCACGTATTGCGCGGTTTTGCTGGCCACGCCCGATAGCAACTGCAAAAAATTCAGCGCGGTGCGCTCCGCGCTGAGCAATGCGGGCGCGGGGCCGTGCACCGTCAGCACCAACTGTCCCGGCGTGCTGCGTGCGCCTTCGGCCAGGAGCCAAGTGATGTCGGCATCGGGGGCGAGTGACCGAATGGCTCGGGTGGCCCAAGGCTGGCCACAGATCACGGCGCTTTCTCGCACGATGACGCGGGCTGTGGCTTGGCGATCTGGCGCAATCAGGCTGGCGGTGAGGTCGCCGCTGCCGATGTCTTCGGCCAAGGCGCGGGCGACGTCGTCGGCCACACACGCTGGCGGCGTTGGAAGTTGAGATGGGGGTAGACAGGGCAGGGCGCTCATGCCTTCATTCTGCGGCAGCGTCGCGGCCCATCAGGCTGGCCAGTGCCTGAGTGGGCGACAGTTGGCCGTCTAGCACCGCCACCACGGCTTGGGCAATCGGCATGTCCACGCCCAGCTGTTGGGCGCGCTGCACCACCACGCGGGCGCAGGCCACTCCTTCGGCCACATGACCCAGTTGGATCAAGATGTCGGCCAGTGCGTGGCCCTGTGCCAATTGCAGACCCACTTGGCGGTTGCGGCTGAGGCTGCCGGTGGCCGTCAGCACCAAATCACCCAGGCCCGACAAACCCATGAAGGTGTCGGGCCGCGCGCCCAGGGCCAGGCCCAGCCGGGTCATTTCGGCCAGGCCACGGGTGATGAGGGCGGCGCGGGCGTTCAGTCCGGTGCCCACCTGAACGCCGAGCCCGTCGCACAAACCGGTGGCAATGGCCAATACGTTTTTGACAGCGCCGCCCACTTCCACGCCCACCACGTCGGTGTTGGCGTACACCCGCAGGCGCGGGCTGTGCAGGGCGGCCACCAGGGCATCGCGCACGGGGGCGTGAGGGCTGGCGGCCACCAGCGCGGTGGGCTGACCGCGGGCTACTTCCAGCGCAAAGCTGGGGCCGCTTAAAACGCCCACGGGCCAGTGCGGCGCCACGGCAGCGCAGACCTCGTGGGGCAGCAGGCCGGTGTCGGCCTCAAAGCCCTTGCACAGCCAAGCGAGGGCGGGCGGGGTGATGTTCAGGTCGCGCAGCGCCTGCAACTGACCGCGCAGCCCTTGCACGGGGGCCGCCAAGACCAGCAAATCAGCCTTCGCCACAGCAGCCGCCGCCAGCGCACCGCCGGCGTAGTGCAAGGCCGACGGCAGGGGGGTGCTGGGCAGGTATTGCGCGTTGTGGCCGTCGCGCTGCAAGGCTTGCGCTAGCACGGCGTGGCGTGCCCACAAGGTCACCCGATGCGCAGGCGACTGGGCGGCAGCGGCGGCTACCGCAGTGCCCCAGGCCCCCGCGCCAATTACTATGATTTCCATAGCACGCTAGGCAGTCAAACAGGCCCTAAGCGGCCTGTTTTGCATAGGCGCAGCGCCGCACAGCGCCGCCCAGCACCGGGTGGGGCCAAGCTTTAGGCGTTGGCAATGACCGGCGCGCCGCTACCGGCTGCCTGGTTGGCTTCCAACTGCTGCTGGTACATGGCCAAAAAGTTGATTTCAGTCATGTGCACCGGCGGGAAGCCCGCGCGGTTGATCAGGTCAGCCACGTTGGCGCGCAGATAGGGGTAGACGATGCCGGGGCAGCTGATGCCCAGGATCTGGCCCATTTGGTCTTCGGGCACGTTGCGGATCTCAAAGATGCCGGCTTGTTTGCACTCAACCAAAAACAGGGTTTTGTCGTTGGGCAGCTTGGCTTGCACCGTGGCGGCCACGGTCACTTCATAAAAGCCGTCCACCACCGGCTGCGCGCCCACCGCCAGCGAAATATCCACGCCGGGCTGGGTGGGGTCGCTCAGCACTTCTGGCGAATTGGGCTGCTCCAGCGACGCCTCTTTGAGGTACATGCGCTGGATTTGAAAGACGG
>JAAFIY010000188.1 GCA_013297985.1 Comamonadaceae bacterium | reverse complement strand
AGGGTGCCGGGCGGCTGGGCGTGGGCGCTCGGTGCGCCAAGCCTGCGACCGTGTTGGACGCCGTCACGCCAGGCACCGCTTGGCTGCCCACCGCCACCACCTGGTCGGTCCAGCGCCAATACACGGCGGTGACCAAAATGCCGTAGCGGGCCTTGGCGGATTGGGCGATGAGGGTCTCCACCATGCTCCAGTGCGGGGCGCTGCCTTCCAGTTCACGCGCCACGTCAATCATCACCAGGAACTTGCTGGCCTGAGCGTCCAGCGACAGCACCTTGAACTTGTAACTTGACGACAGCACACCCGACTTGACCATGGTTTCGCGCACCACCGCAAAGAGCAGTTCTCGCGCTTCGGTGCGGCTGTAGCGGCGCGCAGCGGGTTCCTCGGCAGTGGCGCTTGTTTTGGCGTGCTGTGAGCGATCGCGGTCTAGCAGCGGGCGGGTGGCGTCGAGATCGCCCAAGCCGGAGCTGTCTTTGGCGACAGGCGCCGCTTCAGGTTTGCGGGTGAACCAATTGAGCAGTGACATAGACCACCATGGAACGTCGGGCCCGGCGCGGCCCCATCCGTCGCCCCGCGAAAGGGCCAGCCGCGATGCGGAAGACGGCATTGTGGAAGTCAGTGTAGCCACCAGCCCGCCTTGCCCAGTGCCAAGGGCATCACGGTCGGCGGGAGTTGTCGTGGCAAGAGGTCAGGCCATCGCCGGGCGGCGACGGCCATTGCCAGCTCGCAGTGCCAGCACCCGCCCTGCAGCTTGCGTCACGGCCAGGGCAATCACCGGCTGGCGGTTGCACAGCTCGGTGTAGCGCAGCGCCACCAGCGCCCAGAGCTTGCAGGCCGATGCCGCTTGAACGGTGGCGCGCCGCTCGTGGTGGCTAAAGAACCCGCCTTCGCCCAACACCGTGCCCGCGCCCACCATGGCCAGCCGCACCCGGCCCTTGGCGTCTTCATAGTGCACTGACAGGGTGCCGCTTTCCAAAAAATACAGGGTGCGATCCACGTCGCCTTGGCGAATCAAGGTGTCGCCCGTGCTCAGCGCCACCGGCTGCAAGTAAGGCGCCAGCGTTTCCCACTGCGCGGTGGTCAGCGGGTTGCGCAGGCTGTCTTCGGCCTGGTCGTGGACGATGGCGTTAATCAAACCGGAAACGTCAAAGCGCATGTGCGCGGGCAGGGGGGCATTCATGGTCATCACACAGTACAAACCCCAAACCCGATGCGCAAGGGTTTGACACAAATGCTCACGACTGTGACTGGCGGCAACGTCCGCTACTTGCCGATACAAAAGGTGCTGAAGATGCGCCCGAGCAAGTCGTCAGCCGTGAATTCGCCAGTGATAGCGCCCAAGTGCTGCTGGGCTTGGCGCAATTCTTCGGCCAGCAGGTCCAGCGCCGGGTGGGTTTGCGCGAGCAGGCTCTGGGCATCGCTCAGGGCTTGGGCCACCTGCTGCAGCGCTTGCAGGTGCCGCTGGCGGGCCATGAAGACGCCGCCTGCATCGGCTTGCCAGCCGGCGGCTTTCACCAGGGCATCGCGCAGCGCGTCCAAGCCCATGCCGGTGTGGCTGGACAGCACCAGGCCCCGGCTGGCGGCGTCTGCGCGGGCAACGGCGCTGGCGGCGTCGGCTTTGGTGTAGACCTGCAGCACCGTGGCAGAGCCTTGATGTTTTTCGGCTGCTGCGCCCGTTAAATGGGTGGAGTCAGCTATTAAATCTATAGCGCTGACTGATTCAGCATCACCCCGCGTCAGGTCGTGCAGCAGCAGCAGCACGTCGGCCTGCGCAATTTGGGCCCAGGCGCGCTCCACGCCGATGCGCTCCACCACATCGTCGGTGGCGCGCAGGCCAGCGGTGTCCACCACATGCAGCGGCACGCCGTGGATTTGCAGGCTGTGGCTGAGCACGTCGCGGGTGGTACCTGCCAGGGGGGTGACGATGGCCAGCTCGGCCCCCGCCAGCGCGTTGAGCAGCGACGACTTACCCGCATTGGGCCGCCCCGCAATCACCACCTTCAGCCCGTCGCGCAGCAGGCTGCCTTGGGTGGCTTGGCGCTGAACTTGCGCCAGCTGGCCCAGCAGCGTGGCGATGCGGCCGCGCACGTCGGCGGCCTCAATGAAGTCAATGTCTTCTTCGGGAAAGTCCAGCGTGGCCTCAACCAGTGTGCGCAGAGCGATTAGTTCATCGCGCAGGGTGTGCGTGGCTTGGGCAAAGGCGCCGCCGAGCGAGCGGCCTGCGCTGCGGGCGGCGGCTTCGGTGCTGGCGTCTATCAAATCGGCCACCGCTTCGGCTTGGGCCAGATCGAGTTTGCCGTTGAGAAACGCGCGTTCGGTGAACTCGCCCGGCCGCGCCAGCCGCAGCCGGGGCAGCAGCGGCTGGCCATCGGCGCCGCTGTGTGCGGCCAGCGCCAGGCAGCGCGCCAGCAGCAGTTGCAACACCACCGGGCCGCCATGGGCTTGCAGCTCCAGCACGTCTTCGCCGGTGTAGGAGCGCGGCGCAGGGAAGTAAATGGCCAGGCCCTTGTCCAGCGGCTGGCCGTGCTCGTCTGGAAAGGGCAGGTAAGTGGCTTCGCGGGCTGCCAAGGGTCGCCCTGGGCGGTTCAGCAAGGCTTGAGCAAAGTGGCCCAGAGCGGGGCCCGACAGGCGAACGATGCCCACCGCGCCCCGCCCCGGCGCGGTGGCAATGGCCACGATGGGGTCGAGCGCAGCGGCGTGGGGCGCGACAGCCCGCCGCGTCAGGGCTGCGGGCGGCTCGGTCACCCCGCGCCCCGTTTAGCTGAACTTGGGCAGGTTGAACTGCGGCGGCACACCCATGCGGGTGTTGATCACCCATTGCTGCGCAATCGACAGCACGTTGTTGGTGATCCAGTACAGCACCAGCCCGGCCGGGAAGAAGA
>JAAFIY010000187.1 GCA_013297985.1 Comamonadaceae bacterium | reverse complement strand
GCCAGGCCTTGAGTGACAGCGACGCTTTCACACTGAGCCTGGAGTACTTCCCGCCCAAAACGCCCGAGGGGGCCGACAAACTGCGTGCCGTGCGGCAAGCTTTGCTTGCGCTCAAGCCCGCGTTTTGCTCGGTTACCTTTGGCGCGGGCGGCTCCACGCAAGACGGCACCTATCAAACGGTGCAAGCCATTTGCAACGAAGGCATGGCAGCCGCGCCGCACCTGAGCTGCATTGGGCAAACCCAGGCCAGCGTGCGCGAGCGGCTGGGGGCTTACCGGGCGCTGGGCGTGAGCCGCATCGTGGCGCTGCGGGGCGATTTGCCCAGCGGCTACGGGGGGGCCACGTCGGGCGACTTTCGCTATGCCAGTGACTTGGTCGCGTTTATCCGCGCCGAGACGGGCGACGCGTTTCACATCGAGGTGGCGGCCTACCCCGAAGTGCATCCGCAGGCCAAAAGCCCGCAGGCCGACTTGGCAGCGTTTGCAGCCAAGGTCAATGCCGGGGCCAACAGCGGCATCACGCAGTACTTCTTTAATGCCGACGCCTACTTTCGGTATGTGGACGAGCTCTACACGATGGGGGTAGACGTGCCCATCGTGCCCGGTGTCATGCCCATTACCAATGCCACGCAGCTGATGCGTTTTTCAGACGTGTGCGGGGCTGAAATCCCGCGCTGGATTCGGCTGCGTCTGCAAGGCTTTGGTGACGACAGCGCCAGCATCAAAGCCTTCGGCGTCGATGTGGTGGCTGATTTGTGTGACCAGTTGCGCACAGCGGGCGCACCGGGCTTGCATCTGTACACCATGAACCAATCGCAGGCTTGGTTGGCCATTGGTGAGCGTTTGGGCTGGCTGGCCACTGACGCTGACTAGTTCGGGCAACGCCATTTGGCGCCGCACCCGCCCTTTGGCCCTGGCCGAAGCGGCGGGTTTTTTGTTTGCGCCATCATGGCGGTTATGGCCAAACCACCTGCCTCCCCACCGCCCGACGCTGACTTCGCCCGCCACTGCGCCGACCTTATGGCGGCCAGCATCGGCCCCTGCAAGGCACGGCGCATGTTTGGCGGCTGGGGCTTTTCATGCGACGGGGTGTCGGTGGCGATCATTGCGTATGGCGTGTTCTATTTGAAGGGCGACGCTCTTACCCGCGCCGAGTTTGAAGCTGCGGGTGGTCAGCAGTTCACCTATGACCCCGAGAACGGCCGCAAACCCATGCAAATGAGCTACTGGACGGTGCCTGAAGACGCCTTGGAGTCGCCCGCCTTGATGGCGCCGTGGGCGCGGCTGGCGCTGCAAGCCGCGCTGCGACAAGCCAATGCCAAACCGGTGAAGAAAGCCGGCATCAAGGCAGGTGCCAGCGCTGCAAAGGCCCCGGCTGCAAAAGCTTCCAAGAAATCGGCCACATCCGCCGTCGCTCAGCCGAAAGCAGCTACAAAAAAAGTAGCAAACAAAGCGACCCGAACCAGCGCAGCGCAAGCGCCCAAAGGCCCGCGCGGATGACGGCCCAGCGCGTGATTGCGCTGGCGCTGGCTTTGTCGCTGGGCGCGGCCTTGTCGCTGGGCCTGGCGCGCTTTGCCTACGCGCTGCTGCTGCCGCCCATGCGCGAGGCGCTGCACTGGTCGTATGCCCTGGCCGGGCTGATGAACACCGCCAACGCGGCGGGCTACTTGGTGGGCGCTTTGATGACGCCGCTGCTGCTGCGCCGCTGGGGCGCATCCCAACTGTTCGTGGCGGGCGCCGTAGCCTCGTGTGGCGTGATGGCGGCAAGCGCTTGGTTTGAGCACACCAGCGCGTGGCTGATCTTGCGGGCTTTGGCGGGCGTGTCGAGCGCTTGGGTGTTTATGACGGGCGGCATGCTGGCCGCCCGCTTGGGCAGCGTGCAGCCCGCCCGCGCTGGCTTGGTGATTGCCTTGTTTTATGCAGGCACTGGCGTGGGCATCACTGCTTCGGCCTTGGGTGTGCCGGCCAGCTTGGCGCTACTGCCCCAGGGCGCTTGGGGCCTGCCTGGCTGGGCTTGGGGCTGGTTGGCCCTGGCTTTGGGCTGCGCGCTTTGCACCGCAGTCTTGCAGTGGCCCGCACGCGAAATGGCCGCGCGGGCCGCCCAAACGGCCGCTACGACAGCCGCGCCCAGTGCGCCACGCCGCTGGCAAGAACTGGCGCCGGGCTTGGCCAGCTACCTGTGTTTTGGCATGGGCTACATCGGCTATATGACCTTCACCGTGGCGCTGTTGCGCGAGCAGGGCGCAAGCGCCGCGCAAATCACCGCTTACTTTGCGGTGCTGGGGCTGGCGGTGATGGTTTCTGGCCCCCTGTGGGCCGGGCTGCTGGCGCGGCACAAAGACGGTCGACCGGCGTTGATCTTGAACGGCCTGCTCGCCGTGGCCACAGCGCTGGCGGCGGCCAGTGACAGCTGGTGGGTGATGCTGGCGTCAGGCATTTTGTTTGGCGGGTGTTTTTTGCAGGTGGTGGGCTCCACCACCGCGTTGGTGCGCCATCAGTGGCCCGCTGACCAATGGCCGCGCGGTATTGCGTGGTTCACCATCGTGTTTGCTGGCGGGCAGATCGTGGGCCCGGCATTGGTGGGGGTGATTGCCGACATCGGCGGTGGCTTGCAAGGCGGGCTGTGGGTGTCGGCCGGCATCTTGGCCGTGGGCGCGGCGCTGGCCACACGCCAGAGCGGGCCCCAGGCGACGCGCTGAAACGGTCTGGCGCCGCAGCGCGCTGGGGTGTGCCAATGCCTGGCTTTGCGTTGCTGGGCTAGCCCTCGCCCCGGCTATCGCTCGTCAAAGCTCACCACCAAGGTGTCGGTGGTGGCGCGGGCTTGGCAAGTGAGCACAAAGCCGCGGGCCATTTCGGCGGCTTCTAGCGTGAAGTTGCGCGCCATTTGCACTTGGCCCTGCAACACGCGGGCGCGGCAGGTGCAGCACACGCCGGCCTTGCAGGCGTAGGGCACGTCCAGCCCGGCGGCGGCGGCCACGTCCAGCA
>JAAFIY010000186.1 GCA_013297985.1 Comamonadaceae bacterium | reverse complement strand
TGGTGCTGGACGCGCTGCGCCGCGCGCGTGGCGGCTGATCGGGGCCAGCGCTTGCTCAAGACACCCTCGCTGCTATCGTTGTGATAGCGGCTTTCGGCCACCAATCCTGCGATTGGTGGCTTTTTTTCTTTGTATTTGCAGCCACAGACAGCCGATGAAGATCACCCAACTCGAAACCATTCGCCTGGGCGAGTTTCCCAACATCCTGTGGGTGCGCCTGCACACCGACGAAGGCCTGGTGGGCCTGGGCGAAACCTTCATGGGCGCAGCGGCTGTTGAGGCCTATTTGCACGAGTGGGCCGCACCCAAACTGCTGGGCCGCGACCCCATGCAGATTGAAGCGCGCAATAAGGATTTGCTGGGCTACTTGGGCTGGCGCGGCTCGGGTGTGGAAACACGCGGCAACTCAGCCTGCGACATCGCGTTGTGGGACTTGTTTGGCCAAGCCATCGGCCAGCCGATTTGCGTGGCCCTGGGCGGCAAAAGCCGCGACGCCATCCGCATCTACAACACCTGCGCCGGCTACCAATATGTGCGCAGCACCACCAACCAAAACAGCAGCAATTGGGGCCTGGGCAATGCAGCCGGGCCCTACGAAGACCTGCAAGGCTTTTTGCACCATGCCGATGAGCTGGCCGAGTCGCTGCTAAGCGAAGGCATCACCGCCATGAAGATCTGGCCCTTTGACATCGCGGCCGAGGCCAGCGACGGCCACTACATCAGCGCAGAACAGTTGGCCACCGCGCTTCAACCCTTTGAGAAGATTCGCAACGCCGTGGGCGAGCGCATGGACATCATGGTGGAGTTCCACAGCCTGTGGCGCCTGCCCATGGCGCGGCGCATTGCGCGGGCGCTGCAACCCTTCAACACCTTTTGGCACGAAGACGCCATTCGCATGGACAGTCTTGATCTGCTCAAAAGCTACGCCCAAGACTGCCAAGCCCTCATCTGCGCCAGCGAAACCCTGGCCTACAAATGGGGCTTTAAAGACTATCTGCAAACCGGCGTGGCCGGCGTGGCCATGCTTGATTTGAGCTGGTGCGGCGGCCTGACCGAGGCCCGCAAGATCGCCGCCATGGCCGACGCCCACCAACTACCCGTAGCCCCCCACGACTGCACCGGCCCGGTCGTGTGGGCCGCCAGCACCCACTTGAGCCTGCACGCCCCCAACGCCCTCATCCAAGAAAGCGTGCGGGCGTTTTACAGCGGCTGGTATCGCGAACTAGTCACCGAACTGCCCACGGTGAAAAACGGGCAAATCAGCTTGAACGGCAAGCCGGGCTTGGGGCTGCAGTTGCTGCCCGATTTGCATTTGCGGGGGGATGCGGTGGTGCGGGTGAGTGGGGGGTAGGTGAGGTCAGAAAAAGCTGTGCGCAATCCTCTGGGGCCTGCCCGTTTTACGTGGCTCGCAGCGGTCCGGCGACCCTCGGTGGGCACGGCCTCGCCCAGCTATAAGCTATCGTTTCCATAGCTTCTAAAGCCCGTCGATAAGCCGCTGCAAGGTGATCGGCCCTGATCGCGAACGCCATCGAAAGGGCTGGCCTCTGCGGATCTGGAAGGTCCAAAAGGAGACGCCATCGATCAGTTGCCCGACTGTCCCGGGCGTTGGCTGCGCTGGCTTGCCAGCTTGATCGACACTTAAGGCACAAAGACCCACCGTGGCACTTTCGAATCCAAATGCAACTGCGACACATCCAAGTTTTTAACGCCATCATGGTGTCGGGCAGCGTATCGGGCGCAGCGCGTTTGTTGAATGTCACGCAGCCTGCGGTTAGCCGCAGCTTGCAGCATGCAGAGCTGCAATTGGGCTTTGCCCTTTTTCATCGGGTGCGCAACCGGCTGGTGCCCAGCCCCGAGGCGCATGCCTTGTATCCCCATGTTGAGCAGCTCTTCGGCCATCTCGATGCGGTGGGGCGGGTGGCTTCCAATTTGCGGGCGGGTGCTGCCGTCACTGAACTGAAGGTGTTGTCGATTCTGGCTCTCGGGCATGAGGTGTTACCCCGAGCCTTGACGGTCTTCAGACAAAAGTATCCCAAGGTGCAGGTCACCTTTCGTGCCACGCATTCGCCAGACATCATTCGTGCGCTGGCCTTGCAAGAAGCCGATGTGGGTTTGCTCTATGGCGCCACGCCGCATCCGGCCTTGGTGCAAGACACCTTGGCTGAGCTTGAACTGGTGTGCGTGGCGCGCAAAGACTTCTTTGCCAGCAAGGCCAAGAAGAGCGGTGTCAGCCT
This sequence comes from Comamonadaceae bacterium, assembly GCA_013297985.1. Classification (GTDB taxonomy): domain Bacteria; phylum Pseudomonadota; class Gammaproteobacteria; order Burkholderiales; family Burkholderiaceae_C; genus JAAFIY01. The sequence continues at coordinate 785 of JAAFIY010000186.1, read as the reverse complement.
AGACATGCTCACTAAGCTGCCGGTGGTGGGCTTGGAAATGAACGACCCCCTGGGCACGATGCTGGCCCACGCGTGCCGCGAAGCCGGTGCAGGCTTTGAGGCATCGTGCTCAGTGCAGACCTACCACGCCGCTTTGGCCTTGGCTCGACATGGGCATGGGGTGGCCATTGTGGACGCTTGCACCGCGATGTCGGCTCGCGCCGATGAAGTGGACGTGCTGCCGGTTCGGCCCGCCATCCCGATTGCGCTGCACGCGGTGCGCCCGGCCGCCCGGCCGCATTCGGTGGTGGCCCGCGCGTTCATTGGAGCGGTGCTACAGGTCTTGCCCCGCCGAGCTGCCATGGCCCCCAACAAGTAGCCGCGCTTGGCGCGCCTGTCAGGTCGCTGGCTTGTCGCTCAATGCCTTGAGGTTGTCGCGCAACTCCTTGGACATCGGCAAGTTCATGTTGATGTTGTTGGGTGGGATAGGCGACATAAACCAGCGCTTGTACAGGCGCTCAAATTCACCTGTTTTCATCATGTTGGCAATGACGCCGTCCACCAGCGCTTTGAACTTGGGGTCATCTTTTCTGACCATGCAGGCGTAGGGCTCCACTTGCAGCGAATCGCCCACGATGTCCCAGATTTCGGGGCTTTTTGAGGTGGCCCGCAAGCCGAATAGAAGCACGTCGTCCATGGCAAAGGCTACGGCACGGTCAGACTCCACCAGCAACACCGATTCAGCGTGGTCTTTGGCCAGCAGAAAGTTCATGTTGAGGTTGCGCTCTTGGTTGTATCGGCGCATG
>JAAFIY010000185.1 GCA_013297985.1 Comamonadaceae bacterium | reverse complement strand
GCGCACTGGCTCAAGCCTCAAATTTTTTTGCCGATAACCCCGATACGTCGAGAAGCACCATGCGCCGCCTGATTGCCCTTGTGATCGCCAGCTTGGCTGGCGCGGCCGTGCTCACGCCGCTGTGGGCGCAAGCGCCCGCAGGCACTCCCGCCGCGCGTCCCGCCGCAGCACCGACGGTGGTGGCCGCCGCACCGCAGTTCAGCGGCCAGCGCATCAAAGAAGTGGCGCAGGTGCAGGGCGTGCGCAGCAACCAGCTCACTGGCTACGGCCTGGTGGTGGGCCTGGACGGCACTGGCGACCAAACCACCCAAATGCCCTATACCGCCCAAGGCCTGCAAAACTACCTGCAGCAATTGGGCATCACCGTTCCGCCTGCGGCCACTTCGCAATTGCAGTTGAAAAACGTGGCCGCCGTATTGGTGACGGCCACCCTGCCCGCCTTTGCGCGGCCCGGTCAGCCGCTGGATGTGAACGTATCGAGCATCGGCAACGCCCGTAGCCTGCGCGGCGGCACCTTGATCACCACCCCGCTGCGCGGCGTGGACGGCGAAATTTATGCGCTGGCCCAGGGCAACCTGATGGTGGGCGGCGCGGGCGCATCGGCCGGCGGCAGCCGGGTGCAAATCAACCACTTGAGCGCGGGCCGCATCCCCGGTGGCGGCCAGGTCGAGCGCAGCGTGCCCACGCCGCTGCAAAGCGGCAACAGCCTGCTGCTGGGCCTGAATGCGCAAGACTTTTCAATGGCGCGCGAGGTGGCCCTCACCATCAACCGCAACATCGGCGAAAACATGGCCCGCGCCTTGGATGGCCGCACGGTAGAAGTGACGCTGCCCACCGACCCCAACGAGCGCATCAAGGTCATTGCCGATATTGAAGAGCTGCGCCTGCGTCCCACCCAAGCGGCGGCGCGCGTGGTGATCAACGCCCGCACCGGCTCGGTGGTGATGAATGGCGCCGTCACCTTGAACCCCGCTGCCATCGCCCACGGCAGCTTGTCGGTGGTGATTCAAAGCACGCCTGTCATCAGCCAGCCTGCGCCGTTCTCGCAAGGGCAAACGGTGGTGACCGAGCAAACCAGCATCCAGATCAACCAAGAGCCCGGCAACATCATCCAAGTGCCGCAATCCACCCAGCTGGGCGATGTGGTCAAGGCGCTTAACGCGCTGGGCGCCACGCCGCAAGACCTGCTGGCGGTGTTGCAGGCCCTGAAGGCCGCAGGCGCCCTGAACGCCGAGCTGGAAGTGATCTAAAGCCATGACCGCCCTGTCTGCTCAACGCCTTGATCCCGCCGCCGGGCTGGATGCGCTGCAGCGCGCCCGCTTGGGCGCGGTGGCGGGCGGCCGGGCGAACGGGGCGAATGCGGTGAACGGCACCACCAGCTTAGGCGCGGCGGGCCAGGGCTTGGCGTTTGATGGCAAATCGCTCGACGCACTCAAGCACGCCCGCAATGCCAGCGACCCGGCTGCCATCAAAGAGGCTGCCAAGCAATTTGAAGCGCTTTTTATGCGCGAAGTGATCAAAAGCATGCGCGAAGCCACCATGAAAAGTGGCTTGTTTGAAGGCCCCGAAGGCAACTTGGCCAACGACATGCTCGACCAGCAATTGGCCGTGGCCATGAGCGGCATGCCCGGCGGCTTGTCAGCGGCCATTGAGCGCCAGCTCACCCAGCAAATCACCGGGCGCACCGGCAGCCCGCCCAACACACCCGCCACTTCGTCCACCGGCGAAGGCGCCGCCACCGTGCCCACGCTAGATTGGTCAGGCCGCGCCCGTGGCGCGCCGGGGCGCAGCACGCCGCGCCTGCCTGGTGCCGACGCAGCGCCACCTCCTGTGCGCACCAGCGACCGCCAAGTGAGCTTTGTGCAGCAGCACCGCGCCGCCGCTGACGCCGTTGCAGGTCAAACCGGCATCCCGGCGGCCTTCATGCTGGGCCAGGCAGGGCATGAAACCGGCTGGGGCCGCAGCCAGATTCGCAATGCCGACGGCAGCAACAGCTTTAACTTGTTTGGCATCAAGGCCACAGGCGGCTGGCGCGGCAAAACGGCTGAAGTCACCACCACCGAATACATCGACGGTGAACCCCGCCGCATGGTGCAGCGCTTTCGGGCCTATGACTCATTTGAGGAGTCTTTCCGCGACTACGCCGCACTGGTTACCCAAAACCCACGCTATCAAGACGCGGTGGCCGCCGCGCAGGGCACCGATGCGCAATCGGTGCGCGGCTTTGCCCAAGGCCTGCAACGCGGCGGCTACGCCACTGACCCGGCCTATGCCGACAAGCTGGGCCGGTCGATTCAAGTGGCGCTGTCGGCACTGCAGCCTGCCAACCGGGGCGATGCGCCGTCTACCCAAGCCCTGGGTCGCGCCGCGCCACCCGTGGCGGCAGCTCGCACGCCCAATGCCGCTGCCCAGGCCCTGCAACTGGCCCTGGCCCGGCTAGATACCTGATCAAGGGGCAACGCCATGACTGCACTCAACATCGCCGCCCGCGCGCTCACCACCAATCTGGCCGCTCTGCAGGTGGTGGGCAACAACATTGCCAACGTCAACACCGCAGGCTATTCGCGCCAGACCATTTCTCTGGAGGAATCCTTCGGCCAGCGCATCGGCAAGGGCTACTTTGGCAAAGGCGTTGAGATTGGCGGCGTGACCCGTTCGTATGACGACTACCTGACGCGGCAAAGCCAGCTCACCCGTTCGCTAGAAGCAGGCAACACCGCCCGTTATCAAAAACTGCAGCAGCTAGAGGCCTTGTACCCCCAAGGCGAGGCGGGCCTGGGCAATGCGCTCAACGACGCCCTGAACGCTTGGCAAGACGTGTCGTCAGCCCCCACCAACCTGACCGCGCGCACGGTGGCCATCACCGCCTCAGAAACCTTTACCTCGCAGATCCGCGACACCGCTTCGCGCATGGATGAGCTGCGCAACGGCGCCACTTTGCAAGCGGGCAGCATCACCACCAGCATCAACCGCTTGGCTGGCGAGATCGCATCGCTCAACAACGCCATCATTGCCCGCCGCGGTGACACGGTGGAGCCGCTGGACTTGCTGGACGCTCGCGACCGCGCCATTCGCGAACTAAACCAGTTTGTGCAAACCTCCACCGTGCCCGAC
>JAAFIY010000184.1 GCA_013297985.1 Comamonadaceae bacterium | reverse complement strand
TTGATCATCTGCTCGGTCACCACAAAGTCGGCGATCACGCCGTCTTTCATGGGCCGGATGGCTTCGATGTTGCCGGGCACCTTGCCCAGCATGGCCTTGGCTTCTTTGCCCACGGCCTGAATCACTTTTTTGCCGTTGGGGCCGCCTTCTTGCCGAATGGCCACCACGGAGGGCTCATCAAGCACGATGCCTTTGTCACGCACATAAATCAGCGTGTTGGCGGTGCCTAGGTCAATGGCGAGGTCGGTGGAGAAATACCGACGAAAACTACCGAACATTCCAGTCCTCTCGAGCGCGGTCGGTGCGGGTGGGCTTGTCTGCAAGCCGGTGCACGGCAGCCACGACGCGCTGGTGTGTGTGTTGGGGGCAAGCGAAGCTTGGAAGAGCTGCCCGGGCCAGCGCGCGCGGGCTTGCGTCAGGACGGGGGCGCCCCACCTTTCAGTGGTGTGCGCACAACCCGCTGTTTGGCCCCGCTCGGGCCCGCCTTCTTGCCGCTTTCAGCAGCGGCTCTGGGGCAGGCCGGGCAAAGCTGGGGATAATACCTGATTGCCTTCGGCAAAACGCCTTTGCGCCACCCCCGAAAGCCCCAATCGGTGCGCTTTTGAGTTCGCTCTCCACCCATGGCACTGACTCCCTCCGACATCGCGAAAATCGCCCAGTTGGCTCGACTGGAACTCACTAATGAAGAAAGTGGGCGCATGCTCACTCAGCTCAACGCATTCTTCGAAACCGTCGAACAAATGAAGGCGGTGGATACCTCTGGTTGCCAACCCTTGGCCCACCCCGTGGCCGCCATGCGCGACATCACTTTGCGGCTGCGCGATGACCTGGCCCAGCCCCAACAACGCGAGGCCAACCAGCGCAGTGCCCCTGCGGTGGAACGCGGCCTGTTTTTGGTGCCGAAGGTGATCGAATGAGCCCCGCCATCGCTGCATCGACCGACTTGCACCACTTGGGCGCAGCGGCCCTGGGCCAACTGATGGCCGACGGCAAAGCGTCTGCCGTTGAGGTGGCCCAGCACTTTTTGGCCCGCCAGCGCGCGCATGCCAACTTAGGCGCCTTTTTGGCAACCGACGACCAGGTCACCCTGGCCCAAGCCCGCGCAGCCGACGAGCGCCGCGCTCGCGGCGACGCCACCGCGCTCACCGGCGTGCCCGTGGCACACAAAGACATCTTTGTGACCACTGACTTTGCCACCACGGCGGGCAGCAAGATGTTGGCGGGGTATCGCTCACCTTTTGATAGCACGGTAGGCAGTCAAATAGGGCGCATGGGCATGGTTTGCTTGGGCAAGCTCAACTGCGATGAATTCGCCATGGGCTCCACCAACGAAAACAGCGCCTTCGGGCCGGTGCAAAACCCGTGGGATGTGAGCCGTGTGCCAGGCGGAAGCTCAGGCGGCAGCGCCGCAGCAGTGGCTGCAGGCCTGACGCCCGTGGCCACGGGCACGGACACCGGTGGCTCGATTCGCCAGCCCGCCAGCTTTTGCGGCATTACCGGCATCAAGCCCACTTATGGCCGCGCGTCGCGGCACGGCATGGTGGCGTTTGCGTCTAGCCTGGACCAAGCCGGGGCCATGGGCCGCTCGGCGCAGGATTGCGCCGTGCTGCTCTCGGCCATGTGCGGGCCGGACCCGGACCACGATTCCACCAGCCTAGACGAGCCGGCGGAAGACTTCACCCGCTCGCTGACCCAGCCCATTGCGGGCCTGCGCATTGGTGTGCCCAAAGAGTTCATGGGTGACGGCGTGGCCAACGGCGTACGCGCGGCCATTGAAGCGGCGCTGGCGCAGTTAGAAAGGCTGGGCGCGGTGCGGGTGCCCATTTCGCTGCCGCGCACCGAGCTGTCGATTCCGGTGTACTACATCATTGCCCCGGCCGAGGCGTCTTCTAACCTCAGCCGCTTTGACGGTGTGAAGTTTGGTCACCGCGCCGCCCAGCACGGCGACTTGGCTGACATGTACAAAAAAACCCGCAGCGAGGGCTTTGGCGACGAAGTCAAGCGCCGCATCATGATCGGCACCTATGTGCTGTCCCACGGCTACTACGACGCTTACTACCTGCAAGCGCAAAAAATCCGCCGCCTGATTGCCGATGATTTCCAAGCCGCATTCGCCCACTGTGACGTGATCGCGGGCCCGGTGGCCCCCACCGTGGCTTGGGCCCTGGGCGACACCGCGCGCTCGCCCTTGGACAACTACCTGGCCGACATCTTCACCCTGCCTGGTTCTTTGGCTGGCCTGCCGGGCATGAGCCTGCCGGTGGGCTTTGGCGAACACGGCATGCCCGTGGGCCTGCAGCTCATTGGCAACTACTTGAGCGAAGCGCGCCTGCTGAACCTGGCCCACCAATACCAGTTGGCCACCGATTGGCACCAGCGCGCCCCCGCTGGCTTTTGAGGAGCGCCGCCGCCATGAACGCACCCATCCAAGCCACAGCCCCTGCCCCCACCAACCCGCCTGCGCCATTGGTGCAGGGCTATGAGGTGGTGATTGGGTTCGAGACCCACACCCAACTGTCGACGGCCAGCAAAATTTTCAGCCGCGCCAGCACCGCCTTTGGGGCCGAACCCAACACCCAAGCCGCCCCGGTTGATTTGGCCCTGCCCGGCACCCTGCCGGTGATGAACCGCGCCGCTGTGGAGCGTGCCATTCGCTTTGGCTTGGCCATTGGCGCCCATGTGGCCGAGCGCAGCGTGTTTGCACGCAAAAACTACTTCTACCCCGATCTGCCCAAGGGCTACCAGATCAGCCAGTTTGAAATTCCGGTGGTGCAAGGCGGCGCGGTGCATTTCTTGTTGAATGATCAGCCTCACACCGTGCGCTTGGTGCGCGCGCACCTGGAAGAAGACGCGGGCAAATCGCTGCATGAAGACTTCGTCAACCAATCGGGCATTGACCTGAATCGCGCGGGCACGCCGCTGCTAGAAATCGTCACCGAGCCCGACTTGCGCAGCAGCGCCCAGGCGGTGGCCTATGCCAAAGAGCTGCACCGCATCGTGACGTGGATTGGCATTTGCGACGGCAACATGCAAGAAGGCAGCTTTAGGTGCGACGCCAACGTGTCTGTGCGCAAGCCCGGCGCTGCGTTGGGCACCCGGCGCGAAATCAAGAACCTCAACAGCTTCAAGTTCATGCAGCAGGCCATTGACTTTGAAGTGCGCTGGCAAATTGAGCAGATTGAAGAAGGCCGC
>JAAFIY010000183.1 GCA_013297985.1 Comamonadaceae bacterium | reverse complement strand
CAACTAATCTTGGCAGCGTCATCTTTACATCGACAAGACCAAGCCTAACCGTCGCATCTTGACGGCGTCAAGACTAAGCTTTATGAACCCTGATCGCCCTAAGGCTTATCACCACGGTGACCTGCGCCGTGCCTTGGTGCAAACCGCCCTGACGGTGCTGGAAGAAAGCGGTACCGAGGCCTTGAGCCTGCGCCGGGTGGCGGCAGAACTAGGCGTGTCGCATGCGGCGCCCACCCATCATTTCCCTAGCCTGCGCCATTTGCGCACGGCCTTGGCGGTGGAAGGCTTTGCACGCTTTGGGGCCAGCATGGCCGCCGCCCGAGCCCGCGCCAAGCCTGACCCGCTGGCGCAACTGCAAGCGGCCGAGCGGGGCTATCTGGCCTATGCCGCCGCGCAGCCAGCTTTGTTCAGGCTGATGTTCAACCGGGCTCTGCTGGATTGGGACGACGCGGCACTCACCACGGCTGCCCACGTCGCGTACCAACAGCTGGTGCAGGTAGCAGCACCTCTGAGTGACCGCCTGGGGCTAAGACGCGCCAGCGACCGCCAAGCGGTGGAGCACCAAGTGTGGGCCCAGATCCACGGGCGGGCGCATTTGATGGTTGATGGCAAGCTGACACCCCAGTCAGCTACCAAGGCAGAGCCGGTGAGCTTTGGGGCACTTGTGTTGGCAGAGGATCGTCGGAACAAGGACTGCTCCGCCAAAAGGAAATAGGCCTGCACCGGCCTATTTGGCGGCGCAAGCAGCTATACAAAATATAGCAACTTATGCTTCAGCACAGGCGTCTCCCAGCGATGCGCCTGGCGCGGCCAGGCGGCCTCGCCGCTACGCCGGCCGAGCCGCGGTCGCCAACCCAGGCCAGCGCGGGCCAGCCACCGTCACCGCCACGATGAGGCCCGCCATCACCACCCCCAATCCGATCGTCTCAGCCAGCGTGGGCGCATGGCCCAAAAGCGGCCAGGCCATTAGCGCGGCCAGCCCCGGCGCCAGGGCCGGGAAGATGGCGGCCCGAGAAGGCCCCAGCAGCTTGACCATGGTGGCGTAGGTGAACAAGGTGCCGGTGCCCGCAATCACGCCTTGCACCAGAACCTCGGCCCACAGCACTTGGCTGGATACGCTCAACAGCCGACCGGGACCGACGGCAATCAGGTAGGCAGGCACATAGGTGAGCAGCGCGCTGGCCGACACCACGGCGGTGGCCAGCAGCGGGTCCAGCCGGTGTTTGCGCAACAAGATGCCAAATGCAGCCCACAGCGTGCCTGCAGCCACAAACATCATGTCGCCTCCCAGCGAGCGCCACGTGAAGCTGTCGGCCTGAATGCCCGACAGCAGCACCAGCCCCGCCAGCACCACGCCAATGCCCAGCGCCTTGCGCGGCGTGAGCTTGTCGCCTAGCAGGGCGGCAGCCAGCAGCAGCCCGGCCACACTCATGGCGGCAAACGGCATGACCGCGGCGTGGCTAGGCGGCGCAAACTGCAGTGCGCCAAACATCAATAGCCCAAACGGCGTGCCCGCTAGGCAAGAAATAGCCAGCCACAGCGGCCAGCGACTGGTGAACTGCTGCGCATCGCGGCGCCACGCAAAGATGAGCAGCGGCAAGGTCACCAGCCCCGCCACACCGAAGCGCAGCGCGGTCAGATCAGGCGCGTGCAAGCCGTGGGCAATGCCCCAGCGGGCGAACACGGTGTAGAGCGCACCAATACTGGCTGCGAGCAGGCCCACCGCAATACCGGCGGCCAAGCGTGGGGTGTCGGGCGCAGGGGCTGGCACGCCAGCGGCGGCGCTCAATGCAGCGGCTGGGGCGGACTGAATGGCGGTGTTCATGATGGGGACCTTGGCAGCGTGGCTTAAAACGCCGGGGCAGCGGGGAAGTCCACGGGCACCTGGGTGGTGGCGTGCAAGTAGTTGGTGACGGTTTTGTCGCCAATCACCACGATGGTGTCCACCAGGTTCTCGGTGGTCCAACCGGCGGCAAAGAAAGCCTCTAGCGCAGCAGGCTCGGCACGCCCCCGGTTGGTGGCGATGCCTTGCACCAGGTGCGCCAGAGCGTCGAGCTTGGTGTCCCAGTTGGCGTGGCCACGGCGGATGTCCAGGATCTGCTGCGGGGTGAAGCCCACCATGCCGCCGATCACCGTGTGCGCCGCCAGGCAGTATTCGCAATGGTTGACTTGGCTCACCACCAAGTTCACCACTTCGCGTGCCTTGCCGCTGATGCTGCTTTTGGCGTTCTGCAGGGCCAAGTAGGTGCCCAGGGCGTGCTCTGAATGGGCCAGGGTGGCATACAGGTTGGGCACCATGCCCAGGCCTGCTTTCAGGTTGTCAAACAGCGCTTGGTTGGCGGGGCTCACTTGGGCTTGGGTGGGGACTGCAAAGCGGTTCACGGTGATTTCCTTTCGGGTGGGTTGGTGTGGGTAGAACTGTGGACTCCATTCCCGTTTGGCACTAGCCATCTTTCTGGCCTAATATCTATTCCATTCAAGACTGAATGGAGCAGCTGTGGACCGCTTGCAAGCCATGCACACCTTCGTTCGCGTGGTGGAGTCGGGCAGCTTTTCGGCTGTGGCGCGTGAGACCGGTAGCACCCAAAGCGCGGTCAGCAAACAGGTGGCGGCGCTTGAGGCGCTGCTGGGCGCACGCCTGTTGGTTCGCACCACCCGACGGCTTGCGCTGACCGAAGAGGGCGCGCGCTACTTCGAGCAGGCGCAGCGTCTGGTGGCCGAAGTGGCTGAGGCTGAGGCGCTGGTGCGCTCCAGCCGTCAACAGCTCAGCGGCTGGTTGCGCGTGGCGGCCTCGGTGGGCTTTGGGCGGCTCAAGCTGATGCCTTTGGTGCAGAGCTTTTTGGCCAAGCACCCGCAGGTGCGGGTGGACCTGCGCCTGGCCGATGGTTTTGTCGATCTGGTGGAGGAGGGCATTGATGTGGCTGTGCGCGTGGGCCAATTGCCCGACAGCAGCTTGGTGGCCCGCCGCATCGGCAGCACCCAGCGCCACTTGCTGGCCCACCGTGACCATGTGCGGCGGCTGCGGCGCAAGGGTGCGCTGCCCTTGCGGCATCCGCAAGATTTGCTGCACCACGAGTGTCTGGTCTACACCGAGCTGTCCACCCGCAATGCGTGGACCTTTGCGGCCGGGCCGGGCGCGGGCGAGCCCGAGGGCACACAGCACACGGTGCGGGTGCAGGGGCAGTTGCAAACCAACAGCAGCGAGGTGATCCGCT
>JAAFIY010000182.1 GCA_013297985.1 Comamonadaceae bacterium | reverse complement strand
CTTGCAGCTGGGGCGCGCCGGGGCAGGTGTTGCCTGCGCTGCTCAGCAGTGTGCCGCCCACCAGCAGTTGGGGGCCCTGCACGGTGCTGCCGCTGATGGCCACGCTGCCGCCGCGCACTTCAATCACCGGTACCAGGGTGTTGCCAATGACCAGGTTGACCACGCTCAGCGTAGCGTCCGCACTGGTGGCGCTGATCTGGAGGGTGACACCACCGGGCAGTTGCAGGGTGATGGGCGCGCCTCCGGGCGGTGGCAGGGTGATGATGGTGGGCGGGCCGCCCGATCCGGGCGGCGGGGGGTTGATAACCAAGATGGTGCCCGCGCCGGGCGAAGCCGTGCCGCCGGTGCTGGGCACGCTGGGGGGCGGTGGGGGTGACGGATCAAATGGCCGGGCTGCGGCGCTGGCGGTGCTCTCGGCACTGCTGCTGACGGCATGGCTGGCACGCACGGTGCAGGTGTATTGCAGACTGCTGAGCAGGCCCGCCACGGTGATGGGCGACGCGGCGCCTGTTGCGTTTAGCGCGGCGCCTGCCGTGGTGGGGGTGCAGGTAGCGCGGTAGCTGGTAACGGGAATGCCGCCCGTGTTCACCGGTGGGGCAAAGGCCACCGACAGGCTGAGTTCGCCAGCGGTGGCGGCCACAGCGGTGGGCGGGTCTGGCGGGGCAGCGGGGGTGAAGGTGATCACCGTGGGCGCGCCCAGGCCAACGCCATTGCTGTGCTCGAAGGTGACGTTGTAGGTGACACCGTTGGTGAAACCCGTCACCAACCGGGTCCACGGGATCGCCGGACTGCTAAAGCTCACCTGCGGCGTGGTGCCGATCTTGAACGCGGCAAAGGTTTGCACGATCGGGTCGCCGCCGTTGTTAGGCTGAGGCAAGGTCTCGAAGGCGAAGCTGCGGTCGCCCACAGTGGTGCTGGCGAGCAAAACCGGCCCGGGCACCGTTGCCGGGGTGACGGCGGTCGACAAAGCTGATTGCAGCCCAGCGCCATTGGCAGTGAGGGCCGCCACGGCAAACTGCACCGCCGTGCCATTGGTCAAGCCGGTCACTGTGAAGGGGTTGCAGGTCTGGGTCGGACCAAGGGTGCAGGTCTGCGCCAGACCGGTCTGCGCCACGGCAGGCGAGCCGCTGTGGGGCGTGAAGCGATAGCCGGTGATGGGGCTGCCGCCATCGTCGGTAGGCGTGGTAAAGCTCACCGCAGCTTGCGCATTGCCGCGCGCAGCGCTGACGGCGGTGGGCGCGTTGGGCACACAGGGTGTGGCCAGCGCGCTTGAGTCCAACATGCTGTTGGTGCGGTTGCGCCAGAAGACATCGGCCGTGGAAGCCGCAGCGGCCGTGCCCGCAGCGTAGGTGTCACTGGCGGTATTGGTCGTGAACGTGTTGCCGCAGCTTTGCGCCGTGTCGACCGTGCCGGCGCACTGGCCTGCAGCGCCATTGCCCAAATCAGAGGTGCACACAAACACCGCGCCCCCAAAACCACTGGCCCCAGTGCCGCCACGTGTAGCGGTGTTGTTAAGGAACGTGGAATTGCGCACGGTGAGCGCACCGCTGCGCACAAACACCGCGCCGCCCATGCCCGCTGATGCGCCGCTTGCTGCGCCACCGAAACCGGGCGCGCCAGCCGCTCCGCTGGCACCGGCGGCACCGGCCAATCCGGCGGGCGGTACGGGCTCGCCCATTGGGCCGGTCGGCGGCCCAGCCATACCTCCAGGGCCACCCGGAGCACCCGCACCACCTTGGCCGCCGCCCGCGCCGAACCCCCCGGCACCACCGGCACCGCCACTGCCGCCCGCAGGACCGTTCGCACCAGGGGGTGGCATGCCTGCCCCTGGCGAAACGCCATCCGCCCCACCTCCGCCCCCGCCGCCGAATCCGCCCGCGCCGCCGCCCCCGCCTGCCACCCCAATCGTGGGCATGGGCATTGACGCGGAGCCTGCCCCACCGCCCCCACCAAATCCCCCCGGGCTACCTGGTAAGGCCGTCACTCCAAAGGGGCTTGAATCGCCACCCTTTCCAAAGTCACCAGGGCAGTTAGTAAACACGCTGACACCACCACACCCGCCAGTGATGCCACTGGCGGCGCTCCACAAACCGCCGCCCGCAGCACTGCCCGCGCCAAACAGGCCACCACCGCCCCCGTCACCGCCCGCAGGCGTGTTGCCCAGGGCTTGGTTGGCGCTAAAGCGCATGTGGCTTAGGGTGAGATTGCCGCTGTGCACCAGCACCGCGCCGCCAAAGCCCGCACCCGCGCCGCCGCGCCCAGCACCCGCGCCGCCCTGCGCCACGCAGTTGCTGACGGTAAAGCCCTGCAGCGTCACGTTGGGCGCAAGGCCTGTGGCACCAATCAAAAACGGCCGCCGCGCAGTGCCCGATGAACCCGACACGTCGCACGAAATGACGGTGTCACCAGGGTTGGTGGCGGGCAGGCGTGGGCGAATCGTGACGTCGCGCGTCACGGGCACCTTCATCGTGTCCCGGATGAAAAAGTTACCCAGAGGGAGCTCGATCACCACCGTACCGTTGACAGTGGCGTTGGAATAGGTGATGGCGTCGGCAAGGGTGCAGGCGGTGTTCAGTTGGCTTTCGCACACCGAACGCAAGGTGCCGGTAACGCTGCCGTTGTCGGAGCCTGCACCCACATACAGCGTGGGCGCGGCCTGCCCCAGTGCGGAGCCACAGGCAAGGAGCGCCGGCACAAACAAGGCGCGGCGCAGCCAGATACACAAAGCAGACGACCCGGCAGGGTCAGACCAGCGGTGCATGTTCATGATCGCTCCAGCACTATTATTTGTGTAGCTACTGAGGCCTATAAATAGGGCGCTACAACCCTATCTTGTGCAAATTTTAGACTCAGGTTTCCCAGCGCGCCACCGTGGCCGCCAGAGCGTCATGCCAGCGCCGCTGCGCATCCGCTGGCGCAAACGTGGCCGCCATGCTGTGCGCCGCCATCTGCACCTGGTGCGCCGCCGTCAGCCCCAGCGCTTGGCCCACCGCCACGGCGTTGTCGGCCACATAGCCGCCAAAGTAGGCGGGGTCGTCGCTGTTGCAGGTGGCCACCACGCCCGTGTCCAACAGAGTCTTCATGGCGTGTTGGCTCAAATGGCGGACGCCGCAGAGCTTTAGGTTCGACAGCGGGCACACGGTGAGCGGCACGCGCTGGCTCACCAATCGCTGCATCAGGGCCGCATCACCCAGGGCGCGCACGCCGTGGTCAACGCGCTGCACTTGCAGCACATCTAGCGCGGCCCAGATGTAGGCGGGCGGGCCTTCTTCACCGGCGTGGGCCACCAGGTGCAGGCCCAGTTGGCGGCAGCGGG
>JAAFIY010000181.1 GCA_013297985.1 Comamonadaceae bacterium | reverse complement strand
TTTGTGGGCGTTGCCCCTGTGGGGTGCTACGAACCCAATGCACTGGGTTTGTACGACATGGTCGGCAACGTCTGGGAGTTAACGGCTGACCCGTGGTCAGATCACCCTGGCGGGCTGTCGGCTCCATCGGCTCAGGCAGCACGGGGCGCGAGCGCGACATACGCGGCGCAGCACGTGATCAAAGGCGGCTCATTCCTGTGCGCACCCACTTACTGCATGCGCTACCGACCCGGGGCCCGTCAACCCCAAGAAACTGAGCTGGCGACCACCCATGTCGGCTTTCGAACCATCCTCAACGCACCCAAGCCATGACTGAATCACGCTCAGCTTCTTCGCGCCGCCGAGTCAAACCTTGGGGCTATGCCCTGCTTGCCTTCGTAGCACTGGTTACCGCCGCAGGTGCGGTGTTGTATGCCAAGTCTGAGCACATTGTGTTGGGTGCTGAGGCCTACGTGTTTGGCTACCCCTTGGTGGTAATGGAGGTCACCCGCGCGCATGCCGCTGTCACCGTGGGCCCCGAAAATCAGCTGCGGCGGGTGCGTGTGTTTCCCGATGCCAGTTTCAAAGGGGTGGTGCGGCCCAATGTGGACACGCTGTACACCTCGGGTTTTATTGACATGTCCAAGGGGCCTTGGGTGTTTGAAATGGCGCCCAACGACCAGCGCTACCAAGTCATGCCGTTCATGGATGCGTGGACCAACGTGTTTGCCGCGCCCGGCACCCGGCTGACCGGTGCGGCAGGCGGCAAGTTTTTGTTGGTGGGACCCGGTTGGCAGGGTTCGGTGCCCGATGGGTTGAGCCTGCTGCGTTCCCCCACGCGTTTGGTTTGGTTGATTGGGCGCACGCAAACCAATGGCGTTTCTGACTATCCGGTGGTGCACCGGCTGCAAGACGGTTTGGTGTTGCGGCCGCTCGACGAGAGTCCCACCGGCGCGCCGAATCCAGCATCTGCGGCGCAGCCCGACACGCTCAACGGTGCACCCTTGCCACCTGCGCAGCAGATGCAGGCCATGAGCACCGAGGTCTTTTTTACCCAGCTCGCTCAACTCATGGTGGACAACCCACCGTTTGAGGCGGATGGCCCCATGCTGCTGAAGCTCGCGCGAATCGGTGTCGCCCCTGGCCAGCCGCCGCAGTGGAATGTGCTGGACCGTTTAAGCGTTGGGCTCGGCCGATGGTTGGCCGACCGCAAGGTGGCTCAAGAGCTCAAGAAGCCCCGCGAGCTGGTGCGGGGTTGGTCGACACCGCCCATGATCTTGGGCCAGTACGGCACCAGCTACAACATCCGCGCGGTGGTGGCCATGGTCGGTTTGGGCGCGAATTTGCCCGCCGACGCCATCTACCCGCAAACCCAGGTGGATTCCAATGGTGATCCATTGAACGGGAGCCAACGCTACCGCCTGCGTTTCAAGGCGGGCGAGTTGCCTCCTGTGAATGCGTTTTGGTCGGTCACCGCCTACGGAACAGATGACTTTCTGATTGACAACCCGCTGCAGCGCTATGCGCTGGGCGACCGAGACCCCTTGGTGCGCAATGCGGACGGTTCCATTGACCTGTGGATTCAGGCAGATGCGCCGTCGCCCGACAAAAGGAGCAATTGGCTGCCAGTGAAGGCGGGCGAGCGATTTGTGCTCAATGCCCGCTTGTATTGGCCGCAAGAGACGGCGCTTAATGGGCGCTGGGGCATGCCTGCTGTTGAACGCATCGACTGAGGGGCCAGCTCTTTGCATGGAGCCCGCGCATGAAACCACTCAGCCCTACCGACTCTGTGTTTTTGTTGATGGAGACCCGCAGCCAGCCCATGCACGTCGCTGGGCTGAACCTGTACACCCCACCCAAAGGCGCGGGGGCGGATTTCATCCAGCGCTTGGTGCAGGCTTGGCGCCAACACTTGAGCGCGCGGGCGCCGTTTAACCTGCGTCCAGTGCTGAAACTGGGCCGCTGGCACTGGGAGGAAGACGCCGAGTTTGAGCTCGACTACCACCTGCGCCACGTGGCGCTGCCCCGGCCTGGCCGGATTCGAGAACTGTTAGCGATGGTGTCGCGCGTACACGGCAATTTGCTCGACCGAAACCGTCCGCTTTGGGAGGCCTACGTCATCGAGGGCCTGCCGGGTGGGCGCTTTGCCACCTACACCAAGATTCATCATGCATTGGTAGATGGTGTCAGCGGGGCCAAGATGATGGCTGAGGGCCTGTCTGGCACCCCCAGTGAGCTGAAGCCTCCGCTTTGGGCGCAGACTTTTGGCACGCGCGCACCAGTCGCTTCTACGGCACTGTGGGATCGCCTGACAGCTTCCGCCACCGAGGCGGTACGCGCCGGCCGTGAAATCGTGCCAGGCATGAGCAGCGGCTTGTGGGAGTTGGTACGCGGCAGGCGCGCCGACACAGGTTCTACAACGCCTTATGAAGCACCGCCCACGCCGTTTAACACCGAGATCACCGGTTCGCGTCGATTTGCAGCGCAGTCGTACTCCTTAAATCGCTTGAAGAACATCGGTAGGGCGACGGGGGCCACGGTCAATGATGTGACTCTGGCCATCTGCGCGGGCGCACTGCGCCGTTATCTGATGTCGCATGCCAAGCTCCCCCGCAAGCCCCTCACAGCGATGGTGCCCGTGTCGCTGCATGGCGAGACCGATCAGGGCGGCAATCAGGTGGCGCTGCTATTGGCCAACTTGGCCACGCACATCGCCGACCCTATGGAGCGCCTTCAACGCATCGTGGCGTCGACCGCAGCGGCCAAGGAGCAGCTATCGACCATGGGACGTTTGGAGAAAGTGGCCCATGGCGCCACGATGCTGGCCCCCATGGGAGCCAGCCTAGTCACTGGACACGCCAAGCAGCGGCCGGCCTTCAATTTGGTGATTTCGAACGTACCCGGTCCGCGAGACACGCTCTACTTGGACGGTGCTCGCCTCGATGAGGTGTACCCCGTGTCCATACCTACCCATTACCTAGCGCTCAACATCACCATCAGCGGCTACGGTGACCACCTTGGGTTTGGCTATATCGCCTGTCGGCGCTCCGTCCCCATGTTGCAGCGCATGCTCGACTGCACACAGCATGCGATTGAGGAGCTTGAGGCGGCCATGCCGACGCGGCCCCAGCGACGCGCCACACCCAAATCAGCCAAGACCACGGGTGTGCCTTCATTGGCTGGCATGAAGGCAACCAAGCGCAAGCCCACGAGGTCAACATAGAGCATCTGGTTTGGGACCAGAGGGTCGTCCGTTCGAATCCTATCGCCCCGACCCGTCATCTTCAGGCCATTCGTCCTTGGGGTGCTACATTTTTTGTAGCTGCGTCCGCCCAAAAACAGGGCGCTAGCGGCCCTAAACGGCTCCAGCGGCTCCAACTGGCCACGGCGCCACCCTCGTCTGCCCGTAGCTCATCTGGATAGAGCAGCTGCCTTCTAAGCAGCAGGTAGGGGGTTCGAGTCCCTCCGGGCAGGCCAACACCACACCCACTCGGT
>JAAFIY010000180.1 GCA_013297985.1 Comamonadaceae bacterium | reverse complement strand
ACCGGCTGATCGTCACCATCTTGAACAACTTTGACAGCACCTTGCTGCCCGGCACCGAGTTCTATTTGGGCTACGGCAGCAATGCGCCCGAGATGATCAGCGCCGGGCGCTATCGGGGTGTGTACAAGGTGCAGCCCTAGTCCTTGGCTGGGCCGCTGCACGCGCCTTGAGCTGAGATGAGTACACCCACTGCCATGCGCTCTTTCATTCAAGCCCAATCGGCCGCTACCGCCCTTTTTCCGGGCGCAAGCCGCTATTTATTTGATAGCGTTGGCGCCAAGTGGCTGCGTTCACGCGCGATCGCCATGCGGGCCCTGCGTGCCCTTTGCGTGGCGGCGGTGTGCACCAGCGGCGCCGCGCACGCCCAAATCATCACTGCCGTTACCGGCAGCGGCTCGGGCATTGCGCCTGATGGCTCGGTGGCCGCCAACGTCAGCGTCGCCAGCGCACGCGAAATCGTGGTGGACACCGCTGGCAATGTGTTCTTTGTGGAAAGCCTTGCCAACCGCATCCGCCGCATCGACGCAGTGACTGGCAGGCTGAGCACCGTGGTGGGCACTGGCACCCCCGGCTTTACCCCTGACGGACCCGCTGCCACCACGCAGATCGGCAGCGTGATCAGCGGCTTGGCGGTGGGGGCTGACGGCTCGGTGTTCTACGCCGATGCCAACAACAACCGGGTACGCCGCGTGCGCGGGGGTACCGTCACCACCGTAGCTGGCAGTGGCGTGCAGCAGGTGGTGGGGCAGCCCAGTGGCGATGGCGGGCTCGCCACAGCCGCGCCCCTCACCTTGCCCGGCGGCTTGGCGCTAGATGCCGATAGCAATTTGTACATCGCCGACTCCGGGGCATACCGCATTCGGCGTGTGCGCGCGGTTGATGGCGTGATCGAAACCATCGCCGGGGCAGGCTTTGGCTACCGTGGCGACGGTGGCCCGGCCACAGCCGCGCTGTTTCAGCAAATCAGCGGCATCGCCATTGATGCCAATGGCCGCGTGCTGGTCAATGACAGCGGCAACCGGCGCATTCGCCGGTTTACCGTGGGCGGCATCATCACCACCATCGCGGGCAACGGAACCGGCAACTTTGGCGGCGATGGCGGGCCCGCCATCCAAGCCGGCTTGGTTGAGGTTTTAAGCCTTGCCGTCGACGGCACCGGTGCCATCTTTTTGGCTGACAACGGTGCCCGGCGCGTGCGCCGCATTGCGCTAAATGGCGTCATCACCACCGTGGCGGGCGACGGGCTCAACCAGTTCCCCACCAACGGTGTGGCGGCCACGGCGACGTCTGTGGTGCCGGCCGGTTTGGCCGTGGACCGCAGCGGCGGACTGCTGGTGACAGACCCCGCCGCCAGCGCCATCCGCCGCGTGGCACCGCTGACGACGCCCTTTACCTTTGGCTTCTTCCTGGCCCCGGGCGGTGCGTTGCCCGTGGCCGCAGTGCCGGTGCAAGCCACTGGCCCCATCAACGCCACCACCGTGCGCGTCACGCTTGATTTTGGCCAACTTCCGCTGGCCGACCTGGCCCGGGCCAGCCCGCGCGCGAGCCGCTTTGAGGTGTATGTGGTGGCGCTGGTACCTGGGCAGTTGCTGGCGTTGCCGCTGCCTTATCAAGTGCTGCTGCAAGATGATCGACAACGCTGGGGCGTTCTGGGCAACCCGGTGCAAGCTTTCGCCCGCAACGTCGACCCGAGCACGCTGGCGCAAAACCGGCTGGTGGTCACGCTGCTGGAAAACTTCGACACCAGCCTGCTGCCGGGCACGGAGTTCTACTTGGGCTATGGCACCGATGCCAGTGAGATGCTGGGCGCCGGGCGCTATCGGGGCGTGTACAAGGTGTTGCCGCCGTGAGCGGTGCGTTGGTTACATCGGTAAATGACATGAAGCTCTTCACGTGGTGCAGGCCCTGGGTGTTGACGCTGGCGCTCGCACTGGGCGCGCTGTCGTGCGCCCAGGCGCAAACGATCAACACCATCGCAGGCAGCGGGACTGCGGGGTTTTCAGGTGACGGCGGTGTGGCGCTGGCGGCCACCTTCCGAGATGCAGCGGCCATGACGGTGGACGCCGCGGGCAACATCTTTGTGGCCGACCAGGGCAACTTTCGCATTCGCCGCATCGCGGCGGGCACCAACATCGTCACTACGGTGGTCGGCAATGGCACCGAGGGCTTCAGTGATGGGGGCGGCCTGGCCACTGCGGCGCAGATTGGGGCCGAAATCGCTGCCATGGCCACCGATGTGGCGGGCAACTTGTTCTTTGCAGACACCAACAACCACCGCATTCGCCGCGTGACGCCTACGGGCCAAATCAGCACCGTGGCGGGCAACGGCACGGCGGGCTACAGCGGCGAAGGCTTGGCCACCAATGTGCGGCTGAACCTGCCCAGCGGCTTGGCTATCGACCGCCAAGGCACCTTGTACATCGGCGACCGGCTTAACCAGCGCGTGCGCATGGTGGTGGGCACCACCATCTCAACGATTGCGGGCACCGGGGTGGTGGGTGGCAACACCGAAAACGTGCCCGCGCTGCAGGCCACGTTTGATCGCCCGACCCGCGTGGCGCTGGATGCGTTGGGCCGGGTGTATGTGATGGATGTGAACAACAACCGCATCCGCCGATTTACGCCGGGCGGCTCCATCCAGACCTTTGCTGGCGGCTTTGGGGTGCCGGGGATATTGCCCAACGGTGACGGCGGCCCCGCCACCCGGGCCAGTATCGTGTTGACTACGTTTGCCGATCTGGCCATTGACGGCGCCCGCTCCTTGTTTGTGGCTGACCTGGGCGAGGGCACCATCCGGCGGGTGCGCAGCACCGGCGTCATCGCCCCAGTAGCGGGCGGCGGCGGCGGCATCAACAGCTTTGACGAAGGCATCCCCGCGCTGCAGGCGCAGTTCATCACCTCGGGCCTGGCCATCGACCGCGCGGGTGGCTTGCTGATCAGCACCAACAACACCATCCGCCGGGTAAGCCCGCTCACCACGCCTGCACCGCTGAGTGCGGATGGCTTTAGCGTGCCCGCCGGTGGCGGTTTGCCAGCTGCCGCGCTGACCACCACCACCGTTGGCGCAGCGGGCGCTTTGACGGTGCGGGCCACCCTGGACTTCAGCCAGTTGCCGTTGCAAAGCCCCCAGGCCACTTTGCGCTACGAGGTATATGTGGTGGCCTTGGTGCCAGGTCAGTTGTTTGGTGCGCCGGTGCCGTTTTCGCCCTTCTTACAAAACGAACAACGCACTTGGGGCCCGGCAGCGAACCCGGTGCAGGTGTTTGCGCGCAACGTCGATCCAGCCACCCTGCAACTCAACCGCATCACCATCACCTTGCTGGACAACTTCGACAGCACGCTCCTGCCCGGCACCGAGTTTTACGTGGGCTACGGCGTCAACCTAGACGACATGCTCCGGGCTGGCCGTTTTCGGGGTGCCTTCAAGGTGCTGCCGCCTTAAGCAGCAAACCCCGCTGCGCGGCAAGACGGATAGGCTGTGACATGATCTTGGGTTGACGTAACGTCAACTC
>JAAFIY010000018.1 GCA_013297985.1 Comamonadaceae bacterium | reverse complement strand
AAGTGATTCAGGCCGTGGGCAAAGAAGCCAAGGCCATGCTGGGCAAGGTGCCCGGCAACATCGAAGCCATCCGGCCCATGAAAGACGGCGTGATCGCCGACTTTGTGGTGACCGAGCAGATGATCAAACAGTTCATCAAGATGGTGCACCCGCGCAGCCTGCTCACGCCCAGCCCGCGCATCATCATTTGTGTGCCGTGTGGATCGACCCAAGTTGAGCGCCGCGCCATCAAAGACGCGGCCGAAGCCGCTGGCGCCAGCGCGGTGTATTTGATTGAAGAGCCAATGGCCGCCGCCATTGGCGCCGGTTTGCCGGTGAGCGAAGCCAGTGGCTCGATGGTGGTAGACATCGGCGGCGGCACCACCGAGGTGGGCGTTATCAGCCTGGGCGGCATGGTCTACAAAGGCAGCGTGCGGGTGGGCGGCGACAAGTTTGACGACGCCATCATCAACTACATCCGCCGCAACTACGGCATGCTGATTGGCGAGCAGACGGCTGAAGCCATCAAAAAACAAATTGGCAGCGCCTTCCCCGGCAGCGAAGTCAAAGAGATGGAAGTCAAGGGCCGCAATTTGTCGGAAGGCGTGCCGCGCAGCTTCACCATAAGCAGCAACGAGGTGCTTGAGGCGCTGACCGATCCGCTCAACCAGATCGTCTCAGCCGTTAAAAACGCGCTGGAACAAACCCCGCCCGAACTGGGTGCTGACATTGCCGAGCGCGGCATGATGCTCACCGGCGGCGGCGCCCTGCTGCGTGACCTGGACCGCCTGTTGAACGAAGAAACCGGCCTGCCCGCCCTGGTGGCCGAAGACCCCCTGACCTGCGTGGTGCGCGGCTGCGGCATTGCGCTGGAGCGTATGGACCGCCTGGGTTCGATCTTTACCTCGGAATAAGCCTGCCGCTCGGCCACGCCGGGCACGCCGCACGCCCCGAGCGCGACCCTGCCGCGCCACACCCGCGCATCAATTGGCCCCCCAAGGCCATTGAGCGCTTGACAGACGGGCCTTGGGCGCTATCAAAATCGCAGCAACTGCGGCACCCCGCATTCTTGAACGCCTGACTGGTCTTCGTCTGACTGTTGCATGTCGCTCGGCACCCTCGAACGCACCCCCCCGCCGTTTTTTAACCAAGGCCCATCGGCCCTGTCGCGGCTGGTGGTGTTGGGCGCCTTGGCGATTTTTTTGATGGTGGCCGACGCGCGTTTTCAAATGACGCAGCCCCTGCGCGGCGCGGTGGCCACGCTGCTGTACCCGGTGCAGTGGTTGGCCATGCAGCCGGTGGATTTGGCGCGCCGCGCGGGCTCGTACCTGCAAACCGTGGCCGACGCCGAGGCTGACGAGCAAGCCGCCGTGCGCCGCTTGGCCGAGCAAACGCTGCGCGCCAGCCAGGTCGAGCTGCTCAGCGCCGAAAACCAGCGCCTGCGTGAACTGCTGGCCCTGCGTGAAAGGCTGCCCGTCGCGCATCAGATGGCCGAGGTGCTGTATGACGCCGCCGACCCCTTTGCCCGCCGCGTGGTGATTGACCGCGGCCACGTGCACGGCCTGTGGTCCGGCGCGCCGGTGTTAGACGAATTTGGTGTGCTGGGCCAAGTCACTCGCGTGCACCCGCTGGTCAGCGAAGTGACCTTGGTGGTGGACAAAGAGCTGTCGATTCCCGTGTTGAACACCCGCACCGGCGTGCGCAGCGTGGCCTATGGCGAACCGGGCTTTGAAGGCGGCGGGCTTGAGCTACGCTTTATTGCCGCCAACGCCGATGTGCAAGAAGGTGATTTGCTGCAAACCAGCGGCGTAGACGGTGTGTACCCGCCGGGCCTGGGCGTGGCCCGCGTCAGCCGGGTGGAGCGCCGTGCCGATTCGGCCTTTGCACGCATTTTTTGCAAACCCGTGGCCGCCACCGCGTCGGCCCGACATGTGATGGTGGTGCAGCCAGCCGACCAGCAACTGCCACCGCGCCCCGCGCCTGAAGCGGTGCCCACCCGTCGCAACCCGCGCCGATGAAAACCACGTCCATGAACACCGCGCCGATGAACATCGCACGGGAGCCCCAGCCATGATCATGCGGCGAGGCCAACCGCTGCTGATGCCTGCCAACCCGCTGTTCATCTGGGGCAGCTTGGTGGTGGCCTTTGTGCTCAACGCGCTACTGAACATCGGCATGGCCGGGCGCGCGGCCTGGATGCCCGATCTGGTGGGCCTGCTGATTTTGTTTTGGGGCGTGCACCAGCCGCGCCGCATCGGCCTTGGCGTGGCCTTTGTCTTTGGGCTGGCCATGGACGTGCAGCAAACCACGCTGCTGGGCCAGCATGCGCTGAGCTATCTGGCGCTGAGCTACTTGGCCATCTCCATCCAGCGGCGGCTGCTGTGGTACGACGTGGGTGAACAAACCTTGCAACTGGTGCCCGTGCTGCTGGTGGCCAATGCGATTGCGCTGGCGGTGCGCTTGTTGGCAGGCGGCATGTGGCCGGGCTGGGGCATTTTGGCGGCGCCTTTGTTTGAGGCGCTGCTTTGGCCGCTGGCCACTGCGGTATTGCTGGCGCCGCAGCGTCGGCCAGTCGATCCCGACGACAATCGGCCGCTGTAGCCCCACCGATCGCTCCCCATCCAAACCCCTCACACCCGATCTGCCCGAACCGCTCATGAATACGGCGCAATCAGCTCTCATTTTTATAGCGCACAAGGAATCGGCGAGATGACCGAGCTGCGCGATATCGAAGGCGATCTGCATCGCTTTCGCAGCCGGGTGTTGGTGGCCGCGCTGGTGGTGTTTGGCTGCTTTTGCCTGGTGGTGGCGCGCTTGGTGTACCTGCAGGTACTGCGCCACGACGAGTTTTTAGAGCGGGCCGAAAGCAACCGCACCGCCGTGGTGCCGGTGGTGCCCAACCGCGGCCTGATCATGGACCGCAACGGTATCGTGTTGGCCACCAACTACTCGGCCTACACCCTAGAAATTGCGACGCAGCGCATCAACCGGCCGCTGGACGAGCTGATTGACGAGCTGTCCACCGTGGTGGACATCGGCCCGCGCGACAAACGGCGCTTTCGCAAGCTGATGGAAGAAGCCAAGGGCGCCGATTCGCTGCCCATTCGCACCAAGCTCACCGACGCTGAAGTGGCCCGCTTTGCAGCCCAGCGCTTTCGCTTTGCGGGCGTGGACATCAAGGCCCGGTTGTTTCGCAACTACCCGCATGGCGAACTGGCCAGCCATGTGGTGGGCTACATCGGCCGCGTCAACCAGTCTGAAAAGCAAGCCATGGAGGCTTGGGACGAAGAAGCCCAGGCCAACTACCGCGGCACCGAATACATCGGCAAGCTGGGCATTGAGCACGCCTATGAGACCCTGCTGCACGGCGTGGCGGGGCTGGAAGAAGTGGAAACCTCAGCCGGCGGCCGCGCGGTGCGCAAACTGGCCAGCACCCCGGCCACGCCCGGGCATTCGGTGCAGTTGTCGCTGGACATCAAGCTGCAAAAGCTGATTGAAGAGTTGTACGGCGACCGTCGCGGCGCGCTGGTGGCGCTAGACCCCCAAACCGGCGAGGTGCTGGCTTTTGTGAGCAAGCCCACCTTTGACCCGAACCTGTTTGTGGATGGCATTGACTTTGACAACTGGCGCGAACTCAACGAAAGCATTGACCGCCCACTGCTCAACCGCGCCCTGCGCGGCACCTACCCGCCGGGCTCTACCTACAAGCCCTTCATGGCGATGGCGGCGCTGGCCAGCGGCAAGCGGGCGCCGGGCACCATCATCCAAGACGGCGGGAGTTGGACCTTTGGCGGCCACACCTTTCGAAGCCACGGCGACCACGGGCTGGGGCCGGTGGACATGCACATCAGCATCGTGAAAAGCTCCAACGTGTACTACTACACGCTGGCCAATGAAATGGGCGTGGATTTGATGCACGACCAGCTCAAACCCTTGGGCTTTGGGCAGATCACCGGCATTGATATCCCCGGCGAAGTGCGCGGCGTGCTGCCCAGCCAGGCCTGGAAACGCAACTACTACAAGCGGCCTGAGCAAAAGCGCTGGTATGCGGGCGAGACCATTTCGCTAGGCATCGGGCAGGGCTACAACAGCTTCACCATGCTGCAACTGGCGCAGGCCACCGCCACGCTGGCCAACAGCGGCGTGCAGCACCGGCCGCATCTGGTGAGCGCCACCTATGACGCCGTCACCCGCCAACGCAGCCGCACCGAGCACCCCCCGCCCACCGACCTTGGCTACAAGCCCGAGCATGTGGCGGTGGTGCGGCGTGCGCTGGTGAGCGTGACGCAAGACGGCACATCCGCCCGGGTGTTTGCCGGTGCGGGCTATTTGTCTGCTGGCAAGACTGGCACGGCGCAGGCGGTGACGATTGGCCAGAAAGAAAAGTACAACGCCGCCAAGATGGAAGAGCATCAGCGCGACCATTCGCTGTACATGGCGTTTGCCCCGGCAGAAAACCCACGCATTGCACTGGCAGTGATTGTGGAAAACGTGGGCTTCGGCGCCGCCCACGCCGCCCCAATCGCGCGCCGGGTGTTTGACTACTGGTTGACGGGCCTGTACCCCTCTGAAGAAGACATCAAAGCCGTGCGCCTGGGCCAAGCCGCCGCACCCATTGGCACGCCGCGCAAAGCGGCTGAAGTCGACATCCTGCCCGGCGCAGAGACGATTGCGCAGATGCCTTGAGGGCTTGTGGAAACAATTGGGGTCTGACCCCAATTGTTTAGGTTTGCTATGGAAAAGATAGCTTGATGCGGCGTGTTTTTGGGTGGTGGCGGCTGTTTTGTTGCAGAGGGTTGTGTGGCGCTTGGTTTGGGCGCTCTGCCTAGAAGCGCAACAGCCGAGCGGGCAGCCCGCTGACTGCGTGTCCTCCGGAGAGTCCACTGGACTCTCCTCCCCCTTTACCTCCGTCAGCGGGCCACCCACTCGACTGCTGCGCTTCCGTCACGGCCGTCGAACGCGGGGTGCGCCAGTGCGCAGCTCGTGGTGTGCGGCAGGGCCTTGGGGGCGCATGGATGCCGCCGAGGAACGCAGGGATCACAGGTCGCCCCGCAGGGGTCCGCCGCAGCTGTTTGAGCGCAGCGAGTTCTGCGGCGGCCTGTGATCCCGAGTACCAGCAGGGCAGTCGGGCGGTGTGCCGCCCGACCGGCGATCCCTTAAGCCCCCAAGGCCCTGCCGCACACCACGTGCGGAAGTTCGTCACCCCAGCAACTGGCGCACACCACCGGTGGCAAGTCCGTCACCGAAGCCACCGCCGCACATCACGAGCAGCAAGTTCGTCACCCAACCCACCCACCCAAATCAAGAGCACCCAGTTCGTCACCACGCCCCCACGCCACCTGTCCGTCAGTTCAACACCATGCTCAACTTGCGCCGATAAGACGACACCATCGCCGCCTGCGGGTCTTCGGCTGTGGCGCTTCGGCCGACCAGTTCGATGCCGCCTTTGGTCTTGCCGGCCGCTGCGGGGTCGGCTTTGGGCTTGGGTGGTGTTAACAAATCAAGCAGCGCCACGTAGGTCTTGCGCGGGGCTTCGTCAGCCCATTTTTTGTCGCGCATGATGATCTCTAGCAACTCGTCCATGGCCTCTGTCCAGGCGCCTGCGGCGACCAGTACGCGGGCCTTGGCGAAGCGGGCGTCAAAGTCGCGTTTGTTGGTGGCGATCAAGGCGTCAAACTGCTCGGGCGCCCAATCGCCGCGCTCGTCGGTTTGCACAAACGTTAGCGCTTGGTGCCACTGGTGCAAGGCCTCAAAACGGATGGCACGGGGAATTTGCACCAGCGCTGGGGCCAGCGCGGCGGCGGCGGCGTCGAGTTCGCCCAGCTCGATCAGCAAGCGCACATAGTCGTAGCGGGCGTCGTCGTTGGCGGGGTTCACCGCTAGCGCTTCTTGCAACGCGGCCAGCGCGGCCTGGGCGTCGCCTGAGTCCAGCAGGGCTTCAGCTTGCTCGAGTTGCGCTTCTGACTGCACTTCGTCTTCGCCCGGCACATGGCGGTCTAGAAACTGGCGCAATTGGCTCTCGGGCACCGCGCCCATAAAGCCGTCGACCGGCTGGCCGTTTTTGAGCAACACACAGGTGGGGATGCTGCGCACGCCAAAGGCCTGGGCCAGTTGCTGTTCATCGTCAGAATTGATCTTGACCAGTTTGAAGCGGCCGCCATAGGCCACTTCAGCTTTTTCAAGGATGGGGCCTAGCGATTTGCAGGGCCCACACCAGGGCGCCCAGAAGTCCACCAGCACGGGGGTGGACATCGAGGCGGTGATCACCTCGGCTTCAAAGTTTTCAAGTGTGACGTCGATCATGGCGGCGTAGGTGGGGCGGGTTTCTAGAATTGCCAGTCTGGCCAGCCCGCGATTGTGGCGTGGCCGCAAGGCATGTGCGCAGCGAAAGGCCGGTTATGACAGCAGTTGTGGTGGGGGTGGTGATGGGCTCGCAGTCTGACTGGGAGACGATGCAAAGCGCCACCGATGTGCTGCAGCAGTTTGGCATTGGCTTTGAAGCGCGCGTGGTGTCCGCCCACCGCATGCCTGACGATTTGTTTGCCTATGCTGAAAGCGCAGCGCCCCGGGGCCTGCGGGCCATCATTGCAGGGGCAGGCGGCGCGGCGCACCTGCCGGGCATGTTGGCGTCCAAAACCACGGTGCCGGTGCTGGGTGTACCGGTACAGAGCAAGGCCTTGGCGGGCCTGGATTCCTTGTACAGCATCGTGCAAATGCCCAAGGGCATTCCGGTCGCCACTTTTGCCATTGGCCCAGCCGGTGCGGCCAATGCGGCGCTTTTTGCTGCTGCGATGTTGGCCGCGCATCAGCCGGAGTTGGCCGCCAAGCTGGCGGCGTTTCGTGCCGAGCAAACCGCCGCCGCCCGGGCGATGGCGCTGCCAGTGACGGGGCTCAAGCCATGAGCGCAGCGCTGCCATCCAACGTGCCGCCAGGCGCCATCCTGGGCGTGCTGGGCGGCGGCCAGTTGGGCCGCATGTTTGCCCATGCCGCCCAAACCATGGGCTTTCAGGTGATGGTGTTAGAGCCCGACGCGGCCAGCCCTGCCGGTGCGGTGGCTGACCATCACCTGCAAGCCGCCTATGACGACCCCGCGGCCCTGGCTGAACTGGCCCAGCGCTGCGCGGCCATCACCACCGAATTTGAAAATGTCCCCGCGCCGTCGCTTGCTGCGCTGGCTGCCGCTGGTCGCCCAGTGGCGCCCAGCGCTCACGCCGTGACGGTGGCGCAAGACCGGGTGCTAGAAAAGCAATTGCTGCAGCGCTGCGCCGATACGCCGGGCGGTGTGGGCCCGGTGCCGTGGTGCGCTTTGGCTACAGCGGCCGATGTGGCCGCCGCCCCGGCACATTTGCTGCCCGGTGTGCTCAAGACCGCGCGGCTGGGTTACGACGGCAAAGGCCAGCGCCGGGTAGACACCGCCGCCCAACTGGCCGAGGCCTTTGCCGAATTGGGCGGCGTGCCGTGCGTGCTGGAGCATCGGGTGCAACTGTCTGCTGAGCTGTCGGTGGTGCTGGCCCGCGGCGCAGACGGCGCCACCGTGGCGTTGCCGGTGCAGCGCAACTTGCATCGCGACGGCATTTTGGCGGTCACTGAAGCCGCCACCACGCCTGACCTCGCTGCCTCAGGCTTGAGTGCTCAACAGGCCGCTTCGGCCGTGGATAGGGCGCAAGCAGCTACAAAAATAATAGCTGATAAGTTGAACTACGTCGGCGTGCTGTGCGTAGAGTTCTTTGTGCTGGCCGACGGCAGCCTGCGCACCAATGAGATCGCGCCACGCCCGCACAACAGCGGGCACCACAGCCTCGACAGTTGCGATGTGTCGCAGTTTGAATTGCAGGTGCGCACCTTGGCAGGCCTGCCTCTGGTGGCCCCGCGTCTGCACAGCCCGGCGGTGATGCTGAACCTGCTGGGCGATTTGTGGTTTGCCCCCGGCGCTGCGGCGCCGCGTGAACCCAGTTGGCCCAGCGTGCTGGCGCTGCCCGGCGCGCATTTGCATCTGTACGGCAAGCACACCCCGCGTCCGGGGCGCAAGATGGGCCACCTCACCCTGACGGCGGCCACGCTGGCCGAGGCGCGCACCCACGCTCGGGCTGCGGCGCAGGCGCTGGGTCTGCCTGATTGGCGCTGATCGTGGCGCTGATCACCTCATGAACGCCCCATGAACGCCCCATGAACGCCCCATGATCCGCCCCGGCACCGACCCAGCCGCCATCGCCGCCGCCGTGGCTGCGCTACAAAGCGGCGACTGCGTGGGCCTGCCCACCGAGACGGTGTACGGCCTCGCAGCGGATGCCGCCAATGACAACGGCGTAGCCCGCATCTTTGCTTTAAAAGGCCGCCCCACTGATCACCCCCTGATCGTGCATGTGGCGAACGCGCAAGCCTCCAATGTGTTTGCCGCTGAGGTGCCCCCTTTTGCCCGCGCCTTGATGGCTGCGCATTGGCCCGGCCCGCTCACGCTCATCGTGCCGCGTCGGCCCGAGGTGGCTGCGCGCGCAGCCGGCGGCCACGCCAGCATTGGCCTGCGCTGCCCCGCCCACCCCGTGGCACAGGCGCTGTTGGCGGCCTGTGCAGCGCAAGGCCTGCATGGCTTGGCCGCGCCCAGTGCCAACCGTTTTGGCCATTTAAGCCCCACGCGGGCTGAACACGTCGCCGCAGAGTTAGGCCCCGATCTGCTGGTGTTGGATGGCGGCGCCTGCCCTGTGGGCATTGAGTCCGCCATCGTCGACTGCACCCGCGCCCAGCCGGTGCTGTTGCGCCCAGGCATGTTGGGCGCCGATGTGCTGAGCCACAGCGCCGGGGTACCGGTTTTGGCGCGCGAGCAGGCCAATCTTGCGCAAGCCGCGCCGCGCAGTTCGGGCGACTTGGCGCAGCACTACGCGCCGCGCGCCACCTTGCGGCTGATGGGGGCCGCTGAACTCAAATCGGCCAGTGCCCTGGTGGCTGAAAGCCTGGCTGCCGCACCGGCGACCACGCAGCGGGCCGCGCCGCGCATTGCCATCTACGCCCGCAGCCCCTTGCCACTGGGCAGCCAAAGCCTGCTGGTACGCCGCATGCCAGACGACGCCGTCGCCGCCGCCCAGCAGTTGTTTGAAGTGCTGCGCGGATTTGATGACGCCGGTGTGAAGCTCATCTGGGTCGAACACGTACCTGCCCACCCGGCGTGGGACGGCGTGCGTGACCGCCTCAGCCGCGCCGCCGCGCCCTAGCGTGGGCCCCGTGCGGGCTGCGGGCCCCAAGCCATAATCCAAGGCTTGTTTGTCTGGTGTCGCATCTCCCGGAGCGTTTATGACTTCTGAGCGCCGTCTCTTTCAGCGCCGTACTTGGCTAGCCAGCGTGGCATGGGGCGGCGCGGCTGCCTTGGTGGCCGGTTGCGGCTCTAGCAGCATTGAATCGGCCTTGACGCCCGCGCGCTTTGTGGCGTTTGGCGATTCAGCGGTGGACGTCGGCCAGCGCAGCGGTGCCACCTACAGCGTGAACGACGGCAGCTTGAACAACTGGCTCACCCACCTGGCCAGCCGCTACAGCCTGACGGTGCGCACCGACGCGGTGGGCGTGGCTGCAGGCAGCGTGAGCTACGGCCGCGGTCAGGCTCGGGTAGTGACCAAACCCGATGCGGCGGGCAACGCCGCCACCTTGACGGTGCGCGAACAAATCGACGCCTTCATCGCCGCAGGTGGGCGTTTTGCCGCCAACGACGTGGTCATCTTGGGTGCGGGCTTGAGCGACGTGGTGGCTGAACTCACCCGCATGCAAGCCGGCCAACAGACCGACGCGCAAATGAGCACCGCCATCCGCGCCGCAGGCACCGCCTTGGCGGACCAGGCCCGGCGGCTGGTCACGGCCGGTGCGCGCTATGTGGTGATGGTGGGCCCCTACAACCTGGGCTTGAGCCCTTGGGGCCGCGCACAAGGCAATCGCGCCGGTGTCTGGACGAGCGCGGCCGCGGCCTTTAACGAAGCGTTTTTGGTGGCCACGGTGGACATGGGCGCCAACGTGCTCTACATCGACGCGCCGTATTTCTACAACCTGGCGCTGTCCAACCCGGGCTTCTACAGCATCAGCAACGTGGCTGATGCGGTGTGCAACAGCGTGGACGCGGGTGCTGGCATTGGCACCGGCACGGGCCAAGTCAACAGCGTGCTGTGCACCACGGGCACCCTGACCAACGCCACCTACGCCAACTTCTTCTGGGCGGACCGCCTGCACGCCAACCCGCGTGTGCAGCGTGAAATGGGCAACTATGCCTTTGACCGCCTGCGCGCCCGCTGGTAGGCAAGCCAGGCCGCGCTGTCCAAGCGCTGGCAATAGACCGGCGGCTGAAGAAATCAGCCCTTGACGAGTTTGAGGGTTTGCCCGCATAATCGTGGGCTTTGCTGGAATTCGCGCCTTGCGAAACGGTGGGTCTTTAAGACAACCGATAGGTGCGGTCCCCTGGGGTATTGCAGTGTTGGGCCGATGGCCCGATGTTTGTAACCCCGTCTTTCATCCCCTCTGACCCTCTTTGCCCTGTGCCCCGGTGACGTTTGTTCACTGCGCGGCGATGGCCAAAAGTTGTGGTGCACAGCGGTGGCAGCCTGCGGGCAGCCCTGGTTGAGCGCGACACGCAGGTTGGCGGCGATGCCGTGTAACCCGTGCGTGTTTCTCGCGCCAACCCTTGAGCGCGCCCTTTGCAGGGCGCTGTGCACCTATGAGCTTTTCTGAACTGAACCTGGCCGCCCCTTTGTTGCAGGCGCTGGCCGACTCTGGCTACAACACCCCTACGGCGGTGCAGCTGGCCGCCCTGCCGCACGCCATTGCGGGCCATGACCTGAAGGTCTCAGCCCAAACCGGCAGCGGCAAAACCGCCGCATTCATCTTGCCCGCCCTGATGCAGGCCCTGGCCGCCCGCGAGGCCGCAGAAGCCTTGATGAAACCGGCCGCTTCGGCCGCAGATACGCCGCAAGTCGCTACAGAAAATGTAGCGTCAGGTGATGCTGCGGTGCCCGAGTCACGCGAACGCCGCCCCGGCCCGCGCCGTTTTGGCAAAGGCGGCCCGCGCCGCGCCAACATGGACCACGGCAACCCTTTCAATCTGCCCGACGGCCCGCGCGTGCTGGTGCTGGCGCCCACCCGCGAATTGGCCATGCAGGTCTCACGTGCCGCGCAAACCTATGGCCGTGGCATTCCCAGCCTGCGCATTGCCACCGTGGTGGGCGGGGTGCCCTATCCGATTCAACTGCGTGAACTGCGCGGCCCGGTAGACATCTTGATCGCCACCCCCGGCCGCTTGATTGATTTGATGAACAGCGGCCGCATCCCCATGGACCAAGTCCGTACCCTGGTGCTGGACGAAGCCGATCGCATGCTGGACATGGGCTTCATTGAAGACATTGAATTCATCGCCACCCAGCTGCCGGTGCCGCGCCAAACTTTGATGTTTTCAGCCACCTTTGGGGGCTCAGTGGGCCGTTTGGCGCAGCAGTTGATGCGCCCCGGCGCCAAGACCATCGACGTGGCCAGCCACACCGATACCCACGCCAACATTGAGCAGCGCCTGTATTGGGCCGACCACGCCGAGCACAAAGACGCCCTGCTGATGCATTGGCTGGCCGACGCCAGCGTGCAGCAAGCGCTCGTTTTCACCCGCACCCAAGTGGACGCTGATGCCCTAGCCGACCGTTTGGCCGAGACCGGCCAAGCCGTGGCCTCTCTGCATGGCGGGCTGCCGCAAGGCCGGCGCAACAAGGTGCTCAATGCCTTGCGCCAGGGTCACTTGCGCGTGCTGGTCGCCACCGATGTAGCCGCACGCGGCATTGACGTGCCCACCATCACCCACGTCATCAATCACGGCCTGCCTTTGAAGGCTGAAGACTATGTGCACCGCATTGGCCGCACCGGCCGCGCGGGGCGCCAGGGCCTGGCCATCACCATTGCCGAGCGCCGCGACATCATGACGATTCGCCGCATTCAGCAATACACCACCCAACCGATTGCGGTGGCGGTGGTGACGGGGCTGGAGCCGCGCCAGCGCGCGCCGGAGATTTTTGATCGCCCCATGCGCAGCGGCCCCGGTGCGGGCCCCTCGCGCGGCGCACCCAGCCGGGGTGGCTTTGCAGGCCGTGGCGGCGACCGTGGCAATGACCGGGGCGGTTATGGCGACCGCAGCGGCTACGGTGACCGCAATCGCAGCGACCGGGGTGCGTCTTTCGAGCGTGCGCCCTTCGAGCGTCCGCAGTCTGAGCGCCCCCAGTTCGACCGTGACAGCGCCCCCGCCCGCAGCCGACCCTTTGGTGATCGGCCCAACGGCGCCGCACGGCCCGCCACGGGCGGCGCCGATGCGCAGGGCCGCCCGGCAGGCTGGGCCCGTCGCGACGAAGGCGCCCGTGCCCCCGCACGAGCCGCTTACGCAGGCCGTGGTGCAGCCCCTGCCCGCGCCGCTGCGGGCGACAAACCTAGCTACGCCCACCGCGGCGCGCCGCGCAGCCCGGCCGCGCCTGGCTTTGCCGGTGCACCGCGCCACGCCGCTGGCCCGCGCCGCAAAGAGCGGACCTAAAGCCGAGTCAGCCCTGGCGCTACAAAAAACGTAGCTGCTTGGGCAATCAAATAGGGCGCTGCAGGCGATTGGGTCTAAGCCGCAGTCGCCAAACAAAAACCCCCCGGCTGCTCGCAACCGGGGGGTTTTGTCTTTTGGCGCGCTGAAGTTCAGCGCTGCAGTCTGCGGCTAGACCTTAGCGGAAGCGATCAAAGAACGCCCGGGCTTGGGCATTGCAGATCGGCGGTGCATAGGTGCCGTGGTAGCTGGCGATGTAGGTGCCAAACGCCGGATCGGTGGGCGCCGGGGCGCGACCGCCCACACCAAACGCAGCCTGAATGGCCGGGTCAATGTCGATGCTGGTCACATTGGTGGCACCTGCGCGATCCAACGCGGCCTTGTACACGTCTTGATGCACCGCCTTGGGCACGGTCGGGTCGCCCGAGCCACTGCACAGCATCGTGGGCGAACGCGGCACAAAGGCCAGCAGGTCGTTGGCCTGGGCTGCGCGCGCAAACGGGTGGTTGGCATCGGTCTGGATGGCGGTGATGAACGCATCCTGGAACAGCAGGCTGCGGCTTTGGTTGGGCGTCTGCGTGGGGCCGCCGGGCAATTTGCCGGTGGTGACCAGCGTGGTGTAGGTCAGCGTGGGGTTGGGCAGCAGGGTTTCAATGCCGTCCACATAGGGCGCCTTGTACACCGTGCGCACATCGCTATAGATGTTGCCGTAGACCTGCTGGTAGCCGTTGATCAACAAGGGCACAAAGAACTGGATGCCCGCCACCGCATCAGGAACGCGCAGCGAGCCCGACAGGTTGTAAGGCCCAGCCAAGTGGGCCGCAGCGACCACGTTGATTTCGCCCGCCACATCGCGCTCCATGGCGCGGTGGGTAGAGGCCGACGCATGGCCGCCCTGGCTGTAGCCGGACAGCATCACTCGGCCTGACAAGGGCGCACCCACGATGCTGGCCGCTGCGCGAGCTGCACGCACCGAATCGATGATGGTGGTGGCCTGCGATTCAGCGTGCAGATACGGGTGGTAGCTGAGGGTTGATCGGCCATAGCCCAAGTAGTCGGTGGCCACCACCGCATAGCCTTGGGCTGCATACATGGCGGCCAGCAAAAAGGTCTCGCCGTCTTGCGGGTTGGCCATGGTGCGGGTTTTGAGCACTTCGGTGCCGCGGGCATAGGCCAGCAGCGGCGCGGCGGCGTTACAGCCCGCACCGGTGCCGGTGGGGGTCAGCAGCACGCCCGATGCGTTGGAGCCTTCGCCCTTGGGGCCCGTGGTGTTGTAGTACAGGCCGGTCACGCGCACATCGCAACGGGCTTGGCCCGACAACGAGGCAAGCCCGCTGGACGCCGCACCGGCGTTGATTTGCGCGGTGGTGAGCGTGGTGACGGCCGCAGGCGGGTCAATCAGCGAGCCGCGGCCGGCGTCATCAGAGCCTCCGCACGCCGCCAGCAAAACGGCGGCAGCAATGGGGGCCAGGGCAAACATCAAACGCATGGGTCAGTCTCCTTGTTGTGAACAGGCAAGCTTTGGGCTTGAGCCAGCAATCGTGGCGCTGCCAGCGTGGCAAGGCCAGCGGGAAAGCACTCACTTCTGTCGCCCAGCGGACGCGGGCGGTGGGGGAGGTGCCGCGCTATAGCGCAGCTTCATCAGCAAAATCGATAGCGCCAGCGCAAGCGTCACCGCATTGGCCGCCACGATGGGCCATGCGCCCAGCAGCCAGCCGTACAGCAGCCACAGCGCCACCCCGGTGGTGAAGGCGCTGTACATGCCCAGCGAAATGCCCGACACATCGCGGGTGCGAAAGGTCAGCCGGGCTTGGAAGGCAAAGCTGCCGGTGGTGAGCACGGCAGCAGCGGCGCCCATCCAACTGGTGAGATCGGTCATGGGTGGGCAGGCATCAGTCTTTGATGGCCCATTCAATCGCCGCATCAATGGCGGGCCGCGCCGCACCGGGGTTGGGCGTGTTGGCAATGGCCACCACGATATAGCGCTGGCCGCTGCGGCCCAGCACATAGCCCGCCACCCCGGCCACATCGCGCAGGCTGCCGGTTTTCAGGTGCGCGGCCACGCCCACGCCGCTGGCGCCCGGTGGGCCCACCCGCAGGCGCTGGCGCCGCAAGGTGCCGTCCACACCCGACAGGGGCAGCGAGGCCATTAAATCGGGCATGACTGGCGACAACCACGCCGCGCGCAGCAGGGCGGCCAGGGCCTCGGCGCTGATGCGTTCTTGACGGCTCAGGCCCGAACCGTTGTCCACCACCGGCGGCTGCGGGTGGCCAACGCGCTCGCCCCACCAGCGGCGCACCATGTCGCGGCTGGCGGCCAGGCTCGCCGGTGCGCCGCCCACAGCGGTGGGGGCGCTCAGGCTCAAAAACACCTGCTGCGCCATCACGTTGTTGCTGAACTTGTTGACGTCGCGCACCACGTCGGCCAGCGGCAGCGAAGGGAACTCAAAGGCCAGCCGAGCGCGAGGCGACACGCGCCCGTCACGCACGGCGCCCGTGAGACCACCGCCCAGGGCCGCCCACACGCCTGCGACCGCGCGGGCCGCGTGGCTGCGCGGGTCGGGGTAGGCCACGGGCCAGACCCGTTCGCCACAGGCGGCGGGGTAAGCGCCTGCAAATCGCAGTTGGGCGGGGTCTGAAAAATCAGCCCGCAACTGGCCGCGCCAATCGGCGCATTCACCGGGGCCCAAAGGCACCGTGGCGGGCCACTGCACACCGGCCAAGGGCAAGTCCAGCGCCACCCGGGCCACGCCCGCGCTGCGGTCGGGCACAAAGGTGAACACCATCGCCTTGAAGTTGATCAGCAGTGCGTCGGGTGTGGCGTTGTAGGGGCGCAGGGGTTCGCCATCAAAGGCGCCCGGGTCAGCCTCGACGGGCTCCATGGCACTGCGGTCTAGCACGATGTCACCCGTGATTTGCCGAATGCCCAGCGCCTGCACCCGCTGCAGCAGGGTGGTGAGGCGCTCGACCACCAGCTTGGGGTCACCGCTGCCGCGCAAGATAAGGTCGCCGCGCAGAGTCCCACCGGCGTCCACGGTGCCGTCTAGCCACACGCCGGTTTGCCAGGTGAAGGCAGGGCCGAAGGTGTCTAAGGCCGCAAAGGTGGTAACGAGCTTCATCACCGACGCGGGGTTGACCGGCGTGGTGTGGCGGTGCGCGGCGCGGGGCGCGCTGCCGTCCACCGGCTGCACCAGCAAGGTGAAATGCTCGGTGGGCACCCGCTGGCGGGCCAGCACGGCTTCCACCGCCGCGGGCAGGCCTGCCGGCGCCGTCGATGTCTGGGCCGGGGCCAAGCCAGCAAAAGCCAGCAGGCCGCAAGCCAGCGCCCAGCTCAGTCGTTTGAAATCGTTGCAGAGGCCGTTCATGCCCGCCAGTGTAGGCAGCGGGCCGCGCCTGTTCAGCTGCGCTGGCGAGGCCTGCAAAACCGTGCGCCGATAATGTTGACCTATGAACAAGGTTTTTGCCCCAGCGGCCCCTTTGGCCTGGGGCCCGCTGTCTGCCCAGGCTGTGGGCTGGATTGCGGCGGCTGTCACCGTGGCGGTGTGGACCGCTTTTATCGTGTTTGCCCGTTATTCGGTGCAGCGGGTGCTGCTGCCGATGGATATCGCTTGGCTGCGCGTGCTGGGGGCCTCGATGGTGCTGTTGCCCTGGGGGCTGTGGCTGGTGCGGCGCGCTCGCAAGGCCGGGCAGCCCCTGCCGGGCGCCTGGGGCGGCTCGCCGCTGCCCTTGCGCACCACTGCGCTGATCGGGGTGTTTGGTGGCGTGGGCTACGGCATCTTGGCTTACAGCGCCTTTGTGTTTGCCCCAGCGGCGCATGGCTCGGTGTTGATGCCCGGCACCCTGCCCTTATGGACCACGCTGTTGGCCTGGTGGCTGTTGCGCGAGCAGCCCAGCCAAAGCCGCGCGATGGGCGTGGCCCTGATCGTGGGCGGCGGTCTGGTGGTGGGCGGACCCAGCTTGGCACAAGCCTTTGATGGCGGCCAAGTGTGGAAGGGCGACTTGCTGTTTATGGCGGCGGCGGCGTGCTGGGCGGTCTACACCGTGCTGATGCGCCGCCTGGGCCTGCACCCGATCCACGCCACCATTGCCGTTACCGTGTTTGCGCTGTGGACGCTGGTGCCGCTGTACGGTTGGGCGCTGTGGCTGGGCGTGGTGCCCACCGGGCTGCACCACGCGCCCTGGGGCGACATTTGGGCGCAAGTGCTCTTTCAGGGCTTGGGCTCGGTGGTGGTGTCGGGCATCAGCTTTAACTTGATGGTGACCTGCTTTGGCCCCGTGAAATCCACCGTCATCACCAGCGTGGTGCCGGGCTTGTCCGCGTTGGCTGCGGTGGTGCTCTTGGGTGAGCCACTCGGCGCGGGCTTGGTGTTGGGTATCGCCTTGGTGACGCTGGGCATCGTGCTGGGGGTGCGCGGCGTGCCTGCATTGCCCAGTGCTACAAAAAAAGTAGCTGATTCGGGCGTGAATACGCCGCAAACAGCCCAAAAGCCATGAACGCTGTGGCCGCTACTGCACTGCGATTGCTGGCGTTAGACACCAGCACTGACCGCATGAGCGTCGCCGCCGGTGACGGCACCCGCATGGCTGCGTGGCACGGCGAAGGCGGGCCCCGCGCATCGACCGAATTGATGGGCCGCATCACCGAGGTGCTGGCGCAATTGGGCTGGACGCTGCCCGATCTCGACGCCATTGCATTCGGCCAAGGCCCAGGCTCATTTACCGGGCTGCGCAGCGCCTGTGCGGTGGCGCAGGGCTTGGCCTTTGGTGCGCGCCGGGGTCAGGGCGTGCCGGTGCTGCCGGTGTGCACCTTGCAGACGCTGGCGCAACAGGCGCAAGACGCGCACCCCAGCCAGCCGGTGTTGGCCCTGCTCGATGCGCGCATGAACGAGGTCTATGCCGGTGTTTGGCTGCCCCCCAACGCCGCACGGCCACACTGGACGCAGGTGCTTGCACCATGTTTGGTGGCACCCGCCGAGGTGTCGGCACTGGCCGCCCAGCACGCGCAGCAGCTGGGGCCACTGGTGCTGTGCGGCAATGCGCACGCGGCGTATGCCGATGCGTTGCCGGGGCTGGGGCATCCGGCAGTGGCCGCTTGGCTCCACACCGCGCCCGATGCGGCCTGCGCCCTGCCCTTGGCGTTTGCCCTGTATGCGGCGGGCGGTGGCCTCAGCCCCGACCAGGCGCAGCCGGTGTACATCCGCGACAAAGTGGCGCTGACCACTGCCGAACGCATGGCCGCCAAAGCCATGGCCGCCTAGTCGGCGCCAACTGCCTGGCTTGCATGAGCGCCAACCCCGTCCCCGCCCAACTGCACTTGCGGCCCATGACCGAGGCCGACCTCGAAGCGGTGGTGGCCATAGAACAACTGGCTTACGCCCACGCTTGGACACGGCGCAACTTTGCCGATTCACTGGCGGCAGGCTATCCCGCGCAGTTGTTGTTCGACGGCCCTGAGCTGCTGGGCTACAACGTGGCCATGCAGGTGGCCGATGAGATTCATTTGCTCAATATCACCGTGGCACCCGCGCACCAGGGCCAGGGCCTGGGGCGCTGGATGCTGCAAGAGCTGATGACCCGTTCATTGGCGCTGGGCGCACGGTGGGTGTGGCTGGAAGTGCGCGCGTCCAACACTCAAGCGCGCCGGGTGTACGAGCGCTTTGGCTTTGCCCAAGTGGGCGAGCGCAAAGACTATTACCCAGCGGCGCATGGCCAGCGCGAACACGCCATCATCATGAGCCTGCGCCTGCCGGCCTGAGCGCTGGCGCGGCTGCCGTGCCGCGCCGTGTGCCTGGCGGTGCCAAGCCACGCGCTGACACAAGCCCCAACCGATCATGAACGTAGAAGTCATCAGCCTGCCGCCCGCACCCATCGCCTACCTGCGCCACACCGGCCCGTATGGCGCAGCGGTGGGCCAATGGATGCCGGCCAGCGCATGGCAGTTGGATGACCGGCCCTTTTTTGAGTACTACGCGCCTGACGCGGCCTTTGACGCAGCCACCGGTCGCTTCAGTTGCCAGATCTGCGTGCCGGTGGTGCGCCTGAGCTGATCGGGCAAGATCGCGGCCCATGTCAGCGCCCCTGCACCTAGACGAACGCCAGCGCGCCATGCTCGCTGAAATGGGCGTGCGGGTGTGGTCGCCCGTGACCGCACGGGCACCCCAGGCACCACCCGCCCCGCAGGCACAAGCGGCTGTGCCTGCTGCACCTGCACCGCTTGCCCGCGCGGTGGTGGTTCCTGCGGCGGTGGCATTTGCGCCAGCGGCCCCTGCGGGGGCCATGCCAGTGTCTGTGTTGGCGCCACCCAGGGTGTCGGCCGCAGCTGCGCCCGAACGAGCCGCACACATCGCCCAGCTGCCTTGGGCCCAACTGCAATCGGCGGTGTCGGAGTGCCGCGCTTGCGGCCTGTGCCAAAAGCGCCAGCAGGCGGTGTTTGGCGTGGGCCCCGCCCCGGCTGCAGAGCCTTTGGATGTGCTGCTGGTCGGCGAAGGCCCCGGCGAGCAAGAAGACCTGCGTGGCGAACCCTTTGTGGGCAAAGCCGGAGAGTTGTTAGACCTGATCTTGCAGGCCAGTGGCCTGCAGCGCGGGCACGGGGTGTTCATCACCAATGCCGTTAAGTGCCGCCCACCGGCCAATCGCAATCCTGAGCCTGAAGAAATGGCGCAGTGCGCGCCGTTTTTGGCCGCCCAAATTGCGGCGCTGCGCCCGCGCATCGTGGTGGCCATGGGCCGCTTTGCGGTGCAGGCCACGCTGGGCAGCAGCGCGCCCATTGGGCAGTTGCGTGGCCAATTGCATCGCTTGCAACACGACGGCCGCACGCCAGTGGTGGTGACTTATCACCCCGCTTATCTGCTGCGCCAGCCGCAAGATAAGGCGCGCGCCTGGGCCGATTGGTGTTTGGCGCTAGACGCTTTGGACGAGGCGCGCGGCGCTGCGACTCCGTCAGCCTGATCGCTTAGGCCACAGCACGGCCGCAATGGCCAGCATGATCAGCACCACTGCCGCGCCGTCTTGCCAAAAGAGCTTTTCGTTCAGCCAAAAGGCGCCGCTGACCACGCCCAGCACCGGAATCATCATCACGCTGAGCGTCGACGCCAGCGGTGGCAAGCTGCGGGCCAAGTAAAACCAAGCCGCTTGTGCAAACACAAACACGCCAATGGCGTTGTAGACGATGGGAAACCACGACGATTGCGGCGGCCAGCCCCAATGCCGGTGACCCTGTTCAAAGCCCAAGGTGAGGGCCAGCATGGCGGCTGTGGTGATGGCAGTCATCCAAAACGCAATGGTGAGGGTGGGACTGTCAATGGTGGTGCGGCGCAGCTTTTGCGTGCCCAAGGCCCAGATGGCGGCTGAACTCAAGATCAACAGCACCCCCAGCGGGCGGCGGCTCATGGCCTGCATTTCGTGGGTAAGCAACAGCGCCACCCCCAGGGCTGCTGCCCCCACCCCCAGCAGCCCACGCCAGCCCAGGCCCTGTTGGTACAGCCAAGCACCAATCAGCGCTGAAAAAATCGGCATGGTGTAGCCCAAGATGGCCGCGCGCCCGCTGCTCACATAGGGCAAGCCCAGAATCATCAACGCATGCCACGCCAGCATGTTCAGCACCGTCAGCACCAGCAGTTCGCTCCAGTGCTTGCGGGCAATGCCAAAGGGCACCTTCAGCACCACCAACACCAGCGCCAGCACCGGCAGCCCCAGCACCATCGACCAGGTGCGAAACGCCAATGGGGGATATTGCTCAATGCCCATCTTCAAAATAGGCCAGTTGGTGCCCCACACCAAGGTAAGTGCGATCAGGGTGATGAGTTGTCGTTGGTTCAATGCGTGCATGGCGAGCGTGATTGTCGGCGGCCCGGCTGCGCCACCCGACGCTGGCCGACAATCTCCCCATGCCTGCCTTTATTGACCAACTCTTGGCCGCGCAAACGCGCCACCAATCGATGCTGTGTGTGGGGCTTGATCCCGAGCCCGCCCGCCTGCCCGGCGCTTGGCGCGGCAAGGCCAGCCACATTGCGGAATTTTGCGCGTCCATAGTGGACGCCACGGCCGACTTGGCCATGGCCTTCAAGCCGCAAATTGCGTACTTCGCTGCGCACTCGGCCGAAG
Organism: Comamonadaceae bacterium; assembly: GCA_013297985.1. Classification (GTDB taxonomy): domain Bacteria; phylum Pseudomonadota; class Gammaproteobacteria; order Burkholderiales; family Burkholderiaceae_C; genus JAAFIY01. The sequence goes on along the minus strand of JAAFIY010000018.1, from coordinate 23,934 downwards.
CGCAATTGCAAGAGCTGGTGGCCCACATCCGCCGCGTGGCGCCGCTGGTGCCCATCATCTTGGACGCCAAGCGGGGCGACATCGGCAGCACCGCCGAGCAATACGCCTGCGAAGCCTTTGACCGCTACGGCGCTGACGCGGTCACGCTGTCGCCCTTCATGGGTTTTGATTCGGTGGCGCCCTATTTGCAGCGTGAAGGCAAGGGCGCGTTTTTGCTGTGCCGCACCAGCAACCCGGGTGGCGACGACTTGCAGGCCCAGCGCCTGGCCAGCGTGCCGGGGCAGCCGCTGCTGTATGAGCACGTGGCGCAACTGGCCCAGGGGCCGTGGAATCTCAATGGCCAACTCGGCCTGGTGGTGGGCGCGACTTATCCGGCCGAGATTGAACGGGTGCGCACCTTGGCCCCCACGCTGCCGCTGCTGATTCCCGGCGTGGGCGCCCAGGGCGGCGACGCGGTGGCCACGGTGCGCGCGGGCTGGCGCGGCACGGCCGACGGCCACACCACCGGCCCCATCGTGGTCAACAGCAGCCGGGCCATCTTGTACGCCAGTGCAGGCGCTGACTTTGCCGATGCAGCGCGGCAGGTGGCGCTGCAAACCCGCGCCCAGCTCGAAGCAGCGCGCCTGCAGGCCTTAAGCCCTATGGGCCGCTAGGGCCCAATTTGACTGCCTAAGCAGCTATTATTTCTGTAGCAATTGGCGCTTCCACGTCGAAGCGATCAAAGCACTCAGTCCACCAGGCTTCGCCCGTGTGCTCCTGCAGCCAATCCACAAAGCCACTGACCTTGGCGGGCACCAGCCGTGCTGACGGATACACCGCGTGAATCTCTTGCGTGGGTAAGGGCCAGTCAGCCAGCAAGGTCACCAGCGCGCCGCTTTGCACGGCCTGGTGCACCACATAGGTGGGCAGCGCTGCAATGCCCAAACCAGCGCAGGCGGCTGACATCAAGGCTGACTTGTTGTTGGAGCGCAGCGGGCCTTTGAGCTGCACCGCCAAGCTTTGCCCCTGTGGCCCCAGGAAATGCCAACGCGAATCGTTTTGCACCGTGCTGCAAATCAGCGCGTCATGTTGGGTGAGATCAGCAGGCGCGGTGGGCGTGCCGCGCTGCGCCAGATAAGCCGGTGACGCCACCACTGACCAAGGGTTGCGCCCCAGGTAGCGCGCACCCAGGCTGGAATCCACCAGCCGCCCCATGCGGATGGCCACGTCAATGCCTTGCTCCACCATGTTGACGATGTGATCGTCAAACAGCAGCTCGACCTGCACCTTGGGGTTGGCCTGCAAAAAACGCAGCACCAAGGGAGCTAACACGCGGCGGCCAAAGTCCATGGTGGTGCTGATGCGCAAGCCGCCCTGCAACTGCGCCTGCATCAGCCCCGCCAGTGTTTCGGCTTCTTCCACATGGTGGGCAATCAGCTTGCATTTGTCGTAGTACAGGCTGCCCACTTCGGTGGGCACCACGCCGTGGGTGCTGCGGTACAGCAGTCGGGTGCCCAGTTGCTTTTCTAGCTGCGCCACCAGTTTGGTGGCCGAAGGCTGACCAATGCCTAAGTCGGTGGCGGCCTTGCTGAAAGAGCCTAAGTCCACCACCCGGGCGAAGATCTTCATCGCTTGAAAGTTGGTCATGGCGCGGGCCTGTGCGTGTGGGTGGGGTTCCCATTATTCCTGCCGGGAATAGCGGTAATTCCGTTGGCCCGGCTTCCGTGGCGTGGGCGTATCGACAAAAGATGGGCCCCTACAACGGAGGCGCCCCATGAATCGGCACGGCTTGCAAAGACTTCTACTCAGTGTGTGTGTGGCGCTGGGGGCCACTGCAAGTCTGGCCCAGACCTACCCCAGCCGACAGCCGATTCGCTTGGTGGTGCCCTTTGCCCCCGGCGGCACCACCGATCTGCTGGCCCGGGCCATCGCACCCAAGATGGGGGCGGCTTTGGGCCAGACGGTGGTGGTGGACAACAAAGGCGGCGCGGGCGGTGCCATTGGCGCCACCGAGGTGGCGCGTGCGGCGCCCGATGGCTACACGCTGCTGATGTCGTCGGTGTCCACCATGGCCGCCAACCCGGCCTTGAACCCCAAGACCCCGTATGACCCCAACACCGACTTTGTGCACCTGAGCAATGTGGCGGCCACGCCCAATGTGATTGCGGTGCATCCGTCATTTCCGGCCAAAGACTACAAGGCGTTTGTGGAGCTGTTGCGCAGCCAACCGGGTCGGCACAGCTATGCATCCGGCGGCACAGGCTCAGTAGGCCACTTGCTGGCTGAGCTCTACAAAAGCACCGCCAAGCTGCACGTCACCCACATTCCCTATCGCGGCTCAGGCCCAGCCTTAAACGACACCATTGCCGGGCAGGTGCCCATCGTGATTGACAACCTGCCCACCGCTCTGCCGTTTATCGCAGATCGCCGCCTGGTGCCAATCGTGGTGGCTGCACCGGGTCGGCTGGCGCAACTGCCCCAGGTGCCTACCTTCGCAGAAGTGGGCTTGCCCGCTGTCAACCGCATGTCGTTTTTGGGGGTGTCGGCGCCCAAGGGCACACCCCCCGACATTGCCCAAAAGCTCAACGACGCCATCCGCGCCGCCTTGGCTGACCCCGGGGTGAAAGAACGCATTGAAGCCACCGGCGCCATCGTGGTGGGCAACAGCGCAGCGCAGTACCAAAAGCAGGTGGCCGATGAGTTGGACCTGTACCGCCGCGCGGTGAAAGAGCAGGGCTTGAAACCCGAGTGACCCACGGCTCCGCGCCGCATTGACCTGAGGCCCCTGTAGCGGGCCACCCCGCCGCTGGTGCCGCTGCACCCGGCCGCGTCTTTGTCCCACGGATTCGCCTTTTGCCTGTGAGCGCTCGCATGCCTAAATTTGCCGCCAACTTGTCGATGCTGTTCGCCGAACTGCCGTTTTTGGATCGCTTTGCCGCTGCGGCCCAAGCGGGCTTTACCGCCGTGGAGTTTTTGTTTCCCTACGACTTCGAGGCAGCCCACATCAAGGCCCAGCTAGATGCCCATCAGCTCAGCTTGGTGCTGCACAACCTGCCCGCAGGCCGTTGGGCGGGGGGTGAGCGCGGCATTGCGTGCATGTCTGATCGGGTGGACGAGTTCCAAGCGGGCGTGGCCGCTGCCATGGGCTACGCCCAGGCTTTGGGCGTGCCACAGCTCAACTGCCTGGCGGGCATTGCGCCGCCCGGTGCCCACAGCGCTGATCTGCGGCGCACCCTGGTGACCAATTTGCGCTATGCGGCCGCACAGCTCGATGCGGTGGGCTTGCGGCTGCTGATTGAGCCCATCAACACCTTTGACATCCCCGGCTTTTATGTCAACCGAACTGCGCAGGCTTTGGAATTGCTGGACGAAGTGGGCGCCACCAACGCCTTCTTGCAGTACGACGTCTACCACGCACAGCGCAGCGAAGGCGAACTGGGCGCCACCTTAAGCCGCCACCTCGCGCGCATCGGCCACATTCAGATCGCCGATAACCCCGGCCGCCACGAGCCGGGCACCGGCGAAATCAACTACCGCTGGCTGCTGGCGCACCTGGACGCCATCGGCTACAGCGGCTGGGTGGGCTGTGAATACAAGCCCGCCACCACCACCCAGGCGGGTTTGCACTGGCGTCAGGCGGTGGTTTGAGTTACCCCAAAAGGAGCACAGATGACCTCTATCGAATCACCGTCCCTGGGTTTCATTGGCCTGGGCACCATGGGCGCACCCATGGCGGGCCACTTGATTGCAGCAGGCTATCGGGTGCATGTGCACACCCGCAGCCAACTGCCCGCCAGCGTGGCCGCAAGCGCAGCCATCGCCTGCAGCAGCCCGCAGCAGGTGGCGCAGCAGGCCGAGGTGATCTTCACCATGCTGCCCGACACGCCCGATGTGCAAGCGGTGCTATTTGGCGACACCGGCGTGGCGGCGGGGCTCACCGCAGGCAAGGTGGTGGTGGATATGAGCTCGATCTCACCCATTCACACCAAAGATTTCGCCGCCCGCATCCAGGCCTTGGGCTGCGACTACTTGGACGCACCCGTGTCCGGTGGCGAAGTGGGCGCTAAAAACGCCGCCCTGTCGATCATGGTGGGCGGCCCTGAGGCGGCATTTGCGCGCGTGCTGCCCTTGTTTGAACGCATGGGAAAAAACATCTCCTTGGTAGGCGCCAATGGCGACGGCCAAACCGCCAAGGTGGCCAACCAGATCATCGTGGCGCTCAACATCGAAGCAGTAGCCGAAGCCCTACTGTTTGCGGCCAAGGCCGGGGCCGACCCCGAGCGGGTGCGCCGGGCGCTGATGGGCGGCTTTGCCGCATCGCGGGTGTTGGAGGTGCATGGTGAGCGCATGATCAAGCGCAGCTTCAACCCTGGCTTTCGCATCGAGCTGCACCAAAAAGACCTGAACCTGGCGCTGTCTAGCGCCCGCGCCCTGGGTGTCTCGCTGCCCCACACGGCCAGCGCGCAAGAGCTGTTCAATAGCTGTGTGGCCCAAGGCGGCAAGGCCTGGGACCATTCGGCCATGGTGCGGGCATTGGAGCGGCTGGCCAGTTTTGACGTGGGCACGGCAGGCGCTGCATCGCTTTAAGCCCTATGCCCCGCTAGCGCTCTATTTAGCTGCCTAAGGAGCTATCAAAATAGTAGCAACTAGCGCAATCGAGCCCAGCGGCTGCCAAACATCACCGCCACCAGGGCCACGCCCACCAAGGCCGAGCCCGCCCACTGCCAGGGCGTGATCACTTCGCCCAACAGCAGCAAGCCCGCCAGCAGCCCCACCACCGGCACGGCCAGGCTGAAGGGGGCCACGCGGTTGGCGGCGTGGTGGCTGAGCAGGCCTGTCCACAAGGCGTAGCCCAAGAGCGTGGCCACCCAGCCCAGATAAGCCGCCACGGCCCAGGCCTGCCAACTGGCGGTGAGCCACACGCTTTGCGCGGCCCAGCCGTCAAAGGCAAGCGTCATCACCGCAAACGGGGCGATGGGTGCCACGCTGCTCCAGCCGACAAAGGCGATGGGGTCGTAGCGGCCCGCTTGGGTGTGTGCCGCCGCATGCGCTTGGGCACGCCGCGCCACGATGTTGGAAGCCGCCCACATGAACGCCGCCAACAGGTTCAGCACCAGCCCCAGCGCGGTGATGCGGCTAGCCGCCGCCACCCCCGCACCGCCCTGCACGCCGATGCCAAAACACAGCAGCGCGCCCGCAGCCAACAGCAGGCCCAGCTGCAGCGGCTTGCCCGGGCGTTCTGACAAAAACAGCGCACCCAGCAGCGCAGTAAAAAACACCTGGGTTTGCATCAGCACGCTGGCCAGCGCAGCCGTCATGCCCACCTGCAGCGCCACAAACAAAAAACCAAATTGCCCCACGCCCTGCAGCAGACCAAACGCCGCCACAAAGCGCCAGGGCAAATTGGGCGGGCGCACCAGCAGCACCAGCGGCAGCGCGGCAAACACATAGCGCGCCAAACCCATTTGGAAGGGCGTGAACTCGCGCAAGCCAATCTTCATCACCACAAAGTTCAAGCCCCAAGCCACCACCACCACCAAGGCGGCGAACAGGTCGCGCGGGGTGAAGGCGTGTGGGGCGTTTGCGGGCAAGTGCGGTGGCGCGCGGGCGCAGCAAGAAATCGAAGTGCGCAGCGTGATCAGCCGCGTTTACTGCACCAAAGCGCCGTACACCAAGCTCTTGTAGAGCATGCGTGTTTGCACCCGGGTGCTGGGGCCTTGGGCCATGAAGATGCCCACCAGCTTTTCTTTCGGGTCAATCCAGAAGCTGGTGCCCCAGGCGCCGGCCCACATGGCGTCGCCCTTGCTGCCAGGGGCCCAGCCCATGCCTTCGTCCAGGCGCACCCCAAAGCCCAAGCCAAAACCGTAGCCCGGGCCGGTGGTGCTGCTGGGGTTGCCCGACATGCCCACGATGTGGTTGGACAGCATTTGCTCCACCGTCTTACGCGACAGGTAGTGGCGGCCGTTGAGCACGCCGCCATTCACCATCATTTGCGCGTATTTCAAATAGTCCTCAGCCGTGCTGACCAAGCCCGCGCCGCCTTTGAAGTAGCTCTTACCCGCCGGGTTGTAGTCCTGCCGGTAGGCCAGCAGCATGGGCGCTTTTTGTGGATCGCTGTCGGGCGCTTCGGCCATGCGCGGCTGGTTGGCGCGGTCTACCCACCAGGTGGTGTCTTTCATGCCCAAGGGGTCAAAGAGCATCTCCTTCAGCACCACGTCCAGCGGCTTGCCCGCAGCGCGTTCCACCACAAACCCAAGTACGTCGGTGGAGATGGAATATTCCCACTGCGTGCCCGGCTGCTGCGACAAAGGAATGCGGCCCAGGTTGACGAGCATTTGCTCAGTGGTGATATCCACCTCGCGCGACTCGATGTTGAGCTGGTTGTACAGCTCGCGTATACGCGGGTGGCGGGTGCTGCCCGCATACACAAAGCCAGCGGTGTGGCGCATCACGTCTTGCACGGTGATGGGGCGGGCCAGTGGTTCGTCACCGGTGGCGGTGATCACTCTCAAATCGCGCAGTTCAGGCAGCCAGCGCACCAGCGGATCATTGAGCTTTAAGCGGCCCTGCTCCACCAGCATCATGGCGGCGGTGGTCACGATGGGCTTGGTCATCGAGGCCAGCCGAAACAGGCTGTCTTTTTGCATCGGCTTCGTCTTGGCCGCATCCAGATGGCCGTGGGCTTCAAAGTGCACCACCTGCCCGTTGCGCGCCACCAAGGTGACCGCACCGGGCGCAAAGTTGGTCTGCAGCACGGCGCTTTGCACGGGTGGGCCAATGCGCGCCAGCCGCTGCTGTGAAAAACCTTGTGCCAGCGTATCGCCCGAGGCGGTGCCGGGGGCCAGATTGGCGCAGCCACTGGCCAGCAGGGCAGCGCCCACCACGGCGCTGGTCAGCAGTCGTCGGCGAGCGGGGGGTGCGAACGATGTGTGCGCAAAAGACATGGCCGGGTCTCCTCGTGGTTTTACTTGTGATCGCGGCTGCAGGGCTACTGCAGCGCGTTCATCCTAGCCGTTCGAGGTCTGAGCCGCGCCTCAGGCAGTGGCCCGGCTGGGCATGCAAGCCGGGCGCAGCACCCGGGCCAAATAGCGCCCGGTGTGGCTTGCGGGCTCTGCGGCCACTTGTTCTGGCGTGCCGCAGGCCACCACTTGGCCGCCGCCAGATCCGCCCTCGGGCCCCATATCAATCAGCCAATCAGCCGTTTTGATGACGTCCAAGTTGTGCTCAATCACCACGATGGTGTTGCCCGCGTCGCGCAGTTGGTGCAGCACGCGCAGCAGCAGCTCAATGTCGGCAAAGTGCAGGCCGGTGGTGGGTTCGTCCAAGATGTACAGGGTGCGGCCGGTGTCGCGCTTGGACAGCTCCAGCGCCAGCTTCACCCGCTGCGCCTCGCCGCCCGACAAGGTGGTGGCGCTTTGGCCCAAGCGCACGTAGCTCAGGCCCACATCCAACAGCGTTTGCAGCTTGCGGGCGATGGTGGGCACATCTTTGAAAAAAGCGTAGGCCGCCTCTACCGTCAAGTCCAAAATTTGCGCGATGTGCTTGCCCTTCCACTGCACATCCAGCGTTTCGCGGTTGTAGCGCTGGCCGCCACACACGTCGCAGGGCACATACACATCGGGCAGAAAGTGCATCTCGACTTTCACCATGCCATCGCCCTGGCAGGCCTCGCAGCGGCCACCGGCCACGTTAAAGCTAAAGCGCCCAGGGCCGTAGCCACGCTCTCGCGCGGTGTTGGTCTCGGCCATCAGTTCGCGGATGGCGGTGAACACGCCGCAATAGGTGGCCGGGTTGCTGCGCGGCGTGCGACCAATGGGCGATTGGTCGACGTTGATGACCTTGTCAAACTGGCTCAAGCCCACGATGGATCCGTGCGGCGCGGGCTCGTCATGCGCCCGGTACAAGAGCTTGGCCACCGCAGTGTGCAAGGTGTCGTTGACCAGGGTGGATTTGCCCGAGCCACTTACGCCCGTTACGCAGGTGAACAGCCCCACGGGAATGTCCACATGCACGCCGCGCAGGTTGTGGCCACGCGCGCCCAACACGCGCAGCCAGCCCGGGGCTTCGGCTACATCGATGTAGGCCGCGTTGTCGTCCACCGTGGCCACAAAGGGCGCGGGCTGCGGGGCTTTGGGTAGCACGCGTGGGTGGGGCAGTGCGATGCGGCGCGCGCCGCTTAAATACTGGCCCGTCACCGATTGCGCGGCCGCCGCCAACTCGTCTGCGCTGCCTTGCGCCAGCAACTGGCCGCCGTGCACGCCCGCGCCTGGGCCTAAGTCAATGCACCAGTCAGCGGCGCGGATCATGTCTTCATCGTGCTCGACCACGATCACGCTGTTGCCCAAGTCGCGCAGGTGCTTGAGGGTGCCAATCAGCCGGTCGTTGTCGCGCTGATGCAGGCCGATGCTGGGTTCGTCCAGCACATACATCACGCCGGTTAAACCGCTGCCGATTTGGCTGGCCAAGCGAATGCGCTGCGATTCGCCGCCCGACAAGGTGTCGGCGCTGCGCTCCAAGCTGAGGTAGCCTAATCCGACATCGTTCAAAAACTTAAGGCGCGCGGCGATTTCGCGCACCACCTTGTCGGCAATATCGGCTTTAGAACCTGCAAAGGTCAGCGCCTCAAAGTAGGCCTGGGCCTGCGCCAAGGTGGCCGCACCAATGGCGTAGATGCTGCGTTGTTGGTCGCCCGTGCCCACAAACACAAAGCGCGCTTCGCGACGCAAGCGGGTGCCGCCGCAGTCCACGCACGCCCGGGTACCGCGCAGGCGCCCCAAGTCTTCGCGCACCACGGCGCTGTCGGTTTCGCGCCAGCGGCGTTGCAAGTTGGGAATGACGCCTTCAAACGGATGCTTGCGCGAGACCTTCTTGCCCTCGAAGTTGCCCGACTGCATCACATAGTTGAACTTGATGGCCTCTTCGCCCGAGCCATGCAGCACCGCGTGCCGGGCTGCTTCGGGCAGTTCTTCCCAGGGTAGCTCGGCATCAAAGCCGAAGTGCTTGGCCACCGATTCGATCAGGCTGAAGTAGTAGCCGTTACGCCGGTCCCAGCCCTTGATGGCGCCGCTGGCAATGCTCAAGCTGGGGAAGGCCACCACCCGGTCGGGGTCAAAGAAATCTTGATGCCCCAAGCCGTCGCAACTGGGGCAGGCGCCCATGGGCGAGTTAAAGCTGAACAGCCGGGGCTCTAGCTCGGTGAGCGAATAGCTGCAGATGGGGCAGGCAAACTTGGAAGAAAAAAGCCGTTCTTCGCCCATCTTTAGGGCCGAAGCAGCTACAGAATTTGTAGCGTCGGGCTTGGCAGATGTCGCGGCATCGGTGCCACTTTCAGCGTCCATGTCCACCACCAGCACCCGGCCGTCAGATAGGCGCAGCGCGGCTTCGACGCTTTCAGCCAGGCGCTGGCGGATGTCAGGGCGCAGGCGCAGGCGGTCAACTACCACGTCGATGCTGTGGCGCTCGGTTTTCACCAAGGTGGGCAGGGTGTCGGCCTCTGCCACCTGGCCGTCGATGCGAAAGCGCACATAGCCTTGGGCCTGCCAGTGGGCCAGCTCGTGTTCAAACTCGCCTTTGCGTTCGCGGGCCACGGGGCTCAACACCATTACCCGACGCTCGGCCCAGTCGGCCAGCAGGGTGTCGGTGATCTGGCTCACGCTCATGGCTTGCAGGGGCAGGCCGTGGTCGGGGCAATGCGGCGTGCCCGCGCGGGCAAACAGCAGGCGCAGGTAGTCGTGGATTTCGGTCACCGTGCCCACGGTGCTGCGCGGGTTGTGGCTGGTGGCTTTTTGCTCGATGGAGATCGCGGGCGACAGGCCTTCGATCAAGTCCACATCGGGCTTGTCCATCAACTGCAGAAACTGCCGTGCGTAGGCCGACAAGCTTTCTACATAGCGGCGTTGGCCTTCGGCATACAGGGTGTCAAAGGCTAGGCTGCTTTTGCCCGAGCCCGACAAGCCCGTCACCACCACCAGCTGCTGGCGGGGGATGTCAATGTCCAGCGCCTTCAAGTTGTGGGTGCGCGCGCCACGGATGCGGATGTAGCCCGCCGCATTCGGCTCGCGCAGGGCCTGCGCCAGGGGGCGGCCGGGGTCGTCGGACAAAGGGGGATGAGACAGATCGGTCACGCGCTGGGCTGAAGTGGCGGCCGTACAGGCCAACCGAGCATGATAGGGCTCATTGCGCTGCAGCGCAGCATGTCGCCCAAGCGCCGCCGCACGGTGCGAGACAATCGACTTTTGAGCGCTGCACCCTCTGTGCCTTCCGTGATCACCGACGCGGCCCCTTCCGCCACCCCCCCAACCGAGCCCAGCGCCCACCGCATGACCGCGCTGGAGCGCCGCGCCAGCGGCTGGCTGGCCAGCATCTACGCCTTGCGCATGCTGGGCCTGTTCTTGGTGCTGCCGGTGTTTGCGCTGGAAGCCCGGCACTACCCCGGCGGTGACAACCCGGCGTGGGTGGGCTTGGCCATGGGCATTTACGGGCTCACCCAGGCCCTGCTTCAACTGCCCTTGGGGGCGGCCTCTGACCGTTGGGGGCGCAAACGGGTGATCGTGGCGGGCTTGGCAGTGTTTGCCTTGGGCAGCGCACTGGCGGCAGCGGCCGACACGCTAGCCCTGCTCACCGTGGGCCGGGCGCTGCAGGGGGCCGGTGCGGTGTCGGCGGCAGTGACCGCGCTGCTGGCTGATTTCACCCGCGACACCGTGCGCACCAAGGCCATGGCACTGGTGGGGGCCAGCATTGGCGGCACCTTTGCGTTGTCGTTGTTGCTGGCGCCGGTGCTGGGTGCAGCGGTCGGCTTAAAAGGCCTGTTGGCGCTGACAGCGGTGCTGGCGCTGTTGGGTATGGCTGTGGTCCTGTGGGCGGTACCAGCGGAGCCACCGCGGATACCGTCAAGCGAACGCCCCGCCTTCTGGGCTGGGCTGCGTCAAGTGTTGACTGATCGCGCCCTGCTGCGGCTGAATGCGGGCGTGTTTGTGCTGCACGCGGTGCTGCTGGCCATGTGGCTGCATCTGCCAAGCTTGCTCAGCACCGCCGGTTTGCCCGCCGCCCAACACGCCTGGGTGTATCTGCCTGCGGTGTTGGTGTCATTCGCGGTGATGGGCGGAGTGCTGTTTCCGCTGGAGCGGCGGGGGCTGCTGCGGCCGGTGTTTTTGGCCGCTATCGGCTTGCTGCTGCTGGTGCAGGGCGCGTTGATCTGGGCGGCGCAAGGCCAGCCCAGCGTGCTGGGCTTGGGGCTGACGCTGACGGTGTTTTTCATCGGCTTCAACATCTTGGAAGCCAGCCAGCCCAGCCTGGCCAGCCGCTTGGCGCCACCCGCTGCGCGCGGCACCACCATGGGTGTTTACAACACGCTGCAATCCATGGGGTTTTTTGTGGGGGGCAGCGCGGGGGGCTTGCTGCTGTCGCAGGGCGGGCCCGTAGCCTTGTATGCCGCCTGCGCCCTGGGTTTGGCGCTTTGGCTGGCGCTGGCCTGGCGCATGCCCGCTGGAGGGCCGCGCCGCGCATAATCGCCGCCCAGTGCGTGCTCCGCTTGGCCGCAATAGTGCGGGGCGCGTGGTGTCGGTGACAACTTCAGCAGGACGGATTCGGCATGGCTTCAGTCAACAAAGTCATTTTGGTGGGCAACCTGGGGCGTGACCCCGAAATGCGCAGCTTTCCCAATGGCGACCAAGTGGCTAACGTCACCGTGGCCACCACCGACAAATGGAAAGACAAGCAAAGCGGCGAAATGCGCGAAGCCACCGAATGGCACCGCATCGTCTTCAACGGCCGCTTGGCTGAGATTGCTGGCCAATACCTGCGCAAGGGCTCGCAAATCTACGTCGAGGGCTCGCTGCGCACCCGCAAATGGACCGACCAAAGCGGCCAAGAGCGCTACACCACCGAAATCCGCGCCGATCAAATGCAAATGCTGGGCAGCCGCGGTGGTGCTGGCGGCGGTGCCATGGGCGGCAGCGACGACAGCTACGACGCCCCCGCACCGGCCCCGGCCGCGCGGGCACGCCCCCCGGCGGCGGCAGGCGGCGGTGCCGCGCCGCGCCCTGCGCCGCAGCGCGCACCCGCGTCGTCCACCGGCATGGACGATCTTGACGACGACATCCCCTTCTGACGAGGCCGCCGCCGGTGTCGCTTCGCGCTCTGGTGGTGGACGACCACCCGCTTAACCTCAAACTGGCCCGCGCCGTGCTGGCCAAGCTGGGCGTGCCCTCGGACGGGGCAGAAGACGGGCAGCAAGCCTTGGCGGCTCTGGCAAGCGGCACCTATGACTTGGTGTTGATGGACGTGCAAATGCCGGTGATGGACGGCCTTGAAGCCACCCGCGCCATCCGCCAGCAAGAAGCCGCCGCCAACAGCAAGCGGCTGCCCATCATTGGCGTGACGGGCGCCAGCACCCAAGCCGAACTGGATGACTGCCTGGCTGCGGGCATGGACCACGTTCTTACCAAGCCCTTCAAGCCGCTGGAGCTGGCGGCCTTGATCAACCGGCTGTGGCCGGGCGCCGTGGCCCCATAAGGGCTGTTTTGATCGCCCGTCAAGCGCCCGTCAAGCGCCCGTCAAGCGCACCTAAAGCGCAACTAAAGCGCACCTAAAGCGCCCTTAGAGCGCCTCGAAGCTTCCCCAAAAGCGCCTTTCCCCGATACGCCCCGGCCTTGCGCCCGCCACCCGCGCAGCCCGGCGCCCCCACAGCCGCAGCGGCACCTCAAAAAATTTTTTGCAATCGGTGTAACCAACCGAGCGCCTGGCGCGAATTACCACTCGGTGCATGTGGAAAAGCCTGCTTCTTTCAGCGAAGCCCAGTGCCCACCTCACAACGCCGTACTTATTCAACCCTTGCTTTTTTTGGAGTTACTTCGCATGTCAACCGCTCGCCTGCAATCGTCTCAAGTCGCCGCCCTCGCTTTGGCCGTGGGCACCGTGCTGGCTTTTGCCCAAGCCCCTGCCTACGCTCAGCCCGCCGACAAAGAAAAATGCTTTGGCGTGGCCCTGAAGGGCAAGAACGACTGCGCCGCCGGCCCCGGCACTACCTGCGCGGGCACCAGCGTGCGTGACTTTCAAGGCAATGCGTGGTCACTGGTGGCCAAAGGCAGCTGCGTGAAGATGGCCAGCAAAACCTCGCCCACCGGTTTTGGCCAACTGAAAGATTTCAAAGAAAAAGCCTAATCGCCGCACGACTGGCCACGTCCCCTTAAGCCAAGCCCACCCAGCCCACTGCCATGCAATCGAGCGCTGACGCACCCATGGCCCTGGCTGGCATCGGCTTGAAAGCAAGCCACGTGGCCGATTTGTGGGCTGGGGCTCGCTCCGGCGCCGCCCACTGCATCGGTTTTTTGGAAGTGCATGCTGAGAACTACATGGTCGATGGCGGGCCCATGCTCAAGCACCTGCAGCAGGTGCGCGAACGCTGGCCGCTGTCGATCCATGGCGTGGGTTTGTCGATTGGCGGCCAAGACCCGCTGGACACCGCTCACTTGCAACGCCTGCGTAGTTTGCTGCAGCGCTTTGAGCCACGCTGGTTCAGCGAGCATTTGGCCTGGTCCAGCCATGGTGGCCATTGGTTCAACGACTTGCTGCCGCTGCCCTACAACGCCACCAGCTTGCAGCGGGTGTGCAATCACATTGACCAAACGCAGAGCGCGCTGCAACGCACGCTGCTGCTTGAGAACCCCAGCACCTATGTGGAGTTTGTCGATTCGTCCATGGACGAAGGCAGCTTTCTGGCTGAGGTGGTCCGCCGCACTGGCTGCGGCTTGCTGCTGGATGTGAACAACGCCTATGTGAGCGGCGTGAACCACCAGCGCGACCCCTGGGAATTGATTAGCGCCTTGCCGCCCCAAGCCATTGGCGAGATCCATCTGGCGGGCTTTGCCGAAGACGCCGACGCAGCTGGCGACCGACTTTTAATTGACCACCACGGCGCACCCGTCGATGCCGCCGTGTGGGCCCTGTATGCCCGCACCATCGAATGGCTGGGCCCCGTACCCACGCTGATTGAACGCGACAACGACATCCCCCCGCTGCCGGTGCTGCAGGCCGAAGCGCAACGCGCCGCTGCGCTTCAGCAGCAGCGTGGGCTGTCGGCGCGGGCTGCGGCAGCCGCTTGCGCGGTGTGAACCACATGCCTGCGCTCACCCATTACCCCATTTCCGCGCTGGCCGCTGCCTTGCTAGACCCTTTGGCGCCCGCGCCTACGGCTTTGCGCACCTGCAATGCCTCTGACCCCAGCGCCCGGCTGGCGGTTTACCGCAACAACGTGATGCATTCACTGACCGCAGTGCTGGGAGACACCTTCCCCGTGGTGCGCCAGTGGGTGGGCGACGAATTTTTTACGGCGATGGCGGGGGTGTTTGTGCGGGCGCATCCGCCACGCTCGCCGCTGATGCATCAATACGGCGATGGCTTTGCCGCTTGGTTGGCTACCTTTGCCCCTGCACAAGACCTGCCGTATTTGCCTGACCTGGCGCGCTTGGAATTTGCGCGTTGGCAGGCCTTGCATGCCGCAGACATCAATCCCCTGCCTGCGCAAGCCTTGGCAGATGCACTGGGCGACGCGGACCAAGTGGCCCGCCTGCGCTTGACGCTTCACCCCTGTTTGACGGTGATTGAGTCGGCCTATGCGGTCGTTGCCGTGTGGCAAGCCCACCAAGGCGATGAGGCCGCGCGTGACGCGGCACTGCAAACGCTTGACGTGGCCGAATCGCAGTCGGCGCTGGTGTTTCGGTCTGGCGACGATGCGCTGGTGCTGCCCATGCGCCCGGCCGATGCGGCACTGACAGCCGCCTTGCACGGGGGTGAATCGCTCGCATCGGCCTCGGCTGCACACGCACACGCCAACCTGCCCGACGTACTGGGCACCCTGCTGGCCCACGAACTCATCACTGCCGTGCAGGTGGCGGATACCGCCGCGCCGGTTTTCACAGAGGCTTTGTCATGACCCCGCACCCGCTGCCCGTTCATCCCACTTTGACCACGCAGCCGCCGATGGGTGCAATCGATCGTGCCCAGCGGCTGGTGCATCTGGCGCACGGCTGGATGCGGCGCATTCCTGAATCCGCCATTGCCCTGCTCGGCCGTTTTTCGGTGGCCGCCGTGTTTTGGAAATCAGGGCAGACCAAGATTGAAGGCTTGGCCATTGACCTGGTGTCAGGCACCTTTGAAATAGGCTGGCCGCGCCTGTCGGCCTCTGCGGTGGATTTGTTTCGCGACGAATACAAATTGCCCTTGCTGCCACCCGAGTTGGGCGCGGTGATGGCGGCGCTGGGCGAACACGCCTTGCCCGTGCTGTTGCTGCTGGGCCTGGGCACACGCTTTGCTGCGCTGGGCCTGTTGGGCATGACAGCGGTGATTCAACTGCTGGTGTACCCGTCGGCTTATGCCACTCACGGCGTGTGGGCAGCGGTGCTGCTGTGGCTGGTGGTGCGCGGCCCCGGCGCGGTGTCAGTCGACCATTTGCTGGCGCGCCGATTTGGCGCCGCCCCCCAGCGCTAAAGCGGCAGGCTGCGATGCGCGTGAACCCGTCCCATGCAACCCGGCGCCCCAGTCGCGCTGGCGTGGCCCGGCGCACCCGGCACAATCGGCCCCGGCTGGGTGCGGCGCTGCGCCGCACTGGCCTGCGGTGTGCACACCGCTGCCAATCTGGGAGCTTGGTTTACCTCATGCGCGCCGACGCCAGCCTGGGCGAGTTCGAAACCACCGTTAAGCCACTGTGGCTGCAAGCGCAGGCCGGGGATGAGGCCGCCTATCACCACTGCCTGGGCTTGTTTTCGTCTCGCCTGCGCGGCTACTTCAGGCGCCGCATGGCGTCCACGCCCGATGAAGTGGAAGACCTGGTGCAAGAAACCCTGTTGGCCCTGCACTTGCAGCGCGGCACCTATGACGCCAGCAGCCCGGTGAGCGCCTGGGCGGTGGCCATTGCGCGCCACAAGCTGGTCGACCTGTGGCGCAGGCGCGGTCGGCATGACAACCTGCACGACGCCATTGACGATGTAGACGAACATTTGTTGGGTACTGCCCCTGACGACGGCGGCGCCGCACGAGACCTTGAACAATTGCTGCAAGAGCTGCCCGCCGCCCAACGCCAAGCCATCGTGCTCACCAAGATTGAAGGCTTGTCGACCGCGCAGGCCGCCTCGCAAACCGGCGCATCTGAATCGGCCATCAAGGTGCAGGTGCACCGTGGCCTTAAACGCCTGGCTGAGCTGGTGCGCGCCGTGGGCGTGGCCTAGTTACCCATGAAGACCGATCAACTCATTGAGCTGCTGGCCCGCAACGCCGGTGCCGCGCCGCGCGCGGTGGCTGCGCGGCGCTTGGTGCCTGCCGCTGCGCTGGGCTTTGCCCTGAGCGCCTTGCTGGCCCTAAGCGTGTTCCACATGATTCCCGCACATTTGTTTTTGACCTATGTGCCGTGGACCAAGCTGGTGTATTGCGGCGCTTTGGTGGTCGCCGCCGGGTGGCTGACGGCGCGGCTGTCGCGGCCCGCAGCGTCCACATCCCAAGCCCAAGCCGCCAATGTCGCGGTAGTGAGCGTGATGGCTGTGGTGGGCGCGCTGTGGCTGTGGTTCACGCCTGCTGAACAGCGCATGGTGGAAGTGCGCGGCCATTCATGGCTGTTGTGCCCCTGGCTGATCATTGCCTTGTCGCTGCCCGCATTGGCCGCCACGCTGTGGGCGGTGCGCGGCTTGGCCCCCACGCGGCTGCGCCGTGCAGGCTTTGCGGCGGGCCTGCTGGCCGGTGCGGCGGGTGCCTGTGGTTATGCGCTGGTGTGCACCGAGTCGTCGCCCACCTTTGTGGCGCTTTGGTACACGCTGGGCATTGCGCTCACCGGCGCCATCGGCGCAGCGCTGGGGCCTCGGGTGTTGCGCTGGTAGGGCGGCGGGCGACGCTGTCGCTGTCCCTCAGGCCCGCTGGGGGTAGGGCCTGGATGAGGTGCGGCGACGTCCGCGCGGGGCCACTGTGGGCAGCACCTGCGGCAACGTAGCCGGGTCATGCCCCGGCCCGCTGGCCGATGCAATCACGCCGCCGCCCAAACACACCTCACCGTCATACAACACCGCGCTTTGGCCGGGGGTGACGGCCCATTGGTCTTGGGCAAAGGCTAAGGCAAAACCGCCGTCCGTCGCCGATAGCGTGCAAGCCGCATCGCTTTGCCGATAGCGCGTTTTGGCGGCATAGGGGCCCGGCGCAGGTGCCACGCCCGCGCACCAGCTCACATCATCGGCTTGCAGAGTGGGCGACAGCAGCCAGGGGTGTTCGTGCCCCTGCACCACCCACAGGGTGTTGGTGTCCAGCGCCTTGCGGGCCACGAACCAGGGGGCGTGTTCGCCGTCGGCCACGGGGGGCTCACCGGGGCGGGGTTTGACGCCGCCAATGCCCAGGCCTTGGCGCTGACCCAGGGTGTAAAAACTCAGGCCCACATGCTGGCCCAGCAGGCGGCCGGTGTCGTCGCGCATCGGGCCGCTTTCTTGGTGCAAGTAGCGCTGCAAAAAGGCGCGAAAGGGCCGCTCGCCAATAAAGCAGATGCCGGTGCTGTCTTTTTTGCGCGCATTGGGCAGGCCAATGTCAGCCGCAATTTGGCGCACCGCCGTCTTGTGCAGTTCACCCACGGGGAAGCGCGTGCGCCGCAGTTGCGCCTGGTTCAGCCGGTGCAAAAAATAGCTTTGGTCTTTGGCGGGGTCCAGCCCTTTGAGCAGTTGCACGCTGCCGTCGGCCAAGGTGCGGGTGCGGGCGTAGTGGCCGGTGGCAATGCCGTCGGCACCCAGGCGCAGGGCGTGGTCTAAAAAGGCTTTGAACTTGATCTCGGCGTTGCACAGCACGTCGGGGTTGGGCGTGCGGCCAGCTTGGTATTCGCGCAGAAATTCAGCAAACACGCGGTCTTTGTAATCAGCCGCAAAGTTGACGTGTTCAATCTCAATGCCGATGACGTCGGCCACGGCGGCAGCGTCAACAAAGTCGATGTTGGACGAGCAGTATTCGCTGTCGTCATCGTCTTCCCAGTTTTTCATGAAGATGCCCACCACCTCATGGCCTTGCTGTTTGAGCAGCCAGGCGGTGACGGCCGAATCCACGCCGCCCGACAAGCCCACCACCACGCGCTGGCGCGGCGCGCCGGTGCTCACGGCCGGGGCAGTGAGCGGGGCCGTGAGCTGTGCAGCGAGCGGGGCTGGCAGCGCGGAATCAAGCGGGGCAGACATGCCCTAATTATCGCTGCTTCACGCAGCGCAGGCTTGCGCTAGAAAAACGGCTGATCGGCCCTATTTAAGGGCGCAAGCAGCTATTTAAACTATAGCAAATGGGGTGGTACACCGGGGTGATGCACCTCGCCGCCTCAGCACCCTGCGTCAGCTCAAGCGAAAGCGCGAAATCTGCTCGGCCAGCACCTGCGCTTGTTCGGCCAGGGCTTGCGCCGAGGTGGCTGACTCTTCCACCAGCGCGGCGTTTTGTTGGGTGGATTCATCCAGCGTGGTCACCGAGTTACCCACGCTGGCCACGCCCTGGGCTTGTTCGCGCACGGCCACCGCCGCTTCGCTCAAGGCGGCGTTGATGCGCTGGGCGTTGGTCACCAGCTGCTGCATGGTGTTGCCGGCTTCTTGCACCACTTCGGCGCCGGATCTCACTCGTTCAGAGCTCACAGTAATCAGCTCTTTGATTTCTTTGGCCGCGCCTGCACTGCGCTGCGCCAGGCTGCGCACTTCAGACGCCACCACCGCAAAGCCGCGACCTGCTTCGCCTGCGCGCGCGGCCTCTACGGCCGCGTTCAGCGCCAAGATGTTGGTTTGGAAGGCAATGCCGTCAATGGTGCCGATGATGTCGCTGATCTTTTGCGACGAGGTGCTGATGTCTTGCATGGTGTGCACCACCTGGCCGATGACGGCGCCGCCCTTTTCAGCGGCCGCGGCGTTCTCGGTGGCCAAGCGGGCGGCTTCGCTCACATTGGTGGTGGTCAGCGCCACGGTGCTGCTGATTTCTTCCATAGCGCTGGCGGTGCTTTGCAGGTTGCTGGCGCTTTCTTCGGTGCGCACTGCCAGGTCTCGGGCGGCAGCGGCGATTTCTTCGCTGGCCGTCAAGATGCCTTGCGAGGTTTGCTGCGACTGCCCCACCAGGGTGCGCACCGAGGTTTGCATGGCCACCAGGTCGTGCACCAAGCGCGCCATTTCGTCAGTGCCGCGGGCGTTGGGGCGGGTGCTTAAATCACCTTCAGACATGGCGTGTAGGTGGCCGCCCACGTACTTCAGGCCGCCAGCCATCACGCGCGCAAAGCTGATGAACATCCAGGCGGCCAACAACAATGACACGGCCACCAAGGCGCTGATCCAGCCGATCTTGAACTTGATTTGCGCCACCCGCGCCTGCAACAGTTTGTCTAGCTCGTTGACCATGGCCGCTTGCATGGCATACAGGCCATCGACTGCGGCGTTACCTGCTTGCCGATAAGCGGGCGCGTCGTCTGGTTTGAGGGTGGCGCCGAGCGCGGTAATCTTGTGCGCCAACAGCTGAAACGCATCGGCGGCTTTCAGGCTGGCTTCCATGTTGAAAGCTTCGCGCAGCCCGGGGTGCAAGGCGGTTACTTTGGCGATGTCGCCTTTAAGTGCCGTGTCCAGGTAGTCGGCCAGTGCGCTGGCGTGCAGCATGATTTCTAGCGCTTCGGGCGGCACGGCGGCGCCCAGCAAGGCCGCATTGCCCACGCCACGCAACTCGCCCATTTTTTCCACCAGCAAGGGCACACGGGCCAAGGCGGCGTCCATCAGGTAATAGGTGTCTGGCTCGGGGTCAAGCGCCAGGTTAGAGCCGTCCAGGGCAGCGTCGATCACGCCGATGATGGATTCCACAAACGCGCTGTGCGCCTTGAACACCACCAATGAATCGCCGCTGCTGGCCGGCAGCGCACGAAACTTGGCCTGCATATCGGCCACCGCCTTGGCCGTGCCCAGATTGCCGCCGCTGGCGGCTTCGGCCTGCGCCACTTTGGCCATGGCCGCCTCCACCGCGCTTTTGGCCTGTGCGGCATCGGGCTGCGGGGTTTTGCTGGCTGCTTCAGCGGCAGACACCCGGCGGTAGTTTTGCGCTGCTTGCATCAGCGGCGGCACGCTGCGCACATAGCCCACGCCTTCGATTTCTTTGGCCGAAAAACGCAGGTCAGCGAAGAGTTCGTTAAACAGCAGCACCAGCAAAAGCGCCAGGGGCAGCACAAACACACCGGTGATCAACCAAGCCTTGCCGCGAAACGGCAGGTTAGAGAACAGCCGCACACCCAGGCCGCCTGGGGCGCTGGATTGATGGGTCGCGTCAGCCGCCGCTTGCCGGGCCGGGCTGGCGGGTGCCAACGAGGTGTTGCCTGACTGGCCGCGCGCAGATGCCATGGGTGTTCCTTTAGATAGGGCGCGGCTTGGCCGCTGCTTGTATACAGATTAGTTAATGTTAACCGGGCATCGCGCAAGGGAAATGACTTTTTCGGGTGTCTGGCGGCGGTGATTGCCCGGTGGCGTGGCGCCACAATGCGCGGCATGTCTGCCATTGCACCCACTCAAAATTCCCCTGCCGTGTTGCAAAGCCAGTTGCACAGCCTGCCCCTGATGGCGCGCGGCAAGGTGCGCGACAACTACGCCGTGGGTACCCATCGTATGCTGATGCTGGCCAGCGACCGCATCAGCGCCTTTGACGTGGTGATGGGCCAACCCATCCCCGGCAAAGGCGCGCTGCTCACTGAAATGAGCCTGTTTTGGTTTGCCAAGCTCGGCCCCGGGGGGCTAAACATCTGCCCCCACCACCTCACGGGTGAAGACCCCTTGAGCGTGGTGGCCCCTGACGAACACGCCACCGTGGTCGGCCGCAGCATGCTGGTGCAGCGCCTTCAACCCGTGCCCATTGAAGCGGTGGTGCGCGGCTATTTGGCCGGCAGCGGCTGGGCCGAATACCAAACCAGCCAGTCGGTGTGCGGCGTGCCATTGCCAGCCGGATTAACCAACGCTGCCGAGCTGCCCCAGCCCATCTACACCCCAGCGGCCAAAGCAGCCGTGGGTGACCATGACGAAAACATCACGTTTGAGCGCACCGCGCAAATGGTGGGGGCCCCGCTGGCCGAGCAAATCCGCGCTACGGCGATTGCGTTGTACACAGCAGCCCGCGCCATCGCCGCCGAGCGCGGCATTTTGATTGCCGACACCAAGTTTGAATTTGGCCTGAACGAGTCAGGCCAATTGGTGCTGATGGACGAGGTGCTCACGCCCGATTCATCGCGCTATTGGCCGCAAGAAAGCTACGCCCAGGCGCTGGCACAGGGCCGCAATCCGCCGAGTTTTGACAAACAGTTTCTGCGCGACTGGCTGGAGCAGGCCACGGTGAACGGCAAGCCCTGGCCCAAGACCGCCCCAGCGCCCGATTTACCGCCCGAGGTGATTTCGCAAACCGCCGCGCGCTACCGTGAGGCTTTGCAGCGCTTGACGGGTGGCTCCGCCTATTAGATTTATCTCAAGCGCTTATCAGATAACCGTTACCAGCTACGTTTTGTATAGCAGATAGTTGCCGTGGGGATATGAACCTCTGGCGTTTGCGCGCATCCAAGTTGCGTTACCAACCGAGTCGCCCTAGTTGCCTTGAGGAGCCCCGCCATGTGGATACGAACCGCCGCCATCGCCCTTGCCGCCAGCGCCTGGGCCACGCTCGCCCTGGCCCAAGCCGCCGCGCCCGAGCCGCTGTGCGTGCTGGCGGGGCGGGTGACCGATGCCAACAGCCCCCAAGCCCGCTGGGCCCCGCGCTCTGAAGACGTGCAACTGCTTGACGCGCAGGGCCGCGACATCACCAGCGCCAAACCGGCCGACCTGCAACGTGCCACCCAGGTGCGCGTGCAGCGCGACGCCCTGGCTAGTGCCTGCGTGGGCAACGCCGCGCTGCCGCGTGCGGCCGACACCGAAGCGCCGGGCACCCGCGCCGACGTGCCCCTGATCCGCGCCAGCACCGCACCCCTGCCCATCGTGGCCCTGGCCATGCCCAGCGGACGCAGCGGCAATTGGGTCGAAATCAAACTCGCCCCGCCGCAAGAGCGGGTGGTGGTGGGGCAGCGGCGTTAGTCGGCTGAAAATTGGGGTCTGACCCCGATTGTTTGGGTTTGCTATTGAAAAGATAGCTGAATGCGGCGTGTTTTAGGGCGGTAGCGGCTGTTTTTGTGTTGAGGTTTTTTGGGCTTGGTTTGGGCGCTCTGCTTGGAAGCACAACAGCCGAGCGGGCAGCCCGATAGCTCCATGTCCCCCGAAGAGTCCACTGGACTCTTCTCCTCCTCTACTTACGCTATCGGGCCACCCACTCGACTGCTGCGCTTCACCCATTGCCGTCGAACGCGGGGTGCGCCAGTGCGCAGCTCGTGGTGTGCGGCAGGGCCTTGGGGGCGCATGGATGCCGCCGAGGAACGCAGGGAGCACAGGTTGCGGCAAAGCCGTCCGCCGCAGCTGTTTGAGGCGCCAGCCGAGTTCTGCGGCGGCCTGTGATCCCGAGTACCAGCAGGGCAGTTTGGCCGCATGCGGCCAAACCGGCGATCCCTTAAGCCCTCAAGGCCCTGCCGCACACCACGTGCGGAAGTCCGTCACCCAACGACCCACAGAAAGACCAAGCACCAAACCACCCTCTACCGCAATAAACACCAGCCCTCTAGCTATCATTTTTAATAATTGGGGTCTGACCCCAATTATTTCGGACCCCAATCATTTCGAGCGCGCCAATACGTCGGCTAGCGCAGCCCCGGTGTGCGTCCCTTGCTGCACCAAATGTTCGGGCGTGCCGGCGCCCACCACGCGGCCACCTTCGGCGCCGCCCTCAGGCCCTAGGTCGAGCACCCAGTCGGCTTCGGCGATCACGTCTAGGTCGTGCTCAATCACCAGCACCGAATGGCTGGCATCCACCAGCCGGTGCAGCACGCGGATGAGCCGATCCACATCGGCCATGTGTAGGCCCACGGTGGGCTCGTCCAGCACATACAGGGTGTGCGGTGACCGGCGCTTGTGGCGTGCAGCGGCGGCCAGGGGCGATTCACCATCGCGGCCGGGCAGCGGAAGTTCGTCGCGCACCTTGGCCAGCTCGGTCACCAGCTTGATGCGCTGCGCCTCGCCGCCGCTGAGCGTGGGGCTGGGTTGGCCCAAGGTGAGGTAGCCCAGCCCCACGTCTTGCAGCAACTGCAGCGGGTGGGCAATGCTGGGCATGGATGCAAAAAACGCCACCGCTTCATCCACCGGCATTTGCAGCACGTCGCCGATGTGTTTGCCCTTCCAGGTGACGGCCAGGGTTTCGGGGTTAAAGCGCTGGCCGTGGCAGACCTCGCACAGCACTTTTACATCCGGCAAAAAGCTCATTTCGATGGTGCGCATGCCCTGGCCTTCGCAACCCGGGCAGCGGCCCTCGCCGGTGTTGAAGCTAAAGCGCCCGGCGCCATAGCCACGGGCCTTGGCTTCTAGCGTGTCGGCAAACAGCTTGCGAATGGTGTCCCAAAAGCCGATGTAGGTGGCGGGGCAGCTGCGCGGGGTTTTGCCGATGGGGGTTTGGTCCACTTCCAGCACACGTTCAATGCTGTCGATGCCTTTGAGGGTTTTCAGACCGCTTAGACGCGGCGCCTCTTGCCGGTTGTTGCGGGCACTGACCAGCGCGGCCACATTGGCCAGCAGCACATCGCGCGCCAGCGTGGATTTGCCGGAGCCGCTCACGCCGGTGACGGCTACCAAGCGCTTTAAGGGCACCGCCACATCCACTGCTTGCAGGTTGTGCAGCGTGGCCCCGGCCAGGTGCATGAAATCGCAGCCCTCGGGCACTGCGCGGCGCGGTTTGAAGGGGTGGCGCATGGCGTCGCGCAAGTAGCGGCCGGTGACGGATGTGGGCTCGGCCATCAAGTCAGCCGCCACACCCTGCGCCACCAAGTTGCCGCCGCCTTTGCCGGCGCTAGGGCCAATGTCGATCAAATGGTCAGCGCGGCGCATGGTG
>JAAFIY010000179.1 GCA_013297985.1 Comamonadaceae bacterium | reverse complement strand
TCGCTGGCCATCAGCTTGGCCATGGCGGCTTCTTTCAGGCAGGGCAGGCCCGCGTCTTTGAGGCTGGCGGCATGCCAAATCAGCTGACGCGCCGCCTCAATTCGGGTGGCCATGTCAGCCAGCCGAAACTGCACGGCTTGGTGTTCAAAAATCGGTTTGCCAAAGCTGATCCGTTGTTTGGCATAGGCCAAGGCCGCCTCAAAGGCCGCGCGGGCCATGCCCACGGCCTGGCTGGCAATCCCAATGCGCCCGCCCTCTAGCCCGCTCAGCGCAATCTTCAGGCCTTGGCCTTCGACGCCCAGCAGGCAATCGGCGGGCACGCGGCAGTTGTCAAACACGATTTGCGCGGTGTCGCTGGCATGCTGGCCCACTTTGTCCTCTAGCCGCGCCACGGTGTAGCCGGGCGTGGTGGTGGGCACCACAAAAGCACTGATGCCTTTTTTGCCCGCTGCCGGGTCCGTCACCGCCATGACGATGGCCACATCGGCGTGCTTGCCGCTGGTGATGAACTGCTTGACGCCGTTAAGCACATAGTGGCCACCGTCGCGCACCGCGCGGGTGGTCAGCCCGTCGGCTTGTGAGCCCACATGCGGCTCGGTCAGGCAAAAGGCCCCCAGCCAGTCGCCACGCGCCAGCGGCTTTAGAAAGCGCTGCTTTTGATCGGCATTGCCCCAGGCCATCAAGATGGAGCACACCGGGCAGTTAGTCACGCTGATGATGGTGCTGGTGGCGCCGTCGCCGGCGGCGATTTCTTCCAAGATGAGCGCCAGGCTCAAATAGTCCAAGCCCGCGCCGTCATATTCAGTGGGCACCGCCACGCCGTAGCAGCCCAGGGCGGCCAGGCCCTTGAGCTGTGCGGCCGGAAAGTGGTGCGATTTGTCCCAGGCGGCGGCGTGGGGTGCTACTTCAGCTTGCACATAGGTGCGTACCGCGTCTTGCACCGCGCGGTGGTCTTCAGACAACAGCATGGGTGGGGCCTTAAAGCGAATGCCTACCAGCTGATGCGCTGGCCGTCGTGGTTGAAAAAGCCGCCATGGTCGGCAGGCTTTAAGCCCGCCAGCAGGCGCTGGATGTCACCGGCCGACTGCTGCACGCTCAAATCTGCCCCGGCGCCGCCCATGTCGGTGCGCACCCAGCCAGGGTGCAGCGCCACACAAATAGCGCGGCCTTGCAGGCTGAGTGACATGTCTTTCAACACCGAATTGACAGCGGCCTTGCTGGCCCGATACAGCCACATGTTGGGGCCGCTGCGCTCGCTGATCGAGCCCATGCGCGACGACACCACCGCCAGCCGGGGCAGGGTGGCGCCCGCAGGCGCGAGCACCTCAGCCATTTGCGGCAAGAGCCACATCGCGCCCAGCACATTGGTGTGCATCACGGCGTCGAAGTCGTCTGTCGACGGCGGCGTGGGCCCACTATCGCGCGGGCCTGAGACGCCCGCGTTGTAGACGGCCACATCAAAGCGGCTGCCGTTGGTGGCCCGGCCCAAGCCGCTGGCGCTGGCCGACTGGGCCACGTCCAGTGAAATGGCGGTGGCGCCCAGTTCGCGCAGCGCCGCCAAGGCGCTTTCGCTGCGGGCGGTGGCGGTCACTGCATAGCCCGCTTGCTGGTACTGGCGCACCAACTCCAGCCCGATGCCGCGCGATGCGCCAATGATGAGTGCGCTGGGATTACTCACGTACAAGCCCTAAAGAAAAGAGGCCGCTTGCGCCCTATTTATCTGCCTAAATAGCTATTAAGTTTGTAGCAAGTCAGGCTACACCAACTCCAAAGCCACAGCAGTGCCTTCACCGCCGCCAATGCACAAGGTGGCCAAGCCGCGCTTGCCGCCACGGGCTTTGAGCGCATGGATCAAGGTGACCATGATGCGCGCACCGCTGGCGCCAATCGGGTGGCCCAAGGCGCATGCGCCGCCGTTGACGTTGACGATGTCGTGACCCACTTTCAGCTCAGCCATCAGCGCCATGGGCACGACGGCAAAGGCTTCGTTGACTTCCCACAAGTCCACGTCTTTGACCTGCCAGCCTGCTTTGGCCAAGGCCTTTTGCGTGGCGCCCACCGGGGCGGTGGCGAACCAGTTGGGTTCTTGCGCATGCATCGCATGCGCCACGATGCGTGCCAGGGGCTTGCAGCCCAGTTGGGCGGCGGTGCTCGCCCGCATCATCACCAAAGCGGCTGCACCGTCGTTGATGGAGCTGCTGCTGGCGGCGGTGATGGTGCCGTCTTTTTTGAACGCCGGTTTGAGCGTGGGGATCTTGTCGAGCTTGACTTTGCCGGGGCCTTCGTCCACCGACACCACCACGTCGCCCGATCGGGTCTTGACAGTGACCGGCGCAATTTCGGCCTGGAAGGCGCCGGTGTCGGTGGCGGCTTTGGCGCGCTGCACGCTGGCAATGGCAAAGGCGTCTTGCGCCTCGCGGGTGAACTGGTACTTGGCAGCGCAGTCTTCGCCAAAAGTGCCCATGGCGCGGCCGGGCTCGTAGGCGTCTTCTAGGCCGTCCAACATCATGTGGTCAAAGATGCGGTCGTGACCGATGCGCATGCCGCTGCGGCCTTTGAGCAGCAGGTGCGGCGCGCGGGTCATGCTTTCCATGCCGCCAGCCACCATCACATCGACACTGCCCACACTCAACATATCGGCGGCGAACATGGCCGCGCGCATGCCACTGCCGCACATCTTGCTTAGCGTGACCGCGCCCGCGCCCTTGGGTAAACCGCCTTTGAAAGCGGCTTGGCGCGCGGGGGCCTGGCCTTGGCCTGCCATCAGGCAGTTGCCCATCAGCACTTCGTTGACCGCATCGGACGAAATGCCTGCCCGCTGCACGGCGGCGGCTATGGCCACACCGCCCAGGTCGTGGGCTTGCAGATCGGCAAAGTCACCTTGAAAAGCGCCCATGGGGGTGCGGGCGGCGCTGACGATGACGATGGGGTCTTGCGACATGGCGTGGGGCTCCTGAAGCGTTGAAATCAGACTTTGGATGAACTGGCGGTGTTGGCGGTGGCAGAGCCAAACATGCGAATGAAACGGCGCTTTTGTTCGTAGGGAAACACGTCGTGCACATGGCCTGCCGAAATCCGTTCTTTGTGGCTTTGCCAAAAAGCGGGGTCGAGCAAATCGGCGTGGTGGCGCATGAAGATGTCGCGCACTGCGGGGTTGCCCAACAGAAACGGCCCGAAGGTTTCGGGAAACACATCGCGCGGGCCCACCTGGTACCAAATTTCGCCTGACAACTCTTCTTCTTCATTGCGCGGCGCGGGCACGCTGCGAAAGTTGCAGTCGGTGAGGTATTCGATTTCGTCGTAGTCGTAGAACACCACTTTGCCATGGCGGGTGACACCAAAGTTCTTCCACAGCATGTCGCCTGGAAAGATGTTGGCTGACACCAAGTCTTTGATGGCGTTGCCGTACTCCACCACCGCGCGCTCCATCTGCGCTTGCGCACGGGCGTTGTCGCCCGCGTCAAAGGCTTCTTGCAGGTAGATGTTCAGCGGAATCATGCGCCGCTCGATGTAGACGTGTTTCAAGATCACTTCGATCTGGCCGTCGCCGTCGCGGTCGGAAATCTCCAGCTGGCTGGGTGCAAATTTTTGGATTTCGGCGA
>JAAFIY010000178.1 GCA_013297985.1 Comamonadaceae bacterium | reverse complement strand
TCAGTGGCGGCCTTGATGGCTTCGCGCAGCGCGTTGGGTGCGGGATGGGTGCTGTAGTTAATGGTGGCATCAGCGCCCAGTGTTTTGCACAAGTCGCATTTTTCATCGGTGCTGGCAGCGGCAATCACCCGCGCGCCAGCGGCCTTGGCGATCTGAATCGCTGCCGTGCCCACGCCGCCCGCGGCGCCCAGCACCAACACCGTTTCGCCCGCTTTGAGTTGGGCGCGGTCGATCAAGGCATGGTGGCTGGTGGCGTA
This sequence comes from Comamonadaceae bacterium, assembly GCA_013297985.1. Classification (GTDB taxonomy): domain Bacteria; phylum Pseudomonadota; class Gammaproteobacteria; order Burkholderiales; family Burkholderiaceae_C; genus JAAFIY01. The sequence goes on along the minus strand of JAAFIY010000178.1, from coordinate 3,346 downwards.
AATCATGATGAACGCGGCGGCGTCCACCATCGGGAAACCGGGCGGCAGCGGCATGCACAGAGCGGCTGGTGCCAGCGTGTGAGTGGCAAAGCCGCCGGTGCCTGACAAGCACGCCACCGGCTGGCCCACCTTGAGGTGGTTGACGCCTTCGCCCACCGCAGCCACCGTGCCGGCATATTCAGAGCCCGGTACAAAAGGCAGCGGCGGCTTGAACTGGTATTTGTTCTGCACGATCAGCAGATCAGGAAAATTCAGGCTCGCCGCCTTGATCTCAATGAGCACCTGGCCCGCGCCGGGCGTGGGCGTGGGCTGTTCGGTCCAGGTGAGGGCGTCAACGCCCACGGGGTTGGTGCAAAGCCAAGCGTGCATGTGGTGAGTCCCCAAAAAAATGGATGTGCGCCAGCGGCTGGGCGCCACAGAGTCAAAGCGTCGCATGATAGGCAGAGCGTTTGCGGCGGCTGAACCGGCGCTGTCTCGGCTGGGACCAACTCACCCTGGCAGGCAGGCCCAAAAGACCGAACACGTCATGGGCCTTTGCCGCTATCATTTCAATAGCTGCAACCGTCGTCTTTTTGGACCGTAGCGGTTGATTTGATTTCAAGCCCCGCACAAACGAGCATGTCCCTCATGAAAATTTTGCTGTCCAACGACGACGGCTACCAAGCACCCGGCCTGGTGGCCTTGCACGCCGCGTTGCGCCAGATTGCCGACGTGGAAGTGGTGGCGCCGGAGCAAAACAACTCAGCCAAGAGCAATGCGCTCACCCTGCATTCGCCGCTGTATGTGCACACGGCGGCCAACGGTTTTCGCTACGTGAATGGCACCCCAGCCGACTGCGTGCACATCGCGCTGACCGGCCTGCTGGGCTACCGGCCCGATTTGGTGGTGAGCGGCATCAACAACGGCGCCAACATGGGCGACGACACCATCTACAGCGGCACCGTGGGCGCGGCCATGGAAGGCTATTTGTTTGGGATTCCGGCCATTGCGCTGTCGCAGGTCGAGAAGGGCTGGGCCCATTTGGACACGGCCGCAGACGTGGCGCGCGAAATGGTCCAAACCATGATGCCGCACATTGCCCCAGCCGATGCGGCCAGCCCGTCAGGCCACAACCGCACGCCGGGTCCGTGGCTGTTGAATGTGAACGTGCCCAATCGGCCGCGCAATGAGTTGCAGCCGGTGAAGGTGTGCCGCTTGGGCAGGCGCCATGCAGCAGAGCGGGTGATTACCCAAGCCAGCCCGCGTGGCGAAACCATGTATTGGATTGGCGGCGCAGGCCCGGCCAAAGACGACGCCGATGGCACTGACTTTGCCGCCACCGCCAAGGGCCATGTCAGCGTCACGCCGCTGCAGGTGGATTTGACTGACCACGACCGGCTGGCCTATTGGGCGCAGTCCATCGGTAGTGCCTTGAGCCACCCGATTGCGATGCGGCCTGCGCCATGAGCCAGGCCGATCGCCGCCCGCGATTTCCCGCACGCTGGGATACGGCAGAGCCCGCGCGCTCGCTGGGTCATTTGCGATCAGTGCCCGCGCCCAGCCGGGTGGGGCCCTTGGCCAAGCTGACCCCAACGGATCGGCCCAGCGCCCTTGCACCCGTGCCTCAGGGTGCGGCGGCGCTGGCGGCCACTTCGTCTGGCGTGGGGCTGGATTCATCGGCCGTGCGCACAGCCATGGTGCAACGCCTGGCCGCGCAGGGTTTGCAGCACCCCGCCGTGCTTCGGGCCTTGCACCAGGTGCCGCGGCACTGCTTTATTGACACCGCGCTGATTGCCCAGGCCTATGAAGACACTGCGCTGCCCATTGGCTGGGAGCAAACCATCAGCAAGCCCAGCATCGTGGGGCGGATGGTGGAACTGCTGTGCGGCGCCCCGGGTGCACGGGCAGATACCGCGCGGCCCCTGGTTGGGCGGGTGCTAGAGATCGGCACCGGTTGCGGCTATCAGGCGGCGGTGCTCGCACAGGTGGCCACCGAGGTGTATTCCATCGAACGCGTACGCGGCCTGCACGAACGCGCCCGCGCCAATGTGCGGGCCTTGCAACTGGCCAACTTGCAATTGATTCTGGGCGACGGCATGCAGGGCTACGCATCGGGTGGGCCCTACGCCGCCATCATTTCGGCCGCTGGCGGGGCTGAACTGCCCGTGGTTTGGATCGATCAACTGGCCATCGGCGGGCGGCTGATTGCGCCCACCGAGGTCACCGACGCCCACGGGCGCGTGCAGCAGGCCTTGGTGGTGGTGGACCGCACGGCGCACGGCTTGCAGCGGCGCGTGTTGGAGGCGGTGCAGTTCGTCCCCCTAAAATCAGGCATTGAGTCACATGGGCGGTTGTAACTGCTTGTTGGATATGGACTTTTTTACTTTTTTTCACCGCCGGGCCCGTTTGGGCGCAGCGCTGGTTGTGCTGCTGATGGTGGCTGCGTGCAGCACCCGCCCGGTCGGCCGCGCCCCGGTGGAAGACCGGGCCCCCGTGGTCACCGGCCGACCGGCGACGGCGCCTGTGGCGGTGCCCAGCCCAGCGCCCGGCGCCGCGCCCTCGGCCCCCACCGCAGCGGCCCCGGTGGAAGCGCCCCCCGGCAGCTATGTGGTGCGCCCGGGTGACACGCTCATTCGCATTGGCTTGGAAACCGGCCAGAACTGGCGCGACATTCAACGCTGGAACCAACTAGAAAACCCCAACCGCATCGAAGTGGGCCAGGTGCTGCGCGTAGTGCCGCCCGGCGCTGCAGTGGCCGCGCCCGTGCCGCTTGCGGTGGCCACAGCGCCGCAAGCTAACAGCACCAGCCCAGAAGGAGGCGGCGGCCGCCCCATGGCCCCGCCAGCCGCTTCACCGGTCACATCGCCCACCTCGCCCACCACCTCGCCGATCGCCACACCGGCGGTTAGCGCCAGCCCGCAAGGCTTGCCACCAGCGGGCACGCCCCAACCGCCCAGCCCCGGGGCAGTGGCCACAGCCCCGGCTACGGCAACGGTGCCCGCAGCGCCAGCCGCACCGCCCCCAGCAACTAGCGCGGGTGAGGACGACATCAGCTTTGTTTGGCCCGCCAGCGGCACGGTGGTGGCCGCCTTTGACGAGGCACGCAACAAAGGCGTGGGCATTGGCGGCCGAGCGGGTGACCCGGTGGTGGCCGCCGCCGATGGCCGTGTGGTGTATGCCGGTGCGGGCCTGCGCGGCTATGGCAATTTGGTGATCTTGAAACACAACAACACCTTTTTGACGGCCTACGCCCACAACCAAACGCTGCTGGTCAAAGAAGACCAAACCGTGCGCCGCGGGCAAAAGATTGCCGAGATGGGCAGCACCGATACCGACCGGGTCAAGCTGCACTTTGAAATCCGCCGCC
>JAAFIY010000177.1 GCA_013297985.1 Comamonadaceae bacterium | reverse complement strand
GCGGCTCGGGGGCATTCCAACTACCTCGCGCTCAACAACCTGACCGGGCACGTTCAGAACCCCACGCAGTTTCCCAACGGCTTTACCGGCAGCAGCGTGGGCACGCGGGTCAACGCCAGCGGCTACCGCTGGACGGCCGTGGGTGAAAACATCAGCTTTGGCTTGGACGATGGTTTTGCATCCATTGACGGCCTCATGACCGCCATCTACCACCGCTTCGGCCTGCTCTCCAGCCGCACCGCCGAAGTGGGCTTGGGCGCGGTGACCACCCATCCGAGCTTTGGCCTGGCCCTCACCGTGGTCGACGCTGCCACTTCCAGCGTGGCCGCGCCTGCGGGTTGGGTGGGCGTGTGGCCGCCGCCGGGGTACACGCAAACCCCGCTCAGCTTTGATTCCGACACCGAAGCCCCCGACCCGGTGCCCGGCCAAAACACGGTGGGCTACCCGGTCAGCCTGCAAATTGACAACAGCCGCAACTTGGCGGTGCTGGGCTTTACCGTCACCACACCCAACAACCGCGAACTGCCCGGCCGCATCCTCAGCCGTGCGAGCGACGCCAGCACACCGCAGTCAGCCAGCGCCTTCATCCCCACCGAGGTGCTGCAACCGGGCTTGGTCTACACGGCGCGCTTTCGCGGCACGGCCGATGGCTTGCCACTGGAGCGCACCTGGCGCTTCTCCACCCCGATGCCCCAGGTGCCCACACTCCGCGGCGCCGGTGCGGTTAACAACAGCGCCACCGTGGGCACGGGCCAAACCTTTGATGTGCTGCTAGACGGCGGCAGCGGCGTGATTCGCAGCCGGGGCCAAAACAACGCCACGGTGTTGGTGCAGATGGATCAGCTCGGCCCCAATCGGCTGCGCATTACCACCGCCACAGCTGGGCGCACCACCATCACCGCCACCGACAGCTTGGGCGCCACTGCCAGCCTGAACTTGAACATCGTCGCCGGTGCCCCGGCCCCCACGCCTAGCCCCATGGCCGCCAGCGCAGTCGTCACCGGCACCACCAGCGCGCAAACCGTCAATTTGCGGCTGCAAGTGGCGCAAAGCGAAGTGGGCGATTTGGGCCAAGTGTTCGTGATTGCAGTGGCGGGCAGCACCGTGGGCCTGCTCGATGGCAATGGTTGGCAGGCCTACAGCCCAGCCACGCCAGTGCCAGCATGGTCGTTTGGCCAGTTGCCGTCGAGCGTGCTGGTGCCGGTGTTGGCTGATCTGGATGTACGCAGCCTGTGCGGCGTGCAGCTGTACATCGGCTATGGGCGTGATGTGAACGACATGCTCATCCGCAGCCGCTTTGGCCTGGCGCACACCTTGTGCCGCTGAGGCATCAGCAGGGGCAGAGTGGGTGAGCGCCACCCCCGAGCAGCGCTTTGCCCCCAGCGTAACGGTGGCCGCCATCATCGAGCGGCTGGGCCGCTATTTGCTGGTGGAAGAACACACCCCCGAAGGCTTGCGGCTGAACAACCCCGCTGGGCATTTGGAGCGCGGCGAATCCCCCGCCCAAGCGGTGGCGCGTGAAGCACTAGAAGAAACCGCCCACCCCTTTGTGCCCACTGCGCTGGTGGGCATTTACTTGGCGCGTTTTGATCGCCCTGCGCAGGGTGGTCGCGCCGCGCAAGACGTGACCTATCTGCGCTTTGCCTATTGCGGCACCTTGGGTGACTTGGAGCCCGGCCGAACGCTAGACGAGGGCATCGTGCGCACGCTGTGGATGACACCCGACGAGCTGGCCGCATGCCCCCAGCGCCACCGCAGCCCGCTGGTGCTGCGCTGTGTGCGTGACCACGCTGCAGGCCAGCGCTGGCCGCTTGATTTGGTGCAGGCCGATGCGTCGCTGTGGGCCCCCATCGCGCTGCGCCCTGACGGGCCCTGACCAGCGATTGCTATATTTTTTATAGCTGGTTAGGCTGACAAAATGGGCGTATCAGCCCGATCAGCCTTGAACTGCGACAGCAAGGGCCTTAGTTCACCACCTGCGCCAGCGCACCACTGGCGTACTGCCCCGCCACCACTTGCAGGGCGTGGCCTGTGACTTTGTCCGCTTGGCCTTCGCAGCCAAACTGCACATAGCGCTGTTTGCAGATTTGTTTGGCGGCTTCGCGCGCGGGCTTGAGCCATTCGCGGGCGTCAAACTTGTCGGGGTTCTGAGCCAGAAACTGGCGCACCGCGCCGGTCATGGCCAGGCGGATGTCGGTGTCGATGTTGATCTTGCGCACACCGAACTTGATCGCCGCTTGAATTTCTTCCACCGGCACGCCGTAGGTCTCTTTCATCTGGCCGCCGTACTGGTTGATTTGCGCCAGCAAGTCTTGCGGCACGCTGCTGCTGCCATGCATCACCAAATGCGTGTTGGGAATGCGCTGATTGATGGCCTTGATGCGGTCAATGGCCAAGATGTCGCCGGTGGGTTTGCGGCTGAACTTGTAGGCGCCGTGGCTGGTGCCAATGGCGATGGCCAGCGCGTCGAGCTGGGTTTTTTTCACGAAGTCGGCGGCTTGCTCAGGGTCAGTTAGCAGCTGTTCGCGCGTCATGGTGCCTTCTGCGCCGTGGCCGTCTTCTTTGTCGCCTTTCATGGTTTCAAGTGACCCGAGGCAACCCAATTCGCCCTCAACAGTCACGCCCAATTTGTGGGCCATGTCCACCACGGCGCGGGTGACTTGCACGTTGTAGTCGTAGTCGGCAATGGTTTTGCCGTCGGCCATCAGGCTGCCGTCCATCATCACCGAGCTAAAACCCAAATTGATCGCGCCTTGGCACACATCGGGGCTTTGGCCGTGGTCTTGGTGCATCACGATGGGGATCTTCGGGTACGCCTCAATCGCCGCCTGCACCAAGTGCTTGATGAAGGCCTCGCCCGCATATTTGCGCGCGCCCGCGCTGGCTTGCAAGATGACGGGGGCATTGACCTCTTTGGCCGCCTCCATCACCGCCTGCACTTGCTCCAGGTTGTTGACGTTGAACGCCGGAATGCCATAGCCGTTGGCCGCAGCGTGGTCGAGCAGTTCGCGCATGGAGACGAGAGGCATGGTGCAAATTTCCTATTTATTGGGGGGCAACGAGGGGCTGCGTGTAAATCGTCGGCAAGCCGCTGTGGGCAACCCATGATTTTAGTTGGCCGCCCCTTTGTCAGCGCTTGAGCATGGCCACTGCTTCATCCACATAGCGGTACACCTCGTCCAACACCTGAGGGTGGCGGGTGTTTTCTTTTTTGCGGTATTGGCCCAGACGCACCACCACCAATTGGTGCTGCGGAATCACGATGACGTATTGGCCCAAGTGGCCCTGCATGTAATAAAACGGAGTTTTGTAGTCAGGGTCCATCCACAAGCTGTGGCCGTAGAAGCGCACAAAACGGTTGGGCTGGGTGATGCGGGCCACGAAGTCGGCGGGCAAGACTTGGGCACCGTTCCACTGGCCGCCTTGCAGCAGCATCTGGCCAATGCGGGCCAGGTCGCGCGCATTGGTGTGCACGCAGCAATAGGCCATTTCGATGCCGCCTGCTTCCCGCGGGCGGTCTAGGCTCCAACTGCTGTCGGCCAAGCCCAGCGGCTGCCAAATCTTGGCCGATAGGTAGCTGGCCAAGGTCAGCTTGGGGTCATGCTTGGCCAAGGCCCGCGACAGCGCCAAGCCCAGCAATTGGGTGGACGCGCTGCTGTATTCAA
>JAAFIY010000176.1 GCA_013297985.1 Comamonadaceae bacterium | reverse complement strand
GACGGCCGTTCCGCTGACTTGTGCGCCGCTGTAGATGGGGCGCATGTAGGGCTTGAGCAGACCGACGCGGCCCATGGCTTCGTGCACCGTGGCGCTGCCCAAGGGGGCCAGGGCGTCGGTGGTGGCGCGGTCGGTGCGCTGGATGTGGCGGTGGACGATGCCTAGTTCGTACATGTTCGGTCGCTTAAGTGGTGAACTGTGGTTGAGCTTGCGCCCTGATCGCGGCTCGCCAGCCGGGGGCAGCGGCGCGGGCTTAGCAGCAGCGGTCCGCTGGCGCGGACTGCCCTGCGATGCTCGGTCCCACCGGGCAGCCGCAGAACTCGCCCTTTTTGCACAGGCCTGCGGCCCGCGCAAACGGTGCTCAAACAGCTGCGGCTGACGGCTTCGCCGCAACCCGGTTGGCCCTGCGCTTCTCGGCGCCGCTGATGCACCCGCGCCGTCGCCCCCGGCTGACGATCCGCGATCTGTTCAAGGCTGTAGTGCCCTGCGTGCGAGCAGTGCGCAGCCCGCAGACCCTGGGTGGCCGTTGGACGCGCCTTACAAGCGCCGAGGAGCGCAAAGCGCCGGGGTTGCCGCGCAGCGGTCGAGTGCACATGTTTGAGGCGGCAGCCGAGTTTGTGCACTCGCCCCGGCGCTTGAGCACCGCAGGGAAGCGGGCTCGCAGAGTCCGCCGCGCGCGTGAAGCGGCCAAGGGCTACCCAGGGGCTGCGGGCGGACCAAGGAGCGCCAACCACCCTCAACCCCCCCGAGCCTTCAGCCGCACATCCAACCGCCCAAACACCCGCCGGGTGTTGCCTTCATAGATCAACTGCTTGTCAGCCGCGCTCAAACGGGTGCTGGCTTCGATGTAGCGTTTGGTGTCGTCGTAGTAGTGGCCGGTTTCCGGGTCAATGCCGCGCACGGCGCCGATCATTTCGCTGGCAAACAGCACGTTTTTGACCGGGATGACTGTGTTGAGCAAATCAATGCCGGGCTGGTGGTACACGCAGGTGTCAAAGAAGATGTTGTTAAGCACATGCTCGGTCAGCAGCGGTTTCTTTAACTCTTGCGCCAAGCCGCGAAAACGCCCCCAGGGGTAGGGCACCGCGCCGCCGCCGTGGGGAATCAGAAACTTCAGCGTGGGGAAGTCTTTGAACAAATCACCCTGCACGCACTGCATGAAGGCCGTGGTGTCGGCATTGAGGTAGTGCGCGCCGGTGGTGTGAAAACACGCGTTGCAACTGGTGCTGACGTGGATCATGGCGGGCAGGTCGTACTCCACCATTTTTTCGTAGATGGGGTACCAGTGGCGGTCGGTCAGCGGGGGCTCTTTCCAGTGGCCGCCGGATGGGTCGGGGTTTAAGTTGATGCCCACCGCGCCGTATTGCTGCACGCATTTTTCAAGCTCGGCAATGCAGGTGCGCGGGTCAACGCCCGGCGACTGCGGCAGCATGGCCACCGGCACAAAGTGATCGGGGAAGAGTGTGCTCACGCGGTAGCACAGCTCATTGCAAATAGCCGCCCAGGTGCTGCTGACAGCCAAGTCGCCAATGTGGTGCGCCATAAAGCTGGCGCGGGGGGAAAACAGCGTTAAGTCGCTGCCGCGCTCTTTCATTAAGCGCAGTTGGTTGCTGGTGATGCTTTCGCGGAGTTCGTCGTCGCTGATGTTCAGGTCAGCCGCACGGGGCATGACCGCCGGGTCTTTGATGCCTGCAATCTGGCGGTTGCGCCAGTCTTCCAGCGCTTTGGGTGCGGTGGTGTAGTGGCCGTGGCAGTCGATGATCATGGTGGGTGGTGCTACAAAAAAATCAAGCGGGCTGCATGCCGTGGCGCTGTTTGGCCGGGGTGGCCGCTGGGCTGGCCCAGTGCGCCAGCAGGGCGCGCACGGCGTCAGGCTGCCCGCTGGCTGCACAGACCGCACCGCTAAAGGTGGTGATGTGGGCAATGGCCTCGGGCAAGTTGCCCAACACCGTGATACCGGGGGCGTGCATCAGCTCGCTGAGTTGCTGAAACCCCAGCTCTGCTTGCCCCTGGGCCACGAGCTGCGCCACCGGAGTGCCGGGAGGCGGCACCACCAGCTTGGCGGCGACTTCGTCGGCCAGGCCCCAACGCTGAAACAAGCCCGCCAAATAGGTGCCGCTGGGGCCGGTGCTGTAGCTGAGGGTGGGCGCCTGCGCCACGGCTTGGCGCACCGCCGCTTCGTTGCTGATGTCCAACTTGGCCGCGCCGTGGTGCACGCACACCGCCACGGGCGAGCGCACCAAATCCACCCGGCTACCTGCCAGCACATGGCCCGAGGTGGCCAGCCGATCGATGGCGTCGGCCGCCAGCACCACCACGTCAAACACCTCACCTGCCGCCACCCGGCGGGCCGCGTCCACCCCGCCCACTGCTTGCAAGTCCACCGCCACAGCAGTTTGCTGGGTGTACATCAGCCGCAGCTCAGCCAACACCGCTTGGGTGGCCATGGATGAGATGCCGCGCAGCGTGGCCGCAACGGCTAAAGGTTCAGTCATCGAAGGCGCAATGGACATGCTCAGATTGTGAAAAACCAAGTGCCCCAGCACCAGCGCGGACGGCCACTAGCAGCTATGCTGACCCGCTATACAAAGCCTTGTGAAATGCCCGTGTTTGCAAGCCCCGAATGGACCTGAAACAACTCGAATACTTTTGCGCGGTGGCCGAGCTCAATAGCTTCACCCGCGCCTCACAGTTGCTGGATGTGGCACAACCAGCCTTGTCGCGCCAAGTGCGCCAGCTCGAGGTGGAACTGCGCCAGCCCCTGTTGCTGCGCAACGGCCGCGGCGCCACGCCCACTGAAGCCGGCAAGCGGCTCTTGGCGCATGCGCGGGGCATCTTGCATCAGGTGGCGCGGGCGCAAGAAGACTTGGCTGCCCTGCGGGGCGAGCCCAGCGGCCGCGTTACTGTGGGCCTGCCCAACAGCGTAGCGCGCACCGTGGCGGTGCCGTTGATGCGGGCCTTTGCGGCCGCGTCACCGCAGGCGCGTTTGTCGATCACCGAAGGGCTGTCTGCTTCACTGCTGGAAGGCCTGCAAACCGGCCGCCTGGATATCGCCGTGCTCTACAACGCCCAACCGGCCGCCGATGTCGAGCTGCAACCCCTGGCGGATGAGGCCCTGCTGCTGGTGCAGCGCCGCCCCCCGGGCCTGGCCGAAGACCCGCCCCCGGGCCCAATCGCGTTGGCAGCCCTGGCGCAGATTCCGTTGGTGATCGCCAGCCGCCCCAATGCGCTGCGCATGCATGTCGAAAGTAGTTTGGCCGCACTGGGCTTGCGGGCCCAAGTGGCCATGGAAATTGATGGTGTTAGCGCCATCTTGGACTTGGTGGCCGACGGCGCGGGTGCGGCCGTGCTCAGCGCCAATGCGGTGGCGCATTCACTGCGGCCAAGCGCCTACCAAACCCGAGCCATCACACAAGCCAACGGCGCACAGCCGTGGACGATTGGTTTGTGGACGGCAATCAGTGCGCGGCGCCCCAGCACGCCCAGCCAAGCGTCCGCCTTGGCCTTGCTCACTGAGCTGGCCAGCAGTTCAGGGCGCCGATCCACGCTTGTCAGCTAGCAAACGGTCTGCCGCCGCTTGCCAGGGCTCGGTCTTGAAAGCCAAGCCGTCAAACACCCCGGCTGCGCGCTGATCAGTCACCCACTGCTGCTTGTCCGCAATGGCCCGGGTCATGATGGGATCAAACCCGGCTTCTTGCACGGTGCGGGCGGCTTCGCGCATTTCTTCGGCGCGGCGTTTGCCGTGCTCAATGACGCGGGCGAAGAAGTAGCTGCCCTGGCGTTGCCAATCA
>JAAFIY010000175.1 GCA_013297985.1 Comamonadaceae bacterium | reverse complement strand
AAGGCATCACCATGGAACTGCAATACCAGCTCAAAGGCGGCAGCTACTGTCTGGTGGACATGACCCAGCCACCCAGCCCGGTCACCGGTGAACGCCCGGTGCGGCTGAAAACCGACAACGTCGCCATCGCTTTTGAAGCCAGCACCGGCATGCTGCGCGAACACGGTTCGCCCGCCCGCATTCAACTGTGGTTCTCGCGCATGCGCCGCACCCTGCACGCCCAGGGCGACGCGCACTTGGCCAATGACCTGGTGATGATCTCCGGCCCCCTGCCGGTGGACGAAATCAACAAATGCCTGTGGATCAGCGGCTACTGCCGCCGCCTGTGGAAGCGTCTGGGCACGCTGCCTAATGGCAAGGCCCACACCAGCCGCAGCAGTGCGACCGGGGCGTCGGGTGCGGCCTACAGCGCGGCCAGCAGCACGAGCGGCGCCGCCGCTTCGACGGCAGCCTCTAACGCCTATGGACCTAGCGCTGGGGCTGCAAGCGGCTTTGGCGCCGCAGCCAGCGCCACACCACGGCCCCAAGCGGGTGCCTGGGCAAGTGCCGCGAGCCGCGCCGCAGGCGCATCACCCACCAGCGCGGGCGCATCCCCCACTAGCGCAGGCGCATCCCCCAGCAGCGCAGGCGCTGCGGCCTGGGGCGGCACGGCGGCGTCCATGGGTGGTGCAGGCGCCAGCACGGCGTCGGCCCGCGCATCAGGTGCGGCGGCAAGCGGGGGCGCCAGCCGCAGCAGCGGCTTTGCGTCGTCTGGGTTTGGCGCTTCGACATTTGGCAGCGCCTCATTCGGTGCCAGCGGATTTGGCGGCTTGCCCCCCCGCGCACCAGCCAAGCCCAAACCGGCAGAGCCCGCCAAAGCCAACCCGTTTGGCAGCTTTGGTGCCGCATTTGGCGCGCGCACGGCCACTGTCTAGCAGGCCCGCCGCCACAGCGGCTATCCACCGCTACAAATAAGATAGCTGCCTACGCCCATTGGATGGGCGGTACAGGCTTTTTTGGTTTTAGCCGCTGGGCGCCGGATGGTCGGCTGAAACGGAACTTCACTGCAGGCGCGGTCATCCACCCCCCATGCATGTTTTGACCTATCGGCCGCAATCTCGATGGGGCCCAGCCCGTTGGGGCGCGGCCTGCGCTGGTTTTGGCTTGGCCCTTGCGCTAGGCGGCACCCCACTTTGGGCCCAAACCAGCCCGCTCGGCGCAACGTCGACGCCGCTGCCCACGTGGATGCAGGGCGGCCCGTCTACCACCGGGTCAGCCACTTCTGGCGGCAGCGCACCCATCGCAGCGGCAGGGTCGCCAAAAACCTCTGCAGTGGTGGCCACGCCGCAGGTGCGTGCTGAATTGCTCGCTCACGCCCCCCGGGGCATTGGGCCCGGCCTGCCGCTGTGGCTGGGCCTGCAAATCACGCATCAGCCTGAGTGGCACACCTATTGGAAGAACCCAGGCGATTCGGGCCTGGCCACCGACTTGCGCTGGACGCTGCCGCCCGGCACCCGCGCGGGCGACATCGATTGGCCCGTGCCCCACAAGCTGCCGCTGGGCACGCTGGCCAATTTTGGCTACGAAGGCACGCTGCTGCTGCCGGTACCCATCCGCATCCAATCACTGCCGCCTGGCGCCACGCAACTGGCGGTGCGCCTGTCGGCGAGCTGGCTGGTGTGCCGCAAAGAGTGCATTCCCGAAGAGGGCGAATTTGCGCTGCAACTGCCGCTGGGTGGCTCGATCGCTGCGCATGGCGATGCGTTTGCCGCCAGTTGGGCCAAACGCCCGGCCGCCATCACGCTGGCGACCACCGACGCCCTGCAGGTGCAGGCCGACGCACTCACGCTGAAGCTCTCAAACCTGCCCGCCGCCTTGCGCGGCAAAAGCTTGACGGTACTGCCTGAAATCAGCGCCTTAAGCCCGCCCGCAGCCGCCACCGAGCAAAGCTGGAACGGCCCGGTGTGGACGGCCCGTTTGCCGCTAGACGCCCAGCGCAGCGCCAGCCCTGAGCGGGTGGCCTTTGTGCTGACGGCGCAAACCGATCCTCACGCCCCCCTTCCCCGCCTGGGCCAAGGCGAGCAGCAAGCGGTGGGTTGGCGGGTGGACCTGCCGGTGGCCGGTGGCGCCGCCGTATGGCCCAAAACCGCTGCGGTGGCCAGCGTCTCACCGGCCTTGCAAGCCGCGCTGGATGCCAATGCGCAATCCAGCCGCAGCGTTGTCGCCCCAGCACCGCCAAGCGCCCCCTTGGCTGGGGCGACTTGGTTGGCGGCCTTGTTCGGCGCGCTGCTGGGCGGGCTGATTCTCAACCTGATGCCTTGCGTGTTGCCGGTGTTGGCCATCAAAGCCACGTCGCTATCAAAAATGCAGCACTCTGCGGCGTCTGCACGGGCGCAAGGGCTTGCTTTTGCGGCGGGCGTGGTGGGCAGCATGTTGGCGCTGGGCGGCCTGTTGCTGGCGCTGCGCGCGGCAGGTGAACAAGTCGGCTGGGGCTTTCAGCTGCAGCAGCCCGGTGTGGTGCTCGCCCTGGCCCTGCTGTTTGCGCTGATCGCCTTGCACTTCTCGGGCCTGTTTGAGGGGCGGCAGTGGCTGCCTGCGGGGCTGGCCAACTTGCGCGCTCGGCACCCGCTGGCTGACGAGGCCTTGAGCGGTGCGCTGGTGGTGGCGGTGGCGTCGCCGTGCACAGCGCCGTTCATGGGCGCGGCGTTGGGCCTGGCCATCACCTGGCCTGCCCCGGCGGCGCTGGCGATTTTTGCGTCCCTGGGTCTGGGCCTGGCGCTGCCCTTTGCCGCTGTGGCCTGGGTGCCCGCCTTGCGCAGCTGGCTGCCCCGGCCTGGCGCGTGGATGCTCACCTTGCAGCGAGCCTTGGCGTTTCCGATGTGGGCCACGGTGGTGTGGCTGTTGTGGGTGCTGGGCCAGCAGACCAGCCTGGATGCGGTCGCGGCCGCGCTGCTGCTGATCGTGAGCGGCGCCGCCTTGGCCTGGGGCTGGATGCAGGCCGGGCGCAGCCGCTGGGTGATCAGCACCCTGGCCGTGCTGGCCGTGGCTGCCAGCGCTGGGCTGCTGTGGCCTCGCTTGCAAGCCCCGCTAACGGCGGCCGAGCTCGGCGGTCAAACCCCCTCAACAGCCCAGCTTGCGTCGGGCGAGCTACGCTGGCAACCGTGGTCTGAGCATGCTGTGGCGCAGCACACTGGCGCGGGTCGCACCGTGTTTGTGGACTACACCGCCGCGTGGTGCATCACCTGCCAGTTCAACAAGCAAACGGTGCTGGAAAGCGCTGCGGTGCAGCAAGCGTTTGCGCAAGCCCGTGTCGTCACCCTGCGGGCCGATTGGACGCGGCGCGATCCGGCCATCACCCAAGCATTGACCGCGCTGGGTCGCACGGGGGTGCCGGTGTACGTGGTGCATCGCCCGGGTCAAGCGCCTCAGGTGTTGGGCGAGATCTTGTCGGAATCGGCCGTTACCGCAGCAATCAAGGGCCTATAGCGCTATGTTTTTAGGAGCAAGCCATGTCGAATGAAATCGCACCCGTGTCTCGTCGCCAAGCGCTCTTTGCCGCAGCTGCCGCAGCGGCCAGCGGCGCCAGCCTGTGGCCGCTGGTCGCACAGGCTGCGCCCAGCATTGGCCAAAGCGGCCCCGAAATCGCCTTGACCGATGTCGACGGCAAAGCCGTGCGCCTGTCGTCTTTCAAAGGCCGTACGGTGGTGCTGGAATGGACCAACCCCGGCTGCCCCTTTGTGCGCAAGCACTACAACGGCGGCAATCTGCCCACCCTGCAGCGCGAGGCCATGGCCCGCAACGTGGTGTGGCTGGCGATTAACAGCAC
>JAAFIY010000174.1 GCA_013297985.1 Comamonadaceae bacterium | reverse complement strand
TGGCGTACGTCCAGCCCGTCTAGGCAAATGCTGCCGTCGCTCACGTCATGAAAGCGGCAGATCAAATTGACCAAGGTGCTTTTGCCCGAGCCTGAATGGCCCACCAGGCCAATCATTTCGCCAGGCTGAATCGACAAATCCAAGCCCCGCAAAATGGCCCGGTTGCCATAGCGAAACTGCACGCCGCGCAGGTCAATGGCGCCTTTGGGGGCGGGCACGGTGCGCGGCTCGCGCGGGTCGGGCACGGTGCTAACGTGGTCCAAGATGTCAAAGATGCGCTTGGCCCCCACAGCGGCTTTCTGGGTGAAGCTGACGATGCGGCTCATGGAATCAAGCCGTGTGTAGAAGCGGCCGATGTAGGCAATAAAGGCCGTTAACACGCCCACGGTGATTTCATTGCGGCTGACCAACCAGATACCAAAGGCCCACACCACCAAGATGCCGATTTCAGTCAGCAAAGTGACGGTGGGCGTAAACAGGCTCCACACCCGGTTGAGCCGGTCATTGGCTTGCAGGTTACGCTGGTTGGCGTCAACAAAGCGCTCGCTTTCGCGCTTTTCTTGGGCAAAGGCTTTCACCACGCGAATGCCGGGAATGGTGTCGGCCAGCACGCTGGTGACTTCGCCCCAAATGCGGTCGATCTTCTCAAAGCCAGTGCGCAGTTTTTCGCGCACCACATGGATCATCCACACAATGATGGGCAGCGGCAGCAGCGTGACCAAAGCCAGCGTGGGGTTGATCGAAAACAAGATCACCGCCGTCATGCCGATCATCAGCACATCGGTGGCAAAGTCCAGTGCGTGCAGCGACAAAAACACGTTGATGCGGTCAGTCTCGGAGCCGATGCGGGCCATTAAATCGCCCGTGCGCTTCGACCCAAAGTAGTCCAGCGACAGTTTCAGCAAATGGTCATAGGTTTGGGTGCGCAAGTCGGCCCCTAAATGCTCGGACACCACCGCCAGCAAATAGGTGCGCCACCAGTTCAAGGCCCAGGCCACCACCGCTGCACCCAGCAAGCCGCTCAAGAGCCATAGCACCTGGGTGCGATCAATGGGCTGCCCGTTCTGAAAAGGAATGAGCACATCGTCCATCAAGGGAATCGACAAATACGGCGGGATCATCGACGCCGCCGTGGACGCCAATGTCAGCACAAAGCCCAACAGCAATTGCCATTGGTAGGGCTTGGCAAAGCGCCACAAGCGCAAGAGCACCCAGGTGCTGGGGGCGACCAGCTCGGTGTCGTCGTCTGATTCCCACGGCGTGTCGGGCGCTTCCACGCTGGCTGGGGCCGGCTGGCCCTGCGACTGGGCCAGCAGCTCAGCTTGCACCCGCTCAGCGTGGGCCATGAAATCGCCTACGCCCACAGCCAGCGCCATGGTGTAGCGCCACAGCCCTACGAGGGTGGCGGGCTCATTGGCCTGCAGTGCAGGGGCTTTGAGCGCCAGGGTGCCCAGGCCGTTGTGGTCGCTGGTGTGCCAGTGCCATTGGGGCTGCAGCAGCAGGCGCTGCCACGGCGTATCAGGCTCGGCTTGCCAATGCACGCAGGTGTCGGTGAGCACCAAGCGCTGGGCGGCAAAGCGCAGCGGTGAATCGGCATTGGGCTGGGCCACGTCAACCGCCAGCATGGCACGCACGTTTTCATTTGCAGCCAGGCTCAGGCCTGCAGGCACCGCCACGTTCGTGGTGCCCGGCGTGTCGGTTGACAATGAGGGGTTGGGTTCTTGCATCTGGGTTGTGCGGGGCGCGAACCCCGGTGGCCGAACTGGCCCCGGGCTCATCAAATCAACTCCACAGCTTGTTGCGGGGTTAACGCGCGGAAAAGCTCCTTCTCCTACCGATTGTCATGAATAAATTCGCCGACATTGCGCTGCAACGCATCACTTACCTGCGCGGGCCCAACATCTGGACCTATCGTTCGGTGCTCGAGGTGTGGCTGGATTTAGGGCCACTGGAAGACTTTCCCTCCCACACCATTGAGGGCCTCAATGATCGCCTGACGCAATGGCTGCCCGCGCTGGAAGAGCACGCCTGTGGGGTTGGCGAGCGGGGTGGCTTTTTGCAGCGGCTGCGCGAAGGCACCTGGATGGGCCACGTGCTGGAGCATGTGGTGATTGAGTTGTTGAACCTAGGCGGCATGCCCACCGGTTTTGGCCAAACCCGCTCCACCAGCCAGCGCGGCGTGTATCGCATGGTGTTTCGGGCGCGCGATGAGCAAGTGGCGCGCTGCGCCTTGGCGCAGGGCCATGCCTTGTTGATGGCAGCCATCAACAACGGGCCCTTTGATACAGCCCAGGCGGTGCGGTTGGTGCGCGAGCAACTCGACGCCAGCTACCTGGGGCCCAGCACCGCTGCCATCGTGCAGGGCGCGGCAGATCGTGGCATTCCACACATCCGTTTGAACGACGGCAATTTGGTGCAACTGGGCTACGGCGCCAAGCAAAAGCGCATCTGGACGGCCGAGACCGAGTTGACCAGCGCCATTGCCGAAGGCATTGCCCGCGAAAAAGACCTGACCAAATCCATCCTCAAAAGCTGTGGGGTGCCGGTGCCCGAGGGGCAGGTGGTGGATTCGGCCCAGGCCGCTTGGGAAGCTGCCCAAGACATCGGCACGCCGGTGGTCGTGAAGCCGTCTGACGCCAACCACGGGCGTGGCGTGTCGCTGGAGCTGAGTACCGAGGCCGAAGTGCTGTCGGCCTTTGCCATCGCAGACACCGAAGGCTCCGAAGTGATGGTCGAGCGCTTTGTGCCCGGCTTTGAGCACCGCGTGCTGGTGGTTGGCTACAAGGTCGTGGCCGCCGCCAGGGGCGAGGTGCTGCATGTGACGGGCGACGGCCAGCACAGCGTGCGCGAGCTGATCGACCGGCAACTCAATAGCGACCCTCGGCGCGGCGAGGCCGAAGAATTTCCGCTGGAAACCCTGGTGCTTGAGCGCGAACCCGCCATTCGCCTGCTGCTGGAGCGCCAAGGCTTCACCCCTGACAGCGTGCCGCAAAGCGGACTGCAGGTCTTGGTGCAACGCAATGGCAACATGTGCATCGATTGCACGGACGATGTCCACCCCGAAGTGGCCCATGCCTGCACCCTGGCCGCCAAAGCGGTGGGGCTGGACATTGCGGGCATTGACCTGGTCACCCCCGACATCAGTCGGCCGCTGGAGCAAGTGGGCGGCGCGGTGGTTGAGGTCAACGCGGGGCCGGGCCTGTTGATGCACCTGAAGCCGGTGGTGGGCTCGCCGCGCCCGGTGGGTCGCGCCATCGTGGACCATTTGTTTCCTGAAGGCGAATCGGGCCGCATTCCTGTGGTGGGCATCACCGGCACCCAACATGGCGCCTTGGTCGCGGCCTTGGTGGCGTGGCTGGCGCACCTGGGCGGGCACAACACCGGACTGGCCTGTGACCATGGGGTGTTTTTCAACCGTCGGCAGGTCGAAAAGGTTGACGGCACCACCTACGACGCTGCGCACCGCCTGTTGATCAACCGCGCCCTGCAGGCGGCGGTGGTGCAGCACCCGCCTTTGGCCATCTCTCGTGACGGGCTGCCCTATGACCGATGCCTGGTGGGCGTGGTTACCGACTTTGGCGGCATTCAAGCCCTAGCTGAGCACGATGTGCACAGTGTGGAGCAACTGCGCCGGGTGTTGCGCACCCAGATCGACGTGGTGCTGCCCGAAGGCGCCGCAGTGCTGCATGCGGCCGACGACGCGGTGGCCGAACTGGCCGACTTGTGCGACGGCGACGTGGTTTTCTTTGCCGCCGACGGGCACCACCCCCGGCTGCTGGCCCACCTGGCCGAAGGCCGCCGCGCCGCGATGGTTCGCCAAGGGCGTGTATTTTTGGCCGAAGGCAATGCCGAGCATCTGCTGGGCGCGCTGGACAAATTTTTGCCACGGCT
>JAAFIY010000173.1 GCA_013297985.1 Comamonadaceae bacterium | reverse complement strand
TGTCGAAGAACGAAATAAATGCGACTGTGAACGAATAAAGTGCGACTGGCGGCCACAGCAGGGTTCGCTGGCTGCATTGAGCAGCGCGTCAACCCACCTCCGCCATCAGCGCCGAACAGGCCTTGAGGTACTGCCGCGAGTTGAGATCCTGATCACGTAGCGCCTGTGTTTGCCGCGCCAAGGTGCCCGCTTCGGGGCTGACCCAATCCAAAGCGCCTTGCGGCCAGGACTGCACCCGCGCCAAGCGCCTGATTGCGTGCGCCGACCATCGCGGCATGAGCTTTCGCTGACCGGGGCTGTGCAGCAGCAGGTCTGCCACGCAAGCCATCACCCACTGGCGCTCACGCAGGCGCTTTGGCAACAGCGCGGCAGTGATCAATCCGCTGGGCGTCACGATGGCGTAGTCCTTGACCCAGCCGACCCAGTTTTCAACCAACGAGTCCCAATGCCCAGGCGCCAGATCAATCTCGGCGACCACCTCGCGCGTCAGCACCGCCACCACCGCACGCAATTCACGGGCGCTGAGTTCGCCGGCGGGCCAGGAGGAGGGGGCTTCTTTCACCAAGGCGCGTTGCAACAAAAGCGCGTCTGCCGGACACCAAGCAGCAATCTGAGCGATGTCAGGCAGCGCGATGCTGCGGACCAACGAGCCCATAGCAGCCTCTGATTGCGCCCGCACCAATTCCGACAAGGGCAACGGCGTTAGCCAAGTCCGATGGACTGCACACACGCAACTCCAGGGACTCGTCCAATCCCTTTGCCAGGCGGCAAGCTGATCGGCCTTGCCACCGGTGACCAAGCACCGCACGCAGGCGCCAGTCTCTGGCGGCCAACAAGGTCGACATGCCGCTGGAGACATCGCCATCAGCGCCTCGACGGACAAACGCGTCGCGGCCGAGAGAGTGGGTAGATCAAGCCCATGGGTGCTCATAGTGGGCCAGTGCACCGTCTTTCGGTCAAGCGGAGACCATGCGCCGATCAGGCGCAAGAAACTCGCCAAACCCAGCCCATAGGCTTGTGCCACACGCAGCAGCCAAGCACCCAACAGCTCCTGTTTGGCCGGTGGCGGAACGTAGGGGAGGCCAGGGTGTCGCTGCGTTAAGCAGCTCAAGCAAAGGCCCTCTTGTCAGCTACTGCCTGCAGCAGATCTGGCGTGATGCACTCCCGCTTGGAGCGGATCGCGGCTTCTGCAGCGCGCGACAGCAACTCGCTGATATGGCCCGTGACGCCACCGGTAACGCTCATGATGGCGCTGACCATCGAGCGGCTCGCCGCAATCCGTGAGGCTTGGCGCAGCGGCAGCTGCCGCTCAAACCCCGCCAGAAAACCTCTGAAGTCCTCGTTCTCCTGCCAGCGCGGCAGCTCAAAGCTGGGGAATCGACTGGCAATCTGAGCATCGGTATGCAGGGCCACCAGGGCATCACGGGTGCCCAACACCACGATCACGCATCGCAGCTGGTTGGACAGAAACTTCAGCAGATTCAGCGATGCCCGCTGCTCGTTGGCGCTACCTGCCAGCAGGTTGTGCACCTCATCGACCACGATCATGCGTGGCGCGACCCGGCGCAGCAGCCCAAGGGCGGCGTGTTCCACCGCCAGCAACCGATCCGATGGCCGAAAGGGTGCATTCAGCGCCATCATCAATTGGCCATAAAGACGCCGCTCTTGCGGTGCTGCGGGCATTTGAACGGCCAACACGTTCACCTGGAGAAGGCCCGTGTGCACGTTGAAGTCTTGCGCTGGGTGCATGCGCAGGAACTTCTGGATGATCATTGACTTGCCAATGTTGGACTCGCCGTGGAGCAACAGGCCGGGCATGCGGGTTCGCTCAGGGCAGGCCAGCAGGCGTTCGAGCTCCTCCAGCGCTTGGCGCGCTCGCGGATAGTCGATCCAGTGGTCTTCGGCCAGATGCGCAATCCGCCGCGCGTCTTCCCAATCGGCCACCACGCGCGCTTCGGCGCTCAGATGTGCATACAAGGGCATGACAGCTCTCCCAATTGCTGACTCAGCGCCGACGGCTACGCCACACCTCTCCCTCAAACGGCACGGCGGGGCGGCTCCAATCGATCTCGGACTTGGCCTGTGGTGGTGTTGTGTTGACCAGGGGATCTATCCCGATCGCGGTGGACCGGTGCGCCGCCTGCTGCTGGCGGCGCAACTTGCGAGTCTTGGCCTGGGCTGCCCGGACGATCTCGCGTTGTTTGTCGATGGCCTCGATCAGCAAGGCCGGGTGGATCGACTTCTGGCCAGCTTGGCGCAGATGGCGGCTCGCAGCCTGAACTTCCCACAGGCTCACGGGCGGCAGGCGCAGGTCAGAGAACGGGATATCCAGGTAGTCGCCCTCATGAGGCACATACAGCTTGGACAGGTTGCGCGGGTCAAAGTGCAGGGTCAGCCGTTGCCGTTGGGCCAGCCATGACGCAAAGATCGGATGCCAATAGCGCAGGTGCTCAAACACGATGCCGTCACGGCGAAGCGTCCGCCCGACTGCAGGGAGAAACCCAATCCGAAAGCGCTTGAGCGGCCCTGAAGGCAATGACGGGGCAGGGTGCAGGGCCCAGGCCCCAGCAGGCGTGCCGCCTTTGAGGCCACGATGGGCTTCCTGGTGGTATCGGCCCACGATCTGCTGAGCAAACCAAGCTTCCAGATCGCCCAGCGTGAGCGCGGCATGGCGATCTGGATCGTAAGCACGTCGGGCCTTGGGCGAGCCACCGGTGGCCCCAGGCAGGCTCTTGAGCTTGCTCATCTTGGTGCCGATCAGCCGCTCGATATGGCCGCCATGATGCGGGCGCTCGCGGTAGACAAGCTCAATGCCGTACTGCTCGCAGCCGCGCCGCAAGGCCTTGCTCTTGAACTCGGCGGCACCGTCCAGGTGCAGCGTCTTGGGCAGCCCGGCCATCGGCCAGTCGCCCGCGACGCCTAGCTGCTTGAGCCACTCCTTCTTGGGCGCGGCGATCAGGGTCAAACACAACGAGACGGTGGCTGCACTGGGTGGCACAAAGGAAATCACGAAGCCCAGAACGCAGCGCGTGGCCACGTCGGTGGCCAGCGTCAGATAGGGCTTGCCCAAGGGCTGACGGTACAGGTCATCGACCACGACGATGTCCATGGGGGTGTGGTCAATTTGAACGACCTCCATCGGCAGCCGGACTTGAAAGGATCCGGGCGAGACCTTGGGGTCGGCGTTGCCGGGCATGGCCACGCCTCGGCGAGGGACCTTTAGGCCGGAAATGCGTTTGAGCCGTCGGTCAATCGCAGGGCGCGACGGGCACTGGACCCGCAGCAGCCGGCTGCGGGCCGCGACTTCCTCCACCAGGTCGACCACCCGCAAGGCCCCGGGTTTCTTGCGCAAGGCGTTGATCGCGTCAGAGATGACTTGCTCTTGCTTGATCGACAGCCTAGAGGCCAAGGGCTTCCAACCTCGGGTGATGCCGCCCACGGCGGTGGCCTCATCGAGTGCGGCGAGTCGGGCGCGGTAGCGGTAGATGGTGGCGCGATGCACGCCAAACCGCTGAGCCAGGCGCTCGGCTTGGGCGTTGGTCATGGGGGCATCACCCACGGAGCGCAGCGCTTGGGCCACGCGCTGCATCAAGCGCCATCGCTTGTTTGCAACGCCCTCGAGCTTCCCGGGTGTGCGGCCACGTACGGGAAACGACGTCGAAGGGGGTTTGGATGGCACTGCAACGGCTTACAAAGCGTGCAACACAGTCGCAGTTTATGCGTTCAAACTACAACGCAGTCGCAGAATTTGCGTTCAAAGTGCAGTAAACGTTGCCAAAGCGCAACCTGGGCACCAGAACCGCAAATCGGCCGCTAAGGCACGCCACGTCTGGCTTTGAGCCCCAAAAGCCAGTCGCACTTTATTCGTTCACAGTCGCAGATCATTCGTTCTTCGAC
>JAAFIY010000172.1 GCA_013297985.1 Comamonadaceae bacterium | reverse complement strand
CGCAGCGTGGTGATCAGCGGCGCGGGTGACCGACGCGACGAGGACCTGCGCGGCCAAACGGCCATCTTGGGTCACGCGTTTGACGATGTCATCCTGTACCAAGACGCCTGCCAGCGCGGCCGGGCCGACGGCGAAGTGCTGGCGCTGCTGCGCGAAGGCTTGGTGGGCGCCACCCGTACCAGCCGCATTGAAGAAGTGCGCGGCGAATTCTTGGCCATTGACCGCGCCCTGGCGCAATTGCAGTCGGGCGACTTGTGCCTGGTGCTGGTAGACCGGGTAGAAGAGTCGCTGGCCTATTTGGCCAAGTGTGCAGCCGAGGCCAACGCCGCCCAGGCGCAAGACGCGGCCCAAGCGCAGCGGCAACGCGCCGCCTGAGCAAAAAGATTCATGGCAAATAGGGCTATTGCGCCCTATTTATCTGCCTAAGTAGCTACAAATTTTATAGCAAACGCGCGCTGAGTGGGGTGGGCGCATCAGCCGCGTTGCCGCCGCAGCCTGGCAGTGTGTAGCGCGTGCAAGGTGATCTTGCGCACCTCCACCTTGCTTTGCTCAATATGGGTCTTCAGCAGCAGCTGAGCCTGATCGGTTTTGCGTTGAATCACGGCGCGCAGAATTTTGGCGTGCTCGTCATAGGTGGCGGCAATGCGGTCGTCGCGGGTGAAATCCAGCCGACGCACGATGCGAATGCGTTCGGTGACGTCTTCATGCACCCGAGCCATCTCCGGGTTGCCAGCTGCGCGCACCAGCAATGAATGAAATTGCTCATCCAAGGCGCCGACCGCATGGCCGTCGGTCAGCCGCTCGGCGTGCGACACCAGCCACGCCGCCTTGAGCTCATCAAACTCAGCCGGGTCGGTTTTGCGTTGGCCCAGGCGTTCTAGCGCGGCCACTTCCAGCACCACCCTCAGGTCATACAGGTGTTCGACCGCTTCAAAGTCGATGGGTTTGACATACCAACCGGCCTTGGCCTCGACCTCCAGGTAGCCCGCATTGCGCAGCCTAAACAGCGCTTCGCGCACCGGCGTGCGGCTCACCCCCATGCGGGCGCCGACTTCGGCTTCTGAGAAGCGGTCGCCCGGCACCCACAAAAAGTCATGCAGCTCGGCTTTTAGCCGCGCATAGACCTGCTCAGCGAGGTTATTGCGCGGGGCGCCTGCTTCCAGCAGGGCGTTGGTTGAAGAGCCGTCCATACCCCGAATCATGGCGTAAAAGCCTGCCGCAATTGCGCCAGTGAGGCCGCCCAGCCCACGATGCCGCCTTGTGCCACCACCATTTCAACCGTGGCTTGGTGGAACTGGGGAAAGTAGCTGGCCGCGCAGTCGTGCACCAGCAGGCATTCGTAACCCCGGTCATTGGCCTCGCGCAGCGTGGTCTGCACGCACACCTCGGTGGTTACACCGCCCACCAACAAATGGGTGATGCCCGCGTTGCGCAGGATGGTGTCCAGGCTGGTGGCGAAAAAGGCGCCCTTGCCCGGCTTGCGCAACACAATGTCGCCCGCCTGGGGTTTGAGGGCGGGCACAAAGTCGGCCCCTGGCTCACCGGCCACCAGCACCCGGCCCAGCGGGCCCACATCACCAATGCCGCATTGCAGATTGCCACGCACGCGCTTGGCAGGTGGGCAATCGGCCAGCAATGGGTCGTGCGCCTCTTGGGTGTGCACCACCCGCATCTGGTACCAACGCGCCAAGGCCAGCAAGTCCGCGCAGGCGGGCACGATGCGGGCCAGAGGCGACACATCGTTACCCAGCAGCGCACCAAAGCCGCCGGGCTCCAAAAAGTCGCGCTGCATATCGATCATCACCACCGCGGTATGAGCCGGGTCAAAGGTGAAGGCGTAGGGGCGCGCGGCGCTCACGGTGATCATGCGGGCTCCTGAATGGTGTTGGCCCCCTGTGCGGCAGTGCCCAGGTGGGCGTCGCCTGCCATCGCCCGACCTATTACCCCCAGGTCGGCCTGCGCGGCGGTGCACTCGTGCACGATGTGGCCGTGGCTCATCACCAGCACGCGCGAGGCCAGGGCTAGTATTTCGTCTAGGTCTTCGCTGAGCAGCAATACGCCGCAGCCGCCGTCGCGCGCCGCGCGCAGCCGTGCGTGGATTTCGGCCGCCGCCTGAAAGTCGAGCCCAAAACAAGGGTTGGCCACCAGCAGCAAGCGCGGCACATCGTCATTGAAGGCGCCCAATTCGCGCGCCAGCACCGCGCGCTGCACATTACCGCCCGAAAGATTTTCAATTGCGGTGTGGGGCCCCGGAGTTTTGACGTTGAAAGCGGTAATGGCGGCCACGGCTTGTGACCGCAGGGCGCGGGCCGAAAGTCGCCAGCCCACCTTGAGCGGCGCTCGATCAAAATTGCGCAAGGCCAAGTTCTCCGCCACGCTGAGCTTGCCGACACTGGCGTTGAAGAGGGGTTCTTCAGGCAGGCTGCGCACCCGCGCGCTGGTCATGGCGCTGCGGGTGGGCCAATAGGTCTGGCCATCGACTTCTAGGCTGCCGCCTGCAAGAGGCAAGGTGCCAGTGAGCGCCGCCATCAGCTCGCGCTGGCCGTTGCCCGACACACCCGCTACGCCCACGATTTCGCCCGGCATCACCCGCAGGCTCAGGCCCTCAATGTGGCCATGCTCACCCGCCTTGCCCACACGCAAGCCTTGCACCGCCAGGCGAGGCTGGGCCTGGGCGGTGTCGCTGCTCGCATCCTGGGCCGCCGCTACGGACGGGCCACTGGCCCGAAGCGGATTGGCGGCTGCCGGGCCAGTTTCTCCGGCCAATTCTTGCCCCATCATCCAAGCGGCCAATTGCGCCCGGTCGGTGTCGGCCACCAAGCTTGCACCCACGCGCTGCCCTCGGCGCAACACAGTCACCGCATCGCAGTAGCCAAACACTTCGCGAAACTTGTGGGTGATGATGAGCACCGTCAGCCGCTGCTGCTGGCACAGCGCCTTGACTTGGCCCAGCACCTCGTCGGCTTCCAAAGGTGTCAGCACCGACGTGGGCTCATCCAAGATCAAAAAGCGCCGCTGGGTGTACAGCGCTTTCAAGATTTCGAGCTTTTGTTTTTCGCCCGCTGCTAGCTCAGCTACCGGGCGATCCAGCGGCAAGCGGAAGGGCGCGGTCTGCATAAACGTGCGCAGCTTGTCGCGCTCTGCCCCCCAACGCAGCAACCACGGCACGTCGCGCCCAGCCAACACCAAGTTTTCTGCCACGCTCATGCCGGGCACCACGGTGAAATGCTGAAAGATCATGCCAATGCCCAGGGCTGCGGCGTCGCGCGGGCTGGCAATGGCTTGCTCACGCCCGTCGACCACTACGGCACCTTCATCGGCCTTGTAAAAGCCAATGAGGCTTTTGACCAGAGTGCTTTTGCCTGCGCCGTTTTCACCCAAAAGCGCATGCATGCTGCCGGGCAGCACTTGCAATGACACCTTGTCCAACGCTTGCAGCTGACCAAAGCGCTTGGAAAACCCCAGCATGTCGATGCGGGCCGCACGCGGAGGTACCGGGGTGGGTGGGATGGTCACAGCGCCGCGCCCCATGCCGCCAAGATCTGCGCGGATGTGGCCACCGCACCAAACACCCCGCCTTGCATCGTCACCATTTTGAGCGCGGCTTCGTGGTTGCCACGGTCGGTGGCACCGGTGCCGTCGCTCACGATCACGCATTCAAACCCACGGTCGTTGGCTTCGCGCATCGTGGTGTGCACACATACGTCGGTGGTGATGCCCGTCAAGATCAGGTTACGAATACCACGGGTGTGCAGCACCAGTTCCAGGTCGGTGGCGCAAAAGCTGCCCTTGCCCGGTTTGTCGATGACCACTTCACCCACTTCGGGTGCCAGTTCATCAATGATTTGCCAGCCAGGCTCGCCCCGCACCAAGATGCGACCGCAGGGGCCCATGTCACCAATGCCGGCACCAATGCGCTGGGAGCGCCAGCGTTTGTTGGCAGGCAAATCAGCCAAATCAGGCCGATGGCCTTCGCGGGTGTGCACCACATGCACACCCAAGGCGCGCGCACGCTCTAGCAGTGCGCTGATCGGGCCGATGGGCGCGCGGGTGAGCGACAAGTCATAGCCCATGCGGTCGACATAGCCGCCCACCCCGCAGAAGTCGGTTTGCATGTCAATGATGACCAGCGCGGTGTCGCTGGG
>JAAFIY010000171.1 GCA_013297985.1 Comamonadaceae bacterium | reverse complement strand
TCGATATCGCTGCCATCGCCTTCAACGGCACCAGCAGCAACGACGCCGAGATCAAGAAGAACACTTCGTCTTGATCCGGTTGACGCCCCCCGCCATGGCCTCGTGCCGTGGCGCGCGGGATGCGCCCGGGGGCTAGGGCTCCAGGCGCGTCGCAAGGGCTTGATTCAAAAGCGCACCTTCGGGTGCGCTTTTTCTTGGCCGCCGTATGGGCTGCTAGGGCCCGGCATCCGGGAGTATGTGGCTACAAAAATAATAGCTACAGGTGGCCTATTGGCGGGCCTTCTCTTTTTTCTGGACACTGGGCTGGTGACGAACTTCCGCCCGTGGCGTGCGGCAGGGCCTCGGGGGCTTAGGGATCGCCGGTTTGGCCGCATACGGCCAAACTGCCCTGCGGCACTCCTGAGGGCAGGCCGCCGCAGAACTCGCTGCGCTCAAACAGCCGCGTCGGACCCCTTCGGGGCAACCTGCCCTCACTGCGTTCCTCGGCGGCATCCATGCGCCCCCAAGGCCCTGCCGCACACCACGAGCTACCCCGATGCAGCACCCCCGGTTCGACTGCCGTGGCGGAAGCGCAGCAGTCGAGTGGGTGGCCCGATAGCGTAAGTAAAGGAGGAGAAGAGTCCAGTGGACTCTTCGGGGGACATGGAGCTATCGGGCTGCCCGCTCGGCTGTTGTGCTTGGGGGCAGTGCGCCAACGCACCACCCCGTGAGGCCTCAGCACCAAATCGGCCGCCACCGCCCTAAAAATCAGCGTAATCAGCTACAAATTCAATAGCAAATAGCTCAGCCCAAGCTTTGGTGTCCGTGCCAAAGTTACCGGCGCCAAGGCAGAGTCACCCCTTACGGCCATGGGCTTGCTACAGGTCGCGACGCTGGCTCGAGCTAGGCCCCCTGGGCTTCTTACACGGTGCGTTTGATGCCAGGCCCGGTGGCGCCGTCAAAGCCCAGTTGTTTGAGCAGAGGCAGATCGTCTTCGCGCTCCACGCCCAGCGCAATCACCTGGATGCCCAGGCCTTGGGCCGCTTTGCACAGGCCTTGCAAGAAGTCTTGGTTGCCGGTGTTGGCCCCAATGCCGCGCACATAGCTGGGGTGCACCTTGATGTAGTCCAGCCCCAGGCTGGCGAGCTTTTCGCCTTCGGTGAAGCGCTGGCCAAAGTATTCAATACCCACCTTCACGCCCATGCCCTTCAAGGTGCGGGCCAGTTCGCGGAAGGCGTCGAATTGGCGGAACACGCCATATTCAGGCACCTCAATCAAGATGCGGCGAGCGGCAGCGCCGCTGGCGTGCAGTTCGCGCACGATTTGTTCGCGCGCGCCCGCCTCGCCCAACGACTGAGCGCTCAGGTTCACCGCCACGTCGCCCACCATTTGCGGCAGGGTCTGCAGCACCACCTTCACCACCGCCACGTCGATGTTGTCCAGCAACTGCAACTGCTCGGCTTGCGGCATGAATTCGCCGGCCGACATCAAGCTCCCGTCGGGCAAACGCATGCGCATCGAGGTTTCAACGTGCAGCAACTCCAGGCCTGGGCCTTTGACCACGGGGAAGCTGACGATCTCAAACCGGTTGGCAGCCAGGGCGTCGCCAATCAGTTGACGCCACTGGTCGGGCGTGCGGCTGATGCGGCCATCGGTGCGCGGCAAGGCAAACCAAGTGTTGGCGTCTTGCGCTGTGGCGCGGGCCAGGGCTTCGTCGGCCTGGGTGAGCAATTCGCCCAAGGGCTGGTCGCGCATGTAGCCCACGGCGCCCACGTGGAACAGGTTGGGCTCTGCCTGCATCCACTGCGGCGCCCACTCGGACATGAGACGCTGGTGAATGTCGGCAGCGGCGTCGGCGGGGTTTTCAATGCTGGGGCAAACGATGGCGAATTCAGTGCCCTTCATGCGGCCTGCACGCTGGCCCACGCGGCCGGTGCCGCTGTTGTAGAGCACCGTGGCGCACGATTTAAGCAGCGCATCGGCCTCTTTGCGGCCCAGCTTGGCGTTGAGGTTGTTCAAGTCGGCCAATCGCACCATCACCAAGCTGCCGGTGGCGGCAAACTGGTCGCCAGTCAGGGCTTCACGCAGGTGTGACAAGAAATAGTCGCGGCTGGACAAACCGGTAACGGTGTCGCGGTTCACCTTTTGGCGCAGCGATTCCAAGCGCGCGGCTTCTTCGGCAAACATGGCTTTCAGGCGCGACACCATGCTGTTCATGGCCACGGCCACGCTTTTGAGCTCGGGTGTGCGGGGCTCGGCAATCGTCAAGAAGTGCCGGTCTGAAATGGCATCGGCCTGCTTGACCACATCATTGAGCGGCTTGGTGATCACCTGCAAGGCCAAGCGGCCCAGCACGCCCAACACCACGATGCCCACCAAAAAGCCCACCAGCAAATCCAGCGTGCCGTCCCACAGGCTTTTGTAGACGTAGCTCGTTTGGCTGGCCATGCGCACTGTGCCGTATTGCTTCCAGCCGTCTTGAATCAGCGCTTGGCCAGGCTCGGCCTTGATGGGAATCAGGCTCACAAACCAAGCGGGCGCTGCGTCGGCGGTGCTGCCGCTGAAGACGCGCTCGGTGATCACCTCGCCTTTGGGCGACACCACGCGGATGTAGTCGTAATAACCCGCGTCAAACTGGCTGGCCACCTGCAGCTCCACCGTGACCGGGTCTTTTTCCATCTGCGTCAAAGACAGCGCCAGCATGTTGGCGTTGTCCCGGTTCTTGGTTTGCAGCTGGGCCTGCAGGTAGTCGCGCGCCGACAGCACGCTGAGCACCGCACTCATGCCAAAGGCCAGCAGCATCACAGCGGCAATGGCGATCCAGAGTTGTTTGAACAAGGACATGGCTTAGGGCTCGGTTCAGGGTGGTCAAGTGGCAAACGCGTAAACGCTACAAAAATAATAGCTGCTTGCGGCGTTAATCAGGGCGCAACGGCGTGTTTTTCTTCAAGCTCGGGGCGGGTGTAGGGGTGGGTGCATGCGCGGGTGTGGGGCGGCGCGGGTTTAGCGGGTGCCGTCGGCAGCCATTTTTTCAAGCACCTCGCGCCAGCGCGACAGGCGCGCCAGCGGGTCGCCGGCTGAGGTGGCGCTGCCCGCCGTCCACAAGCCTTCAATGCTGAAGCTAAACACCGGCTGCAAATCGGTACGCATGCTGCCGGGGCGGATGCTAGACACCAAGTTGTCCAAAATCTGCGGATCGGCATCCGGCGTGGGGTAGTAGCCCAGCACCATGTGCGCTTGGCTCACCGTGCTGCTGGGGCCGCCAATGCGGGCCCGCACATAGGTCATGCGCAAACGGTCACCGGGCATGTTGAGCAGCAGCAGGCTCATGTATTTTGCGATGGCGTAGTCCTCGCAATCGCCTGCACCTCGGCCCATAAATTCCAGCGGCGTAGCCCAGTAGTCGACCACGCCCCACACCTCGGTGTCTTCGGCAAAGCGCACCCGGCGGTTAAAGAAGGTGTTGACGGCATTGAGCTTGCCCATGTCGTCCAAGCTGGCCGATTCAGTCAACATGCGGCGCCAAGCCACCAGGATTTCAGTGCCGCGGGCGCCGTAGCGTTCGCCCGCCAGTTGCTGCATGCGGTCGAGATTGGGCGCGGCCACCAGCCAACCCACGCCGCCCAGCAGCAAAGCGGCCCACATCCAGGCAGCTGCACGCCGCAAGAACACGCCCACCGACACGCCCCAATTCCGTTTCATGCAACAAATGTAGACAAAGCGCAGGACAGTCCGGCACATCCCCACGAGTGGCGCTGTGACATGTGGATACAACGCGACAGTGCGGCGTGAGAGATGTAAAGGCATTGCACCTTTGTCCAATGCTGTCACACCGGACTGATATAGTTTTGAGGTAAATGAATTCAGAGGGCCATAAGATGAAACTTGTCAAGTCAATACTCGCGTCGGCATGTACGGTATTGCTCGCTAACGCAGCGTGGGCACAACAAGTGCCGCCTCCGCCTGTGCCTCTGGTGGAAGCGGTGCGCAAAGCCGTCACCACCAACCCTGAAGTGCAAGCGCGCTTCAATGACTTTCGCATTGCGCAGGGCGACGTCACTGCTGCACGTGCAGGCTTCAAGCCGCAGGTGGACGCCACCGGCATCTTGGGCAAAGAACGCCAAGTGCGCCCCAGTGGCAGCACCGGCTGGTATAGCCGCTCGGGCGTGGCGGTGCAGTTAGACCAAATGCTGTTTGACGGCTTTTTCACCAGCTCAGAGGTCAACCGCTTTCACCACGCCCAATTGGTGCGCTATTACGAAACGCTGGAAGCGGCTGAG
>JAAFIY010000170.1 GCA_013297985.1 Comamonadaceae bacterium | reverse complement strand
CCCACCGTTTTGGCGCCCATGTTGAAGGTGTCCGCGCCGATGTGTTCAATGCCCAAGAACATGTCGCGCAAATTGCCTGCGATGGTGATTTCTTGCACCGGGTAGGCGATTTCGCCGTTTTCCACCCAAAAGCCGCTGGCCGCGCGGGAATAGTCACCGGTGACCATGTTCACGCCCTGGCCCATGAGCTCAATGACGAACAAGCCACGGTGCAGTTTTTTGAGCATGGCGGGCAAATCATCGCCTGCCTTAGTGCGCTTGGAGCGCATCACCAGGTTGTGCGAACCGCCCGCGTGGCCTGTCGTCTTCAGGCCGAGCTTGCGGGCCGAATAGGTGCTTAAGAAATAGCCCTGCAACACACCCGCGTCCACCACCTGGCGGGCGCGCACCGCCACGCCTTCGTCGTCAAAGGGGCTGCTGCCGTTGGCGCGGGGCACAAAGGGGTCTTCGTCCACGCTGATGTGTTTGGGCAGCACTTGCTTGCCCGCGCTGTCCAACAAAAAACTGCTCTTGCGATACAGCGAGCCGCCTGAGGTGGCCAGCACCAGCGAACCCAGCAGCCCACTGGCCAAGCTGGATTCAAACAACACCGGGCAGGTCTGGGTAGGCAGGCGGCGTGCGTTTAGGCGCGACAGGGCTCGCTCAGCCGCGTAGCGGCCCACCGCCTCGGGTGCGGCCAAATCACTGGCGCTGCGCTTGGAGCTATACCAAGCATCGCGCTGCATGTCGTCACCGCCGCGCTGCTTGCGCACCGCAATCGGCGCCACCGAAATCGAATGCCGCGAACTGGCATAGCCACCCGCAAACCCAGCGGTGTGCGCACGCCAAAAGTGCCCCTGCTGCGCCGACACTGCCGCGCCTTCGCTGTTGGCAATGCGCTTGTTGGTTTTGAACGCGGCGGCTTCGCAGCGCAGGGCCAACTCGGCCGCCTCGTCGCTGTTGATGGACCAGGGGTGGAACAGGTCCAGTTCGGGCGAGGTGCCGCTCCACAAATCATCGGCATCGGGCAAGCCCGCAGCCACGTCTTCAGCGGTGAAGCGGGCGATGTCAAAGGCCGCTTGCACCGTGCGTTCAATGGCAGCTTCGGAGAAATCTGATGTGCTGGCGTTGCCGCGCCGCTGGCCCACGTACACCGTCACACCCAATGACTTGTCGCGGTTGCGTTCGACGTTTTCCAGCGCGCCCATGCGCACGCTTACGCTCAAGCCCGTACCCTCCGAGGCCTCAGCCGCCGCATCGGTGGCCCCAAGCTTTTTGGCGTGGCCTAGGGCCTGGGCCACCAAGTCCTGAAAACTGCTTTGGCTATAGCTGAAACCGGGCAGGGGCTGCGAGGGCGATGCGAGGGAGTTCGGGGCTTGAGGCATGATTGCTTGATCATACTGACCGACCCCGGCGTGCCCCCTGCACTGCCACCTGCGCCCCCATGCCCAAACGCCCCCCTGGCTACTTCGTGCAAGGCCATTTTGTGGCCTATGGCAGCGAGCTTGACACTGAACTGCAAGCCGAACGCCGCCCCGACGGCCTGCCCACCCGCACCGAACTCAAAGCCGCCAGCACCGAGCTGCAGCAGTTGGGTGAAGAGCTGGCCGCACTCAACGCTGAACGCCAAGCCGCGCTCAATTTGCCCACGCCGCTGGCCGATGCATTGAAAGAACTCAAGCGCACCACCAGCCACGAAGGCATCCGCCGCCAGCGCCAGTACATCGGCAAGCAGATGCGCCGACTGACCGACGATGAAGTGCAAGCCATCCGCCGCGCGGTAGATGCCCACAAAGCCCCCGGCCTGCATGAAAAAGCCCGCCAGGCCGAGCTAGAAGACTGGCGCGAAAAGCTGGTGGCTGACGACGACACCATCACCCAATTTGTGCAGCGCCACCCCGCCTGCGACGTGCAGCAGCTGCGCGCCCTGGTGCGCCAGGCCCGGCGCGAACGCACACCCGAACAAGCCGAGCCCCTGGCTGGCCAAGGCGTGCGCCAAAGCCGCACCTGGCGCGAGTTGTTCAAGTGGCTGCGCGAAGCCACCGAGCCCGGCGCCGCCGACGGCGCCGACCCGCGCGACCTGCCGCCGCCGCCCACGTTCTGAAGCAAGTCTTAAACCCAATCGGGCTGTAGCGCCCTAAAACAGGGCGCAAACAGCTATCAAAGTAATAGCAAACATGTCTAGTGCACCTGCTTCCAGTTCAGAGATCAACGCCCTGCCCCCGGTGAATCTGGCCACCGAGCGGGTGCGCATCGGCATCGTCAGCATCAGCGACCGCGCCAGCACTGGCGTGTATCAAGACAAGGGCTTGCCGGCTCTGCAAACTTGGCTGAGCCGCGCGGTGCGCAACCCCATCGACTGGGTGCCCCGCCTGATCCCCGACGAGCAAGCCACCATCAGCGCCACGCTGATCGAGTTGGTGGACCTTGAGCGCTGCCACCTGGTGCTGACCACCGGCGGCACCGGCCCCGCCCTGCGCGATGTGACGCCCGAGGCCACGCTGGCAGTCGCCACCAAAGAAATGCCCGGCTTCGGCGAACAAATGCGCCAAATCAGCCTGCGCTTTGTGCCGACTGCCATCTTGTCGCGGCAGGTGGCGGTGATTCGGCAAGTCCCCGCTTCGGCCACTGGTGGCGCCGACAAGAGCCACGCCGCGCTCATCATCAATTTGCCAGGGCAGCCCAAGAGCATTGCGGAGACGCTGGAAGGGCTGAAAGACTCGGACGGCAAACAATTGGTGCCGGGGATTTTTGCGGCGGTGCCTTATTGCTTGGATTTGATTGGGGGGCCGTATGTGGCCGCGGAGGAAGCAGTTTGTGGGGCGTTTCGGCCGAAGACGGCTGTGCGGCCGTCGACCTAACCCGCAACCCGTTCGAATCGCCTGGCCGCGCGCCACGTCAATCTTCGAGCGCCCTCACCGCCCAATCAAATCATCCAACTGTTTTTTGTCCAGCGGCGGCCCGCAGTCTTCGCTGGGGCCGCAGGGCGGCTCGGTCACGCCGCTGCGGCGGGCTTGCTGGGCTTGTTGCAGGGCGGCCCAGAGTTGTTCGATTTGTTTTTCTTGCGCGGCGGCGTGGTCTAGCAAGGCGCGCAGGGCTTGGCCCACCGGGTCGTCCTGCGTCACACCATACGCGGTGAACTTGCCGCTCGACGCAGCGCCGACGGCGCTGTCTTGGCCAGTGACATCGGCGCTCTCACCGGCTTTAGACGGGATGATGCGCGCCGGTATGCCGACCGCCGTGGCGCCCGCAGGCACAGGTTTCAAGACAACTGAATTGCTGCCAATCTTGGCGCCGTCGCCCACGGTAAATCCACCCAGTACCTTGGCACCAGCGCTCACCACCACGTCACGGCCCAGCGTGGGGTGGCGCTTGGTGCCTTTGTACAGCGATGTGCCCCCCAAGGTGACGCCTTGGTAAATGGTGCAGCCGTCGCCAATCTCGGCGGTTTCGCCCACTACCACGCCCATGGCGTGATCAAAAAACACGCGGTTGCCGACGATGGCGCCGGGGTGGATTTCAATGCCGGTGAGCAGGCGTGAGACGTTGGAGATGAAGCGGCCGAGCCATTTCAGCCCATGCGACCAGCACCAGTGCGCGGCGCGGTGCAGCACCACGGCGTGCAGCCCGGGGTAGCAGGTGAGCACCTCCCAGGTGCTGCGGGCAGCGGGGTCGCGTTCCAGGATGGTGTGGATGTCGGCCTTCAGGCGGTCAAACATGGGGCGTCATTGCGCGGGCGACAGCGGCCCCGATGGCTGCCATCTGGGTACAAACCCGCGATTGCGGTCAGTCTAGTGCAGGTGCCGCAAGTCCGCTGAGCGACACCTGCGCTGCGGCCAGCCACTGCGCCTTAACAACGAATGGTGTTGCGGCAAAACGCGCTGAGTTCACGCACCGTGCTGCGCTGGGCCACCGGCTGGCGGGCGCGGGGGCCCACGTCTAGGCTGAGCTTGGCTTCGTATTTTTTAAAGAAGGCGTCAAACAACTCGCCGCCCAGCGTGGCGTGGGCTGTCAGGGTGTCTTGGGCGGCGTCGTGCTGCAACAGCACCGCGCAAAGCGGTTGGTCGGCCGGGCCTGCGACCACGCGGGCGCCTTTGGCCGGGTCATATTGGCTGTGGTCAGCACAGCAGTGGATGAGCCCGTCAGCTTGGCCCTTGGCGGCGCGGTCGGGCCGGTAGCTGATGAACGTCACTTGCTGGGTGGGGTACACCAATTGGTGGGCGCAAATGGCGCTGAAGGCCACCACGCTGCGCTGCGCGCCCACGCCGCCGGGCCAGTCGTAGCTGTCTTTTGCTTGGGTGGCCAGCGTCTGCGGCGGC
>JAAFIY010000017.1 GCA_013297985.1 Comamonadaceae bacterium | reverse complement strand
GGCGCGCAAGCTCAGCAAGGCGGCTTGAACGCCGCCGCCATGTTGGCGCCGGGCGCTCTGAAGGCCGCCTTGTTGTGGAACACCGAGCCAGCTTTCGATAGTGCGGCCGGGCCTGCTGCGCAAGCGGCGCTCAATTCGGCTGAGATGGTCGTCACCATCAGCCCCTTCAAAGCCAATTTGGACATCAGCGACGTATTGCTGCCCTTGGCGCCCTTCACCGAAGGCCCCTGCAGCTTCGTCAACGCCGAAGGCCGACTGCAAAGTGCCCACGCCGTGGTGCGCCCACTGGGTCAAGCCCGACCGGGTTGGAAAGTGCTGCGCGTGCTGGCTGATTTGCTGGGCTTACCGGGCATGGCCTTTGACGCTGCGCCTGAAGTGTTGGCCGCGGCATTGCCGGGTGTTGCTGCAGGAGGCATCGTGCCAGCCAACCGGCTGAGCAACGCGCCGGTGGGCGTCGCGACTTGGCCGCAATCGGTGGCGGCCAACCCTTGCGTGGCCTCCATTTATCAACTCGACGGCTTTGTGCGTCGCGCGACGGCACTACAGCTCACGGCCGACGCGCGTGCAGGCGCGGCGGCGGGCGGGTCGGCCCCAGTGGCTGTGAAGCAGCCGCAGGGGGTAGTGTGATGGACGCGGTTTACGCAGCGGGCCAAGGTTTGGTGGCGGCGCCCTGGTGGGCTGCTGCAGCGTGGCCTGTGATTTGGACGCTGGTGAAAATTGTGGCGGTGGTGCTGCCCCTCATGGGCTGCGTGGCCTACCTCACCTTGTGGGAACGCAAAGCCATTGGCTGGATGCAGATCCGCCTAGGCCCCAACCGCGTCGGGCCGTTTGGCTTGCTGCAGCCCATTGCTGACGCGCTGAAGCTGCTCACCAAAGAAATCATCATCCCAGCCGCGTCGAACAAGGCCTTGTTCGTGCTGGGGCCCATCATGACCATCATGCCCGCACTGGCGGCGTGGGCCGTGGTGCCGTTTGGGCCCGACATTGCCTTGGCCAACATCAATGCGGGCCTGCTGTTCATCATGGCGATCACTTCGCTGGAGGTCTACGGCGTCATCATCGCGGGCTGGGCGTCCAACTCCAAGTACGCTTTTTTGGGTGCTTTGCGGGCCTCGGCGCAGATGGTCAGCTATGAAATCGCCATGGGCTTTTGCCTGGTGGTTGTGCTCATGGTGTCGGCCAGCTTGAACCTGTCGGACATCGTCACCAGCCAAGGTGTGGGTATCTTTGCCGAGATGGGCTTGACCTTCTTGTCGTGGAACTGGTTGCCCCTCCTGCCGATTTTTGTTGTGTACATCATCTCGGGCATCGCTGAGACCAACCGACACCCCTTCGACGTGGTGGAGGGTGAATCCGAGATCGTCGCCGGCCACATGATCGAGTATTCCGGCATGTCGTTTGCCATGTTCTTCTTGGCCGAGTACGCCAACATGATTCTGATCTCGGTGTTGGCCGTGATCATGTTCTTGGGTGGTTGGCTGCCACCCATTGACAGTGCGGTATTCAATGCCGTGCCAGGCTGGATTTGGCTGGGCCTCAAAACCTTCTGCGTGGTCACGCTCTTTTTGTGGGTTCGTGCCACCTTCCCCCGGTTCCGCTACGACCAAATCATGCGTTTGGGCTGGAAGATCTTCATCCCCGTCACCTTGGTGTGGCTGGTGGTGGTGGGCTTGTGGATGCAAACCCCGTTCAACATCTGGAAGTGACAGGCGGCCAACATGAATGCGACCACCGTCAATTCGTTTTCGATCAAAGACTTCCTGTCCAGCTTCATGCTGGTGGAACTGTTCAAGGGCTTGGCGTTGACGGGCAAACACGCCTTTCGCCGCAAGATCACGGTTCAGTTTCCTGAAGAGAAAACACCCATCAGCCCCCGGTTTCGCGGCCTGCACGCCCTGCGCCGCTACGAAAACGGCGAAGAGCGCTGCATTGCTTGCAAGCTTTGCGAAGCCGTGTGCCCGGCCATGGCCATCACCATTGAATCTGACCAGCGAGCTGACGGCACCCGCCGCACCACGCGCTACGACATTGATCTCACCAAGTGCATTTTTTGCGGCTTTTGCGAAGAAAGCTGCCCGGTGGATTCGATTGTCGAAACCCACATCCTTGAGTACCACGGTGAAAAGCGCGGCGACTTGTACTTCACCAAAGACATGCTTTTGGCAGTGGGCGACCGGTATGAAGCTGAAATCGCCCAAGCCAAAGCAGCCGATGCCAAATACCGGTAGGACACCGACGCCCCAGCCGCCGATATCCTCCCCAACGTCCAGTCGCTGTCTCCCATAACCCAATCCATATCCTGATGATCAACCCCGCGTAAATAGGGGTTTGCTATTGGGGCCACGCACAAATATTTGCCTACGCCGTACATGGATATCAAGACGGGTCTCTTCTATGTGTTCTCTGCGGTGCTGTTGTTTGCAGCATTCAAGGTGATTACTTCTCGCAACCCGGTTTATGCCGCGTTGTATTTGGTGCTGACCTTTTTCCAGGCGTCAGCGATTTGGTTGTTGCTGCGCGCAGAATTTCTGGCGATTACCCTGGTGTTGGTGTATGTCGGAGCGGTGATGGTGCTCTTTTTGTTCGTGGTAATGATGTTGGACATCAACCTCGATAGTCTGCGCCAGGGGTTTTGGAAGCATTTCCCCTTGGCTGCGGGCGTGGGGGCACTGATCGCACTTGAAATGGCGGCCGTGCTGTGGGGCGGATTCCGAACCACCGAAGAGGTGCGACCTGCCACCGGTATGGCGGTGGGCCCGGGTGCGTCCAACACCAAAGATTTGGGTATCTTGCTTTACACCGAGTACATCTACCCGCTTCAAATTGCGGCCGTGCTGCTGTTGGTTGCGATTGTGGCGGCCATTGCACTCACCTTGCGCGAACGCAAAGACTCCAAGTATGTGAACCCCGCCGATCAGGTGCGGGTGCGGGCCCGCGACCGCCTGACGGTGCTGCAGATCAAGCCCACCGCTTCGGCCCAAGCGGCGCCGGATGCTGCTACAAAAAATGTAGCTGACGCCTCTGCCCAAGCGGCCAAAGGCGGTGCGGTATGACCTTGACACTGGCGCATTACCTGACCTTGGGCGCGATTTTGTTCGCGCTATCGGTGGTGGGTATCTTTTTGAACCGACGCAACCTGATCGTGTTGCTGATGGCCATCGAGTTGATGCTGTTGGCCGTCAACATCAATTTTGTGGCCTTTTCATCGTACTTGGGCGACATGCATGGCCAAGTATTTGTATTTTTTATCTTGACGGTGGCAGCGGCCGAATCAGCTATCGGCTTGGCGATACTAGTGCTGCTGTTCCGCAATCGAGCCACGATCAACGTGGACGAACTCAATACGCTGAAGGGTTAAAGCGCGCATGAGTCAAACCTTGAATGCCAGTACGCTGCTGGCGGTGCCGATGGCGCCGCTGGTGGGTGCCGTGTTGGCGGGTATCTTTGGCACCGTGTTCGGTGGCAATTGGATAGGCCGCCGCCTGTCGCATGCGCTGACGATCTTGGGCGTGCTGGTCGCGTTTATCCTCTCCGTGAGCACACTCATTAAGGTGGGGGACGGCGCCCGCTTCAATGAAACCCTCTACACCTGGATGGTGGTGGGCGGGCTCAAGATGGAGGTGGGATTTTTGGTGGACGGCCTCACTGCCATGATGATGTGCGTGGTGACTTTTGTTTCGTTGATGGTGCACATCTACACCATCGGCTATATGGAAGAGGACGAGGGCTACAACCGATTCTTTGCCTACATCTCGCTGTTTACTTTTTCCATGTTGATGCTGGTCATGAGCAACAACATGCTCCAGTTGTTCTTTGGTTGGGAAGCCGTGGGTTTGGTGTCGTACCTTCTGATCGGATTTTGGTACAAAAAGCCCACAGCCATCTTCGCCAACATGAAAGCTTTTTTGGTCAACCGAGTAGGTGACTTTGGCTTTATTCTGGGTATTGGTTTGATCGTGGCGTTTGCGGGCACGCTCAATTACACAGAGGTGTTTGCCAAGGCTGATGAGTTGGCCAAGCTGAGCTTTCCCGGTACTAGCTGGATGCTGGTTACCGTGGTGTGCATTTGCCTGTTCATTGGTGCCATGGGCAAAAGCGCACAGTTTCCCTTACATGTGTGGTTGCCTGACTCCATGGAAGGCCCGACACCTATTTCGGCCTTGATCCACGCTGCCACGATGGTCACGGCGGGCATCTTCATGGTGGCGCGCATGTCGCCGTTGTTTGAGCTGTCCGACACCGCGCTGAATTTCGTATTGGTGATCGGCGCGATCACGGCCTTGTTCATGGGCTTTTTGGGCATCATTCAAAACGACATCAAGCGCGTGGTGGCGTATTCCACCTTGTCGCAGCTTGGATACATGACGGTGGCCTTAGGTCTGTCCGCTTACTCAGTGGCGGTGTTTCATTTGATGACGCATGCGTTTTTTAAGGCGCTGCTGTTCTTGGCGGCGGGCTCGGTGATCATGGGCATGCACCACAACCAAGACATCCGCTACATGGGCGGTGTACGCAAGTACATGCCTATCACTTGGATTACGGCCTTGCTCGGGTCTTTGGCCCTGATCGGCACGCCCTTGTTCTCGGGCTTTTACAGCAAAGACAGCATCTTGATTGCTGCGGGCCACAGCCACCTGCCGGGCGCCGCTTTCGCGCAGCTCGCGGTGATGGCGGGCGTGTTTGTGACGGCCTTCTATTCGTTTCGCATGTATTTCCTGGTCTTTCACGGCAAAGAGCGTTACGACCAGAACCCGCACGCGCACCACGATGACCACCATGGCCATGATGATCATCACCATGAGAAGCCGCACGAGTCACCCTGGGTGGTCACGGCGCCATTGATTTTGCTGGCCATACCGTCGGTGGTGATTGGTTTCATCACCATTCAGCCGATGCTGTTTGGTGACTTCTTGAAAGACGCGATCACCGTGAACGCGGCAGCGCACCCGGCCATGGCTGAGTTGGCTGAAGAGTTTCATGGCTCGGTGCAAATGGCGCTGCACGGCTTGATGACTGCACCGTTTTGGCTGGCCTTGGCCGGGGTGGCACTGGCGTATTACATGTACATGGTCAACCCAGCCTTGCCTGCGGCTATTGCGGCTCGGGTGCAA
This sequence comes from Comamonadaceae bacterium, assembly GCA_013297985.1. Taxonomy (GTDB): domain Bacteria; phylum Pseudomonadota; class Gammaproteobacteria; order Burkholderiales; family Burkholderiaceae_C; genus JAAFIY01. Next base: position 40,793 of record JAAFIY010000017.1, on the reverse strand, counting down.
CCTATCTATCGCTTGTTGGACAACAAGTACTACATGGATTGGTTCAATGAACAAGTGCTGGCGCGTGGCGCTCGGGGCTTGGGTACTGGTTTGTGGAAGGGCGGCGATCAGCGGCTGATTGATGGCTTGCTGGTCAATGGCTCTTGGCGCTTGGTGGGCTGGGTGTCGGGCATGGTGCGCCGTTTCCAGTCTGGCTATATCTATCACTACGCGTTGGTGATGATCCTCGGGGTATTTGTGCTGCTGACTTGGTTCGTCTGGCTTCAGCACTGATCCCCAAGCAGACACAAGAAAAACGAAAGCGCATCATGGGTTTGCTCAGTCTTGCCATTTGGTTGCCGATTGCCTTCGGCGTGGTGTTGTTGGCTTTGGGTCGTGACGATCAAGCGCGCGCGGTGCGCTGGGTGGCCTTGATCGGCTCGGTGGCTAGCTTTGTCGTCACGCTGCCGCTGTACACCCGTTTTGACACCTCATCTGCCGCGATGCAGTTTGTGGAAAAGCTGCCCTGGATTGAGCGCTTTAACGTGCACTACCACCTAGGGCTGGACGGCATTTCGCTGTGGTTTGTGCTGCTGACCGCCTTCATGACCATGATCGTGGTCATTGCGGGTTGGGAGGTGATTACCCAGCGCGTCAACCAGTACATGGCCGCGTTTTTGATTCTGTCGGGGCTGATGATTGGTGTGTTCAGCGCGCTGGATGCGGTGCTGTTTTATGTGTTCTTTGAAGCCACCTTGATCCCGATGTATCTCATCATCGGCATCTGGGGCGGGCCCAACAAAATATACGCAGCGTTCAAGTTTTTCTTGTACACGCTGCTGGGCTCGCTGCTCATGCTGGTGGCGCTGATTTATCTGTACACCAAGTCGGGCGGCAGCTTTGACATCTTGGCGTGGCATCAACTGCCTTTGGGCGCCACTGCACAGGCTTTGCTGTTCTTCGCGTTCTTTGCCGCCTTTGCGGTCAAAGTGCCGATGTGGCCGGTGCACACCTGGCTGCCTGATGTGCACGTCGAGGCACCCACCGGCGGCTCGGCCATCTTGGCGGCCATCATGCTGAAGCTGGGCGCTTACGGCTTTCTGCGTTTTTCCATGCCCATTGCGCCCGATGCGGCACGCGAATACGCGGGCTTCATGATCTTTTTGTCGCTGGTGGCAGTGGTCTATGTGGGCTTGGTGGCCATGGTGCAGCAGGACATGAAGAAGTTGGTGGCTTACTCGTCTGTGGCGCACATGGGTTTTGTCACCCTGGGCTTCTTTATCTTCAACCACCTGGGCATCGAAGGCGCTTTGGTGCAAATGATTGCCCACGGCTTTGTGTCGGGCGCCATGTTCTTGTGCATTGGCGTGTTGTATGACCGGGTGCATTCGCGCGACATTGCCGCCTATGGTGGCGTGGTCAACACCATGCCCAAGTTCACCGCGTTTGCGCTGCTTTTCGCAATGGCCAACTGCGGTCTGCCGGGCACGGCGGGCTTTGTGGGCGAATGGATGGTGATTTTGGGCGCCGTGGGCTACAACTTCTGGATTGGTGCCGCAGCGGCCAGTGCACTCATCTTTGGTGCGGCCTACACCCTGTGGATGTTCAAGCGCGTGTATCTCGGCGATGTCGCCAACGACGATGTGCGCACCTTAGAAGACATCAACGCCCGCGAATTCTTCATGTTGTCGGCGCTGGCGGTGGCGGTGTTGTGGATGGGGCTGTACCCCAAACCGATTACCGATGTCATGGGGCCTTCGGTGGCGCAGCTGCTGCAGCACCTGGCCGTGTCCAAGCTGTAAATCAGGCAAATCAGGCGAACGCTCTCATTTTTGTAGCAGTGTCTGGCGTCTAGTGGGCGCAAGACACTCAAAAGACTAAAAAGCACTTTATGGATTCAACGAGCTGGACAGCCATCTACCCAGAGATCGTGCTGCTCGTCATGGCCTGCGTGATCTTGCTGGTGGACCTGATGGTGCGCTCGCGCGAGCGCACGGCCACCTATGGCCTGACGATTGCCACCCTGTTGGTGCTGGCCTTGCTGTTTGGCCTGAACGCGGGCACGGGGCAGACCGCGTACGGCTTCAACAAGATGGTCGTCAGTGACCCCATGGGCAATTGGCTCAAGTGCTTCGCCACGCTGGCCATGATCGGCACCTTGGTCTACGGCCGCGGCTATGCAGCGGATCGCCAAATGCTCAAGCATGGTGGCGAGTTGTTCACCCTCAGCCTGTTTGCGCTGCTGGGCATTTACGTGATGATTTCTGGCACCAACTTCTTGGTGATCTATCTCGGCTTAGAGCTACTTACCTTGTCGAGCTACGCCTTAGTGGCCCTGCGGCGTGACCATGCGCCGTCTACCGAGGCGGCCATGAAGTACTTTGTGCTAGGCGCCTTGGCCAGTGGCTTTTTGCTCTACGGCTTGTCGATGCTTTACGGTGCCACTGGCTCACTGGACATTGCCACGGTGCTGCAGGCGGTGAACACCGGGCAGATCAAGCACCAAGTGCTGGTGTTTGGCGTGGTGTTTGTGGTGTCGGGCTTGGCGTTTAAGTTGGGCGTCGTGCCTTTTCATATGTGGGTGCCCGACGTGTACCAGGGGGCTCCCACGGCCGTCACCGCGCTGATCGGTGGCGCGCCCAAGCTGGCCGCTTTTGCGATTTGCATGCGCTTGTTGGTCGAGGGGCTCTTGCCCTTGGCCATTGACTGGCAGCCCATGCTGGCGCTCTTGGCGGTGAGCTCGCTGCTGGTGGGCAACTTGGCAGCCATTGCGCAAACCAACATCAAGCGCATGCTGGCCTTTTCAACCATCGCGCAAATGGGCTTTGTGCTCTTGGGCTTGATGTCGGGCGTGGTGGGCGGCAATTCGCAGCTCAATGCGGCCAATGCCTACAGCTCGGCTATGTTCTATGCCGTTAGCTATGTGCTCACCGCCATTGCGGCCTTCGGAGTGGTGATGCTGCTGGCGCGTGAAGGTTTTGAAAGCGAAGAAATCACTGACTTTGCAGGCCTCAACCAGCGCAGTCCGCTCTATGCGGGCGTGATGGCGGTGTGCTTGTTCTCCATGGCGGGCATTCCGCCTATGGTGGGCTTTCATGCCAAGCTGGGCGTGCTGCAGGCCTTGGTCAACGTGGGCCAAACGTGGGGCGTGGTGCTGGCGGTGTACGCCGTGCTCATGAGCCTGGTGGGTGCCTTCTACTACCTGCGGGTGGTCAAGGTGATGTACTTTGATTCGCCGCTGACGGCCACCACGGTGGTGGCTGGTTTGGATGTGCGCGTGGTCTTGTCGATCAACGGCGCACTGGTGCTGTTGCTGGGCCTGATGCCCGGCCCGCTTCTCAAAACCTGTGCCGACGCCATTGTGCTGACGTTGGCGGGCTGATAGCCCGTTGTGGGTAGCTACCCCCGGCCGGCGTGGACCTACCAGCGCCAGAGGGGCGGCGGTACGGCAAGGAGCGGCAACGAGCGGCAAGGAGCGGTACTTGGCGCCTCAATTCCCCTTGTGAGTCGCCTGAAAGCGCCCACCTTTGGGTGCTTAACGCTCAAGCCATAGACAATTCAGTTCATGTCTCAAGCCGCCGCCGTGTGGATCGTCTTGCTGGTGGCCTTTGTGGCCGCCAACGCCCCTTTCTTTTCAGAGCGCGTCATGCTGCTCGGGCCGAACCGCGCGCCCAAGTCATTGGCCTGGCGCGCATTAGAGCTTTTGGTGCTGTATTTCTTGGTGGGTGGCTTTGCGCTGGCCATTGAGCAGCGCCTGGGCCAAATCGCGCCGCAGACCTGGGAGTTCTATGTCGTTACCCTCACGCTGTTTTTGACGTTTGCGTTTCCGGGATTTGTCTGGCGTCATTTGCGCCGCGCCAATCAAATGGGCGGCACGCAGTCGTGAAAGTGCTCAACCTGCGCTGCGCCTTGCAGCACGACTTTGAAGGCTGGTTTGCGTCAGAGGACGATTTCCAATCACAGCTCAGCCGCGCTTTGGTGCAGTGCCCCAGCTGCGGCAGTGACCAAATCACCAAATTACCCAGCGCGCCGCGTCTCAATTTGGGTGCAGCTGCTCCCCGGCTGCCCGCGCCTGAAGGCGCTGCCGCCAACTCCACCGAGGTGCTAGACGCTGATCCGCCTGAGGCTCGCCAGCGCCGCCGCGAGATGCACGCGGCGTATTTGAAAGCGGTGCGCCACGTCATGGCCAACACCGAAGACGTGGGCGACCAGTTCGCCGACCAAGCCCGCCGCATGCACCACGGCGAGTTGGACGAACGCGCCATTCGGGGCCAGGCCACCCGCGAAGAAGCGGCCGCCTTGGCCGAAGAAGGCGTGCCGGTGATGTCGCTGCCGATCCCCGCCGCGCTCAAAGGGCCAGTGCACTAGCCCGCCCTCAAACGATCTGCAAATCCTCGTGCGCCAGGGCCAAGCGTTGCCCGCGCTCAAGGGCGTTCTTGGCCAAGCCGCGGTCGCCGATTTCTTGCGTCAGCTTGAAGGTCATGCAAGTGACTTTCCAGCGTCCAGCACGCTTTTCCAGCGCCCATTCGCAGCGGCCAATGGGTCGCCAGACCGCGGCGCCCAACCAATGGCGGCTGTCGACCCGCGCGGTGGCGTGGGCGTTGGGGCCGTGGACTCGGGCTTGTACGTCCGACAGCTCATGCCAAGTGGCATCAAAGCCCAACGCGAAGCGGCGCCAGGCTTGTAGCAGTTGTGCAGGCGTCAGAGTGTGCGGCGTGCCGCCCCACAGGCTGGTGTAATCCACCAACACCCTGGGCGCAAAAGCGTTGGCCGCCAGGGCATCGTGGGCTAAATCCACAGCCAGCGGGATGGATGACACCAGGCTGATCACCCGGGCCGCTTCGGCTTCGCCGGTGGGTGCAATCGGTGGTGCGGTCTGGGCGCTGGCGGTGCTGCCAAACAGCAGCGCCGCATGGGTAAACAGGGTGTTAGACATGGTGGATGGCTCCTGGGCCCCAAGCCGTCGTCACCAACGGCCAGGGCAAATTGGACAGGTACGGTGAGGGCCCTTAGCGTGCGGCGATCGCCGTCAGGTTGACAGCGGGGCTCACCGTGCTGGTGGGCACAGACGCGCCCGCCGTGGGGGTGACTGGGCTCAAGGCCGAGCTCTGTGCACCAGGTGCGCCAGTGCGAAAGTGCTGGGCCACCGCATCAGCGGCGCGGGTGACTGCCGACGCTTGGTCATAAAAATCAAACTGGCTGACGTTGTTGAGCCACAACTGCTGCTTGGGTGCCGTGACAGCGGCATAGAACTGCCGTGCGCCTTGGGGAATGGCGGCTGCTTCGCTGTGCACCATCAGCAGCGGGGCCTTGAGCTTGGGCGCGGTGGGCATGGCGTCCAGCGTCAGCCAGCCCTCCCATGACGCCACATTGAACTGGTTGTCCCAAAGCGGAATCAAGCCGCGATGGGCTTCGGTGTAATAGGGCACATTGAACATCACCGCACGCTTGTCGGTGGTGCTGGCCGCAGGCACCAAGGTGGCCTTGCCGGTGCTGGCGTAGGTGGCCGCCGCTGAGCGGCCCGTGTTGATCAGGTTCTGCACCGCCGCTTCGCCGCCATACACCGCGTTAACGATGGCGCGGTCATGCAGCCAGGGCGCCACCAAAGCCACGGAGCGCAGCGCAGGTGTGGTGGTGGCCGCTTGGGCCATGTAGGCGGCACTGGCGCATAGGCCCAGGCCAGAGATGGCTTGCGCATTTACCTCGCTGCGGGTGGCCAAAAAAGCCACGGCAGCGCGAATGTCTTCAGTCTTGGTTTTGGGGTCTTCCATGGCGCGGGGCTGGCCAGCCGATTCGCCCCAGCCGCGGAAATCAAAGGCCAAGGCCACGATGCCGCGCTGCGCCAGTTCTTGCGCATAGCGGGCGGGCATTTGTTCTTTCACCGTCATCCACGCGCCGGTGACCACCGCCGCGTTGCCTGGGCGCTTGCGGTCTACGCCGGCCGGGATGTATAGATGACCTTTGAGGGTCTGGCCCCCTGAGGTAAACCGCACCGATTCCACCCGAAACTCCGCCGCCTGCGCGGTCGAAGTGAACAAGGTGGCAGCCAGCACGGCGGCAGCGGCGGCAGAGGGGGCAAACAGATTGGATACGCGGGTCATGATGAACTCCTGAGGGTTGGATGCGATGCACTTGTGGAAACCGTCTTCAGCGTGGCGCTTGGGCGCTGCTGTCGATGGGGTGCATTGTTCGAATCCAGCCCTGTGCAGGCTTGCTTGAAGCCCGCGCGTTTGTCTGTTTCTGCTGCTGCTTGCGCGCCGCTGCAAGCGGTGTGTGGGTGGCGTGCGCTCAGGCCCCAAACGATTTGCGCAGGGCCGACGGCGACAGCCCAAAGGTTTGCGAAAACGCCCGCGCAAAGTGCGCTTGGTCGGCAAAACCGCAGGCGCTGGCGATGTGGGCAATGGAGTCTTCTGTGTCGGCCAGCATGCGCCGACCGCGCTCTAGCCTGCGCTCCATCACAAAGCGGTGTGGCGCCATGCCCAGGGTTTGCTTGAAGGCGCGGGCAAAGTGCGCTTCGCTCAAACCCACCAAACGCGCCAGGTCCGCCACCGAGATCGGGTCGACCAAATGCGCGTCCACATGGTCGGTGACGATGCGGCGTTGGCGCCCGGTGATGCCACCTTTGGGCGCGCTGTTGGCTTCGCCGAACAGGCGCAGCAACTGGGTGCCGATCACCGTGAGCATGCCGTCGGCAAAGCGGCGGCCCGACGATCCGCCGCGCAGCACTTCGGCGCATAGCGCCATCATGGCGGGGCTCAAGGTGTCGTCCCACAAACCAATCACGGGCTCCACCGCAGAGTCGGTGCCCAGCAGCGCTTTGAGCTTGGCTGGCTGCACGATGGCCCCGCACCACCGCGCGTGGCCGGTGACTTCAAAGCTGAAGGCCTGGCCCGCAGGCTGAATCCACAGGCTGCCCGGCGCCATAGTTTGGCGCACCCATTGGCCGCCTTGCAGCGCGTCAAATTCAAAGGGTGTAGGCAGGCGGTTGAGCGCGATGTAGTGGCCCACTGGCACCAGGTCGCGCACCGCCCAGCCGTGGTTTTCACCCACCTCCACATAGATGCCGTCCCAGCCGTAGGTTTTGCTGGTGGCTTCAATGCGGGCATGCGCTAGCACGGGCAGTGGTTTGCTGCCACCGGCAGCCGCAAAGGGCAGTTCGCTGCTTAGTTCGGTGCTGGGCGGCGTGGGCACGAGGTTCTCCTAGTGCATGAATTGCAACTGCGCCAGCCGTGCATAGCTGCCGCTTTGCGCCATCAACTGCGCGTGGGTGCCTTGCTCAATGACACGGCCTTGCTCCAGCACCACGATGCGATCAGCCCGTTGCACCGTGGCCAGGCGGTGGGCAATGACCAGCGTGGTGCGCCCGCTCATAGCGCTGGCCAGCGCGGCTTGCACCACTTGTTCGCTTTGTGCATCCAACGCGCTGGTGGCTTCGTCCAGCAGCAACAGCGGTGCGTCTTTGAGCATGGCGCGCGCGATGGCCAAGCGCTGGCGCTGGCCGCCCGACAAGCGCACGCCGCGCTCGCCCAAAAAACTGTCATAGCCTTGCGGCAAGGCGCGAATGAATTCATCGGCATAGGCGGCTTTAGCGGCAGCGTGTACCTGCGCGTCGGTGGCGTCTGGGCGGCCGTAGCGGATGTTCTCTAACGCGCTGGTGCTGAAGATGGTGGGCTCTTGCGGCACCAAGGCAATGCGATCGCGCAGCTGGGCCAGCGGCATTTGGCGCACATCCACGCCATCAATGCAGACTTCGCCCGCTTGCACGTCATAAAAGCGCAGCAGCAGTTGCAGCACCGTGCTTTTGCCCGCGCCGCTGGCGCCCACCAAGGCCACCGTTTGGCCGGGCTGCACCTGCAGGTTCAAGTCAGCCAGCGCGGCGCGGTCGGGACGCGACGGGTAATGAAACGTCACTGCTATGCATTCGATAGCGCTTCCCGCTCTCTTTTCGGGCGTACCAGGCTGTTTGGCTTCAAGAGATGCGGCTCGGGCAGGGGGATCAGACACGGCGGATTGGCTGTGCAGCAACTCCATTAACCGTTCAGTGGCGCCTGCGGCGCGCAGCACATCGCCGTACACCTCGCCCAGCACCGCCACCGCGCTGGCTAACATGATCACGTAAACCACCGCTTGGCTGAGCTCTCCCGCGCTCATTTGCCCGTACACCACCGCCAGTGCGCCTTGGTACAGGCCCCACAAGAGCAGCGCCGCATTGGCAATGATGATGAAGGCCACCAGCGCCGAGCGCGCCCGGGTGCGCCGCACGGCGGTGGCAAAGGCCGATTCGGTGCTGGTGGAAAAGCGCTGGGCTTCGCGGCCTTCGGCCGTGTAGGCCTGCACCACCGGCACGGCGGCCAACACTTCGGCGGCAATGGCGCTGCTGTCGGCCACGCGGTCTTGGCTGGCGCGCGACAAGCGCCGCACCCGGCGGCCAAACCACATCGCAGGCAACACCACCAGCGCCACCACCAGGGCCACTTGCAGCACCAGTTCAGGGTGCGTCCACAGCAGCGCGGCCAGTGCGCCCAGTGCCATCACGGTGTTGCGCAGCCCCATGCTGAAAGAGCTGCCCACCACGGTTTGCACCAGCGTGGTGTCGGTGGTCAGACGGCTCAAGACTTCGCCCGTCTGGGTGGTCTCAAAGGTTTGCGGGCTCAGGCGCAGCACATGGGCGTACACCGCTTGGCGCAAGTCGGCGGTCACGCGCTCGCCCAACCAAGACACCCAATAAAACCGGGCCGCTGCGAACACGCCCAGGGCACAGGCCACGCCAAACAGCAGCAAAAAGGTGCGCTGTAGTTCGCCCTTGGCCACCGCACGAGCGGCGGGGTCTTGGGTGGCCGTGGTGAGCAGGGCCATGCCCGCGTCCACCAGCTCACGCAGTGCCAGAGGGAAAGCCAAAGTGGCTCCAGCCGCCAGCAGCAAAAACGTGGTGGCCAGCACCAGCTGCCAGGCATAGGGGCGCAAAAAGGGCAACAGCCCGCGCAAGGGGCCCGGGGTGGCGGCGCTGGGCGCCGGAGCAGTGGCAGCAGTCATGCTGGCACTGTAGCGACATGGCGCTGCGGGCCCGAGCGCGTCACCGCCACACGCCAATGGCGTGGCCGCTACAAGCGCAAAGGGCTGGCGTAGCCGGTCATTTCCAAATAGCCCATGCCCCAGGGCTTGCCTTGGGCGTCTAGCGTGCGGCTGAGCCCTTCCCAGTACACCGTGCCGGTGGAGCGGCGGCTGTCTAATTCTTGGGCATCAAACAGCGCCTGCACTTCAAACGTGCCCGCTGGTGTGCGCACCCGCCAAGCGGTAGGGTAAGTGGCGCGCGTGTTGGGGCTTTGCCAACGGCGCAGGGGCTCAAACTGGGTTTGTCCGGCGTCAAACACCGTCAGGCCGCCAGCGGCATCGCGCATCGATCCTCCGTCCCACAAGGCTGTGCCATCGGCCCGACGCAGCCTAAAGGCAGTGAGGGCCGAGCCGTCGTGGCCATTGATGCCAATCCAGTCCCAACCCACGGCTTGCGGGTGCATCAGGGCTTGGCTCCATTCGTGGTCAAGCCAGGCCCGCGACGTGGGCAGCAGCGTGTGGTTGCGCCCGCCTAGGCGCAGACGGCCCGTGGCTTGGAGCTGCGGCACGCTGTAGTAATAGCTGGCCTGCGCAGCGTCTGGCCCCTTGCGCGACAAACCTTGCTGGCCTTGCAACAACAAGCCTTGGGTGGCTTGTAATTGGATTTGTAATGAAAAATCTTCGCTGTCAATCCAACCCGTGTAGCCAAAACCTGCCGGGGTAGCGGCGGAAGATTGCCGCTGCAAACGCCAATTGCGAATGTGCACCGCCGTATCGGCGGTTTCAGCCTGGGCTACGCCAAAGCCTGCGCGCGCAATGCGCTCGGCATGCCAGAGCTTGGCGTTGGCGACATCGCTGATACCCGCGTGCGCAAAAATCAATTGCTGAGCGGCAAAGTTTGATTGCAGCCCAGCTGCTGCCGCCACGCGAGAGCGAAAAAACGTGATCTGAAACCCAAACACCCCGTTTGAATCAGTTTGCAACACCCCAGTCAGATACCACCATTCAGTTTGAAATTCAGGGTGTGCGCCATGGTCGCGCGGAAATTGCAAGGGACTCGCTGGTAAAGCGTAGCCGCCGCCCGCACTCAAACTGGCACCCGACAAGGCAAGTAATTGCAGCCACTGCCGGCGCCCCAAGGGCCTGGCCAGCCAGAATGGATTTGGGTCGTGTAAGCCCTGCATATAATGGCGCAGGTATTTAGACCTGCACCCCTGTTCTCACATTTATTTCACCCCAAGGAGAGCCCATGTCCGACGACCTCAAACGTTTGCTGGAAGAACGCGCCACACTCGACGCCCGCATTGCTGACGCCCGCCGTGGCGCGCGCAGCGCTGCAGTGGCGCAAGCCCGTGCGCTGGTCGCTGAATTTGACTTGCAACCCAGCGATTTGTTTGGTGGCGGTGGGGCCAAGCGGGTTTCTTCGCAAGCGGGCACCAAAGTCGCGCCCAAATACCGTGACCCAGCCACCCAAGCCACTTGGACGGGCCGTGGCCGCATGCCGCGTTGGCTGCAAGGCAAATCCCTGGACACATATCTCATCAAATAACAGCCCGCGCCCCGGCTTAAGCCCAACCCACCGCATGCGGTGGGTTTTTTATTGGCGCGGCGCCAGCTTTTCACCAATCTTCTCGCACGGCCATGACGGCGGGGGCGGCAGCGGCGCGGCGCCCGACCCAGGCGGTGGTGGCGGTGCCCGCGGCCACCACGCCGGCGGCTAACAGCGCCAATTGCATTTTGGGCAAGGTCAAATCCATCGTCCAATGAAAGCTTTGCGGGTTGACAACATGCACCAGTATTGCGCTGACCGCCAGGCCTAGGGTCAAGCCCGCAGCGGCGCCCACGGCGCTCCATATCAGGCCTTCAAGGGCCACCAGCCCGGTGACTTGGCTGCGGGTCAATCCCAAATGCGCCAGCAAACCAAACTCTTTGCGCCGCGCCAACATCTGGGCGGAGAACCCAGCCGCGACGCCAAACAAGCCAATGCCAATGGCCACCACTTGGAGCCAGTAGGTAACGGCAAAGCTGCGGTCGAATATCTGCAACGACACCGCGCGAATCTCACCGGCCAGCGCCCATTCCAGCGCCTGAGCGGCTTGCGGGGCGAATTGCGCAGCGGCGGCGCGGGCGGCGTCTTGCACGCCCGCGGCCGTGGCGCCCGGGGCCAGCCACAGCGCCATATCGTTGACTCGGGTGTCGCCCGTCAAGCGCACCCACTGGCTGCGTTCGATGGCCACGGTGCCAAATTGGCGGGCGTAGTCACGCCACACACCTGCTACAAAAAACGTAGCTGCTTCGGCAGACAAATAGGGCGCTCCAGGCGTTTTTTCTGCTGCATCGCCGCTGCGCTTGGGGGCCAAGGCCAACGCGACGGCCAGGGCCGGCAGGCTCTGGCCCAGTTGGGCGCCGTGCAAATCCACCATGGCTTCGCTGACATACACCGGCACCATGCCGGGCGGGGCCACCAGCGGCGGGCTCACCAAAGGCAGCGCCTGGGCGGCGCGTTCGTGGGCGGGCAAGTCGGCGCTGCCCGCCAAACCCACCGCAAAGTCACGCGCCACCAGGGCGATCGGTGGGCGACTGGCGTCTAGCTGCACGTTGATATGGCGCACGGTGGCGCTGGCGCGCACTCCGGGCAATTGCCCCAGCGCCTGCACCAGTTCGGGCGGCAAGGTGGCTATATCGGCGGCGCCGCCGCTGGCGCTGCCGGTGCGCAGGTACACATCGGCGGGCAACACGGCGTCTAGCCAACGCTCCACCGAGCTGCGAAAGCTCGCCACCATCACCGTCAGTGCCACCGCCAGGCTTAGCGCGGCCACCACGCCGCTCAAGGCCACTGCGGCAGCGCCGGGCACCCGGCGGGCGCGCTCCACGCCCAGTTGCACCAGCGCATGGCGTTGGGCCCACGGCAGCGCACGGCCGCGCAGTTGGGCGACCAAGGCGGGGAGCAAGGCAATGCCGCCCACCAAGCCGCAGCCGATGGCCCCATACGCGGCCAGAGGCAAGCCCGCAATTGGGGGCGCCAGACTGAGCACGCCGCCCAAGGCCAACAGGCCCAGGGGCGCCACCAGGGCGCGGCGCGCTGCGCTGCCCTGGGTGCGGTCGGCCCAGCCCAAGCCTTTTAAGCCCGCCGCCGGGCTCAGCTGCGCGGCGGCCCGGGCGGGCCACCAACCCCCCAACACTGCGGCGCCCACGCCCAGCGCGCCAAATGCCAGGGCGGCCAATGCGCTCCATTGCAGCGGCGGCGATGCGTTGCCAAAGTAGCCGCCGCCCAAGTCACCGCCCAGCACGTACAGGGCCACCGCCGCCAGCCCGGTACCCAGGCCGACTCCCAAGGCACTGCCCAGCACGCCCAGCAGGGCCGATTCGGCCACCACCAAGGTCTGGCGCTCGCGGGCGCCCAAGCCCAACACGCCCAGCAGCGCCCATTGCGGCAGCCGCCGGGTGACTGACAGCGACAGCATCGAAAACACCAAAAACGCCCCGGTAAACAAGGCCACCAGTGCCAACACCGTCAGATTCACCCGATAAGCGCGTGACAAATTACTGACCCGCTGGGTGTCGTCGCCCGGCTGCGCCAGCAGCACGCTGCTGGGTAGCGACCAACGCTGAATGGCGGCATCGACATCGGCCCCAGGCAGCCAGCGCACATCGATGCGGCTCAGCGTGCCGGCCATCCCCAGCAGGTCTTGCGCGGCACCAATATCCATGGCTGCAAGCGCTGGGCCGCCCGCGCTGATGCGTCCGGCCACGCGCAAGGGCACCGGCTGCAGGCCGATCCATACCGTGAGGTCAAAGGGCGCGTCGTCCGCCGCGTCTGGCGGGCGCAACGCCTGCAAGGCGCTGGGGTTTAAAAACACCGTGCGTGGCGCGAACAGCGACAGGCGATCGGCCCCCGCAAACGCTTGTGCGGCGCGCTCTGGCGCCAGACCAAAGGCCAGCAAGCCGTCGTGCGCCACCAAGCGCAGGGCCAGTCGTGCGGGGGTGCCAGTGGACGCAGGCGGGAGGACACTGGCCCCACCGGGCGCGGCCGGGCGCTGGGCCTGCAGCGTGACTTCGATCACCGGGTTGGCCGCTTGCACGGCGGGGTCGGTGGCGATGCGGGCAAACCAGGCTTCGTCCAGGCGGCCGTTGCGGGCTTTGATCTGCACATCAGGCTGGCCATTGACTGAACGCACAGCGCCTGCAAATTCGCTGAGCGCCGACGCGTTGATCAGCTGCACCGAAAGCGCCAGCGCCACCCCCAGCGCCACCGCCAACACGGCCGCTGCGGTGGCCCACGGCTGCTGGCGTGCCGCGCCCCACGAAAACTGCCGCAGCAAGGCGGCCAGCATGCGCAAGCGTTGAAGGGCAGCGGGGCTCATGGCCCGATTGTGTGGCTCAGCCCGCAGCCCCTGCGGTCCGCCGCTCAGCCTTGGCCAAGATTCAGCTTCGCGGCTTGAGCAAACCAGTGGCCAGCGCCGTGCCCAACACGATCACGGCGCCGCACACCAGCATCTGTGGCGTGAGTGCTTCGCCCAGCAACACCACCCCGTAGCCCACGGCAAACACCGGAATCAAAAAAGTGACAGCCAAGGCGCGCGGCGCACCGCCGCGCTCAATCAGGCGAAAGAACAGCACGTAGGCGAAAGCGGTGCACACCACCGCCAGCGCCACCACGGCGGCCCAGCTTTGCCAGCCCGGCAGTGGCCCGCCGTGCAAGGCGGGGGTGGTGGCTACAGCGGGCGCCAGCAGCACCAGCGACGCGCCGATCTGACTGCCTGTGGCGGTGGCCAAGGGTGGCACACCGCTTAAGTAGCGCTTGGCAAAGGTGCCGCCCACGCCGTAGAACAGCGTGGCGGCCAAGCAGGCCAACACCGCCCAGCCCGATGCGTTTTGCTGGCCAAACTGGGCCTTGTCCCAACTGAGTGCGGCCACGCCCACAAACCCCAGCGCCAGACCCAGCACCCGCCAGCGGCTGGGCTTGTCATGCAGCCAGGCCCAGGCCACGATGGCGCCCCATAGCGGCGTGGTGGCGTTCAAGATGCCCGACAGGCCCGTGCTGATGTGCATCACCGCAAATGAAAAAAGCGCAAAGGGCAATGCGCTGTTAAGCAGGCCCATCAAAAAAATGGCGCGCCAGCGCTGGCGCAGCACGCCGAAGTGCCCCGACCAGATCAACAGCGGCAGCAAAACAGCGGCCGCAATGCAGGTGCGCAAAAACGCGGTGCCCAGCGCACCAAAGTCCAGTGCACCCAGGCGCATGAACAAAAACGACGCGCCCCACACCGCGCCCAGCAAAGCGAATTCAGCCACCCACCCAGGCTGCGCACCACCGCCCGACGGGGCGCCTGCACCGCTGCTCAAAGCGGTGCTCCTTCTAGGCGCAGCAGCGCGGCTTTGCGATGCACCCCGCCCGCGTAGCCAGTCAGGCTGCCATCACGCCCCAACACCCGATGGCAGGGCACGATGATGCTGATGGGGTTGCGCCCCACGGCGCTGGCCACGGCACGGGCAGCGCTGGGGCGCCCCAGTAGCTCGGCAACAGCGCCATAGGTGCTGGTGTGGCCGCTGGCAATGCCACACAGCGCGGCCCACACCTGTTGCTGCCAGGGAGTGCCTGCACTCAGGTCAAGCGCCAGGGCGGTGGGCAAGGGCACCGGGCCATCACCTTGCAGAAAACGCAGCGTGGCCTGCGCCGCGCTGCGCAGGGGCGCGGCGGCATCGCTTGATTCAACGAAAGGCCCAAGCGTGGCGGTATCGGGCCCGTGGCGTTGATCGGCAAACCACAGCCCGCACAGGCCGCGCGAGCTAGCAGCCAGCAGCATGTCGCCCAAGGGCGTGGCGATGCGGGTGTGTTGCAGCGGGCCTGGGGGTAGGCGGGCGTCGGGTTTACCGGAATGGGTGGCGGCGGTGTTCATGGTGTTTTTGGCTTTATGAGGCTCTTGCGCCCTATTCTTCTGCCTAAGCAGCTATGTATTTGATAGCAAACGGCTCCAAGCCCGCAGGACTGCGTAGCCGCGCCACGGGCGCCAGCGTTCGGCCATGTCGGTGGCACGCCGGGCGCGTTGAACGGGGCTGGGCTCGTCGCGCAGACCCAGTGCGCTGTGCAAGGCAATGTCGCCCGCTAAAAACGCGTCGGGCCAGCGCAGGGCGCGCAGGGCAATGTAGTGCGCCGTCCATTGCCCAATGCCCGGCAGCGCCTGCAGGGCGGCAACGGTCGCCGGCACGTCCACGCCGGGGTGCAAGGTGATGCGCCCGGCTGCCACCTCGGTAGCCAGTGCGGTGATGGCCGCCTGGCGCTGGCGCACCACGCCCAGTTGGCCCAGGGCATCGCCGCTCACACAGGCTAAGACCTGCGGCGTGGGAAACAAGCGATTCAGTTCGGTCCACGGCGTGGTGATGGCTTCACCCCAGGCGTCACACAGCCGCTGGCCCAGGGTGCGCGCCACGGCCACCGACACCTGCTGGCCCAAGATGGCCCGCACCGCCAGCTCAAAGCCATCAAAGCCACCGGGCACTCGCAGGCCTGCTTGGTGGGGGAAATCTGCGCCCAGCACTGCGTCAATGGCGGCGGGGTCGGCGTCTAAGTCGAGGGCTGCGCGCACTTTGGCGATCACCTGGGGCAAGGCGTCAGCCAGCGATTCAGCCACTTGCAGGTGCACGGTGTGCTTGTTGGGTTCAAAGCGCAGGTGCAGCCAACCTTGCAGCGTTGGTGACGCGTGGCCCTTACCGCCTGCGATACGCAGCGTACGGGCCATTTGCAGGCCGTCGGGGCCGCCCACCCAATCGATGCCCGTCAGTTGCCGCTGCTTCAGAAACGCCAACAGAGCGGCGTGGTCGTAGGGTGGGCGATAGCTCAAACGCACCTCGATCCCGTCGCTGGGGCTCTGGACATCGGCCGCGTGCCGACGCAGGCTGCTGGGGTTGAGCCGGTAGTGGCTGACAAAGGCGGTGTGAAAGGCGCGTTCGCTGCCAAAGCCACTAAGGCGTGCCACTTGCGACACAGGCAGTCGGGTGTCGGTGAGAAGTTGCTTGGCAGTCAGCAGGCGGCGGGTTTGAAGGTAGCCCAGCGGGGTCACGCCCAGCTGCGCCTCAAACACCCGGCGCAGGTGGCGGTCGCTCACGCCCATGCGCCGCGCGAGTGCGGCCACGCTGGGGCCCGGGGGCGCCCATGCATCGGGCGCGTCAAGTAAACCTGCAGCTTGCAGCGCCAGCGTGCGCGCGCTGTCGTGCACCGACCAAGGCAGGGCGGTATCCTCGCTGGCGCTGTGTGGGCCCCACGGGTGTGTCTGTAGCGCAGGCGCCATTTCGGGCCGGCAGCGCAAACACGGCCGAAAACCTGCCGCCTCGGCCTGCGCGGCCAGCGAAAAAAAGCGGCAGTTGTCCAGCTTGGGCAAGCGCACCCGGCATACCGGGCGGCAGTAAATACCGGTGCTGCGCACCGCGGTAAAGAAGCGGCCGTCAAAGCGGGCGTCATGCGCTTGCATGGCGCGCCAGCAGGCTTCACGCACTGGTGTGGCTTTGGCTTCGCCCGCTGGCGGCTCAAACTGTAAGTGGCCTTGCGGCCTGGGGCTAGAAGCAGACATGGCAGGCATGGTAGCCCGCAGTTGGCGCGCAATCAGCCGTTTTCGGACATGCGGCTGAGGCGGCTGATGCCGCTATCGGTGCGCAATCGGAGCGGGTGGCTCAGCAGCCTGCGCCGCCGGTTCAGGTGGCTTGAGCTGCGGGTTGGCCTTGAGCGCCGCCTTCACCAACAAGTGGGCCGACACCGGCGCCGTGAGAAATAAAAACACCGTCACCAGCAGCTCGTGCCCCGACCACGGGCCCACGGCGGTAAAGCCCACCATCGACGCAATCAGCACGCAGCCCACGCCCAGCGTAGTGGCCTTTGAAGGCCCATGCAGGCGGCGCAAAAAATCGGTGAGCTTGGCCAAGCCCCAAGAGCCCACCAGCGCGAAGGCGCAGCCAATCACCACCAGCGCGGCCAGCGCCCCGTCCAGCCACAGCGGCAGGGCGTGCAAGAGATGGGTGGGCGTGTTCATTCGACGATGTCTCCACGGCTGATGAACTTGGCCACGCACACGGTGCCCACAAAGCCCAATAGCGCAATCACCAGGGCCGCCTCAAACAGCAGCCAGCTGGCAAAGTGCAAACCCAGAAGCAGCAGCAGCGCCACCGAGTTGACGTACAAGGTGTCCAGCGCCAACACCCGATCAGGCAGGCTGGGGCCAATCATCAAGCGCCACAAGTTCAGCAGCAGCGCCACGCAAAAGGCACCAATGGCCCAGGGGAGGACGGTGGCCAAAATCATGATTGCACCTCACCCAAGATGACGCGCAGCGGCGCCTCATAGCGCTGCTGAATGGATTCAATCAGCGCGGCTTCGTCGTCCACATGCAGCGCATGCACCAGCAGGTGGCGGCGGTCTTCGGTGAGGTCAGCCGACAGGGTGCCCGGCGTCATCGTGATGATGCCCGCCAGCGCCACGATGCCATGTGGATCGCGCACTGCCAGCGGCACCCACACAAAGCGGCTGTTGAGCTTGGATTCGGGCCCCAGCACTTGCTTGGCCACGGTGATGTTGCTCATCACGATGTCGTACAGCACCACCCAGGCCAGATGGGCGACGGTGGCCCAGCGCCCCAGCTTGGGCTGCTCATCGCCCGCTAGCGGCCCCAGGACGGCGGGAATAGCTATACAAAAGATAGCAGCCAACAGCAGGTTACCGGGCGAGATGGAGTTGTTCAGCAGCAGCCAGCTGATGAACAAGGCCAGCGACATCCAAGGTCTTGGCAGCAGGCGCATTTACTTCTCGCCCCCTCGTTGGATGCGTTCGTTCATCTCTTTGCGAATGTCCCAGGCCGGTGCCACCGGGGCCTTTTGCAGCACGGCGCGGATGTAGGTTTGCCGCTCGGTCAACTGCGCGGCGGTGGCGCGGGTGTAGCTGGCCAGCGGCCCGGCTGAAATCGTCACGCCCACCAGCAATACCAGCGCCATCCACACCGACACGGTCATGCCCGCACCGGTGGGTGCGCTGCGGGTGTGTTGCGCGGGCGATGCCCAAAACAGCGCCGCCCCTGCGCGGGCGTAGGCCACCACCATCAGCAGGCTGCAAATCAGCACCACGGGCCACACCCAGATGCCCTGCGCCAGCGGCGCGCTGGCCTGTAGCAGCAAGGCTTTGCCAAAGAAGCCGCTCATCGGTGGCAAGCCCGCTGCGGCCACGGCAGCGCCCACAAACAACACCGCGAGCGTGGCGCGTTCGGGGCCAAAGGGTGCGGCGCTCAGCCGGTCACCACCGCCTGGGCGTGCAGCGGCAATGCGATCGGCCAACAGGAACATCAAGCCCGCCGCCAGCGTGCTGTTGACCAAATAGAACAGGCCCGCCGCTAGCGTGTGCACCGAACCCAAGCCCACCGACAACAGCAAGATGCCGGCCGATGCCACCACGGTATAGGCCGCGACCGTGCGCAGGCTGCGTGCTTGCACGGCACCCAAGGCGGCCAGGCCCAAGGTGGCCCCAGCCAAAATCGCCAACCAGGGCTGCACCACCTGTGCGGCTGCGCCCGCATCCGGCCCAAAAATCAGCGTGCTGGTGCGAATCACCGAATACAGCCCTACCTTGGTCATGATGGCAAAGAGCGCCGCCACCGGCGCCGTGGCGCTGCCATAGGTGTCCGGCAGCCAAAAGTACAGCGGCAGCAGCGCGGCCTTGATGCAAAACACGCCCATCAGCAACAAGCCCGCGGCTTTGACCAGTGCCGCGTCCGAGGCGGGCAGGGTGGCCACTTTGACGGCCAAGTCGGCCATGTTCAGCGTGCCGGTGAGCGCATACAGCAAGCTGACCGCAATCAAAAACAAGGCGCTGGCCGCCAGGTTGAAGGTGATGTAGTGCACCGAGGCCTTGAGCCGATCAGGCCCCGCGCCGTGCAGCAGCAGCGCGTAAGAGCTAATGAGCAGCACCTCAAAAAACACGAACAGATTGAACAGGTCGGCAGTGAGAAATGCGCCGTTCAAGCCCATGAGCTGAAACTGAAAGAAGGCGTGGAAATGCGGGCTGCGTTGGTCTGCCCCGTCACGCGCGTACAGCAGCGCCACAAAGGCCAGCACGCTGGTGAGCAGCAGCATCAGCGCGGTAAGCCTGTCTAGCGCCAGCGCAATGCCAAAGGGCGCCTGCCAGTTGCTGAGCAAATAGGCGCTGACGTACCCGTTAGAGGCTTGCGCCATCAAGCCCATGTTGAGCAGCACCAGCAGCGCCACGCCGATCAACGACAGCGGGCCCACCACTTTGGGCGCGACACGTTCCACCAGCACCAAGGCCGCGCCCAGCATGAGCGGCAGCACGATGGGGGTGATGATGGCGTGCGGGAAGGCCGCCACCGCATCCAGCAGCCAGGTAGTCATCGCTCCACCCCGTCGACATGGTCAGAGCCGGTTTCGGCCTTGGTGGCCAGCGCCACCACCAGCATCACTGCGGTCAACGCAAAGCTGATGACGATGGCCGTCAGCACCAATGCCTGTGGCAATGGGTCGGCATAGTTGGCCAGCGTGGGCGCCACACCGTCTTGCATGATGGGCGGCTTGCCCACTTGGATGCGGCCCATCAAAAAGATGAACACGTTAACCGCGTAGCTCAGCAGCGTCAGGCCCAAAATGACGTCAAACACCCGGGCCCGCAGCATCAGGTAAATGCCGCCTGCGGTGAGCGTGCCCACGGCGATGGCCAACAGGCCTTGCAAGCTCCAAAAGCTGGTCATGTGCGCTCCTTGGGCTGAGCGGCCGCCGCAGGCGCGCGCAGCCGGGCAATGGACAGCAGGGCCAGCACGGTGGCGCCCACCACGGTGAGGAACACACCCAGATCAAACAAACTGGCGCTGGCCAAGGGCACGCCGCCGATGCCTGGCAGCCAGGGGTAGTCGTAGGTGCTGGTGAGGAAGGGGTGGCCCACGAACCAGCTGCCGACACCGGTCAAGCCCGCAATCAGCAGGCCCCAGCCAATCCAGGGGCGGTAGTCGCCGCCGCTGCGGGCGTCCATCCACGCTTGGCCGTTGGCCACGTACATCACGATGATGGCAATGGCCAGCACCAAGCCCGCAATAAAGCCGCCACCGGGCAGGTTGTGGCCGCGCAAGAACAGATGCATGGCCACCAGCACTGCAAAGGGCAGCAGCAAGCGCGCGATGAGTTTGAGCATCAGCGGGTGGCGGTCACGCTCCGCCTGGCCTGCAGGCACCGCTACGCCATGGGGGCGCACCCGCTGCAGCAGCGCAAAAACGATCAGCCCTGCAATGCCCAGCACGGTGATTTCGCCCATGGTGTCAAAGCCGCGGTAGTCCACGATGATCACGTTCACCGCATTGGCGCCACCGCCTTGCTTAACGGTGGTTTCCAGGTAGTAGGGCGATATCGAGTCAAAGGGCCGCGTCAGCACCTGCCAGACGATGGCGGTCATACCCACCCCGGCTGCAATGGCCAAGGCCGCATCGCGCCATTTGCGCAGCTTGTCGCGTGCACTCACCACGCGCTCGGCCACGCTGGCCGCGGGCAGCCAGTGCAGGGCCAGCATCATGAGCATGATGGTGACCATTTCCACCAGCAGCTGCGTTAGCGCCAGATCGGGTGCGCTGAAGTACACAAACAGCAGGGCTACGCCCAAGCCTGCTGCGCCCAGCAGCAACAGCGCCAGCAGCCGTTGCGCATGGCACCACACGGTGGCCAAGGTAGCGGCCATGCCGATCACCCACACCGCCACAAAGCCCGTGCTGGGTGGCGTGGTGGCCAAGGCTTGTGCAGGCGCTGGCGCCGCCGCTGTGGGGCCAAACCAAAATGCGTAGCCGCCCAGCGCCAGCACCGTGAGCAGCAGCCACAGCAGATAGTGCTGCAGGCGTTGTGACTGCAATAAGCCGGTAACCCTTGCAGATGTTGCCTCTAATGCTGCAAAAAATGTAGCAAACACATCGCGCCCACCGCGCGGCAGATGGTTGGTGGTGTGCAGGTTGATTGTTTTTTGCAGGCCAAAGTACAGCAGCGTGCCACCCACCAACGCAATGGCGCTTAAGAGCAGCGGCAAGTTCAGGCCGTGCCAAATGGCCAGCTTGTATTCGGGCAAAGCGCCAGGGCCGCCATGCAAGGCGCCTTGGGCGGCCACGGCCAGCAAGTCACCCACCACCAAGTTGGGCATCAGGCCCACAGCAAGGCACAGCACACACAGCACTTCAACCGGCAGGCGCATAAACCACGGCGGCTCATGCGGCGTTTTAGGCAAATTGACCGGCTCGCCGTTGTAGAACACGTCGTGCACAAAGCGCAGGCTGTAGGCCACGCTGCAGATGGCCGCCAGCGTGGCGCCCACAGGCAACAACCACTCCATGAGCGCATGGGTGTCTTTGGTGATGGTCTCGGCCAAGAACATTTCTTTGGACAAGAAGCCGTTGAACAGCGGCACCCCCGCCATCGCGCAACTGGCAATGATGGCCAATGAACCGGTGATGGGCATGAACTTCATCAAGCCATTGAGTTGCCGCATGTCGCGGCTGCCCGATTCATGGTCGATGATGCCGGCCGCCATGAACAGCCCCGCTTTGAAGGTGGCGTGGTTGATGATGTGGAACACCCCGGCCACCACCGCCAGCGGCTCGCTCAGGCCAAACAGCAGCGTGATCAGCCCCAGGTGGCTGATGGTGGAATAGGCCAGCAGCCCCTTGAGGTCATGCTTGAATATGGCCACATACGCTCCCACCATCAGCGTGGCCAGGCCAGTGAGCGACACGATCCAAAACCACGATTCACTGCCGCCAAGGGCTGGATAAAGACGTGCCAGCAAAAACACGCCCAACTTCACCATGGTGGCCGAATGCAGATACGCCGAAACCGGCGTGGGCGCGGCCATCGCGTGCGGTAGCCAAAAGTGAAACGGGAACTGCGCACTCTTGGTAAAGCAGCCAAGTAGCACCAGGATCAGGGCCACCTCATACAGGGCGTGGGCGCGAATGGCCTCGCCGCTGGCCAGCACCACGCTGAGTTCAAAGCTGCCTGCGATATGGCCCAACAGCAACACGCCGCCCAACAGTGCCAAGCCGCCCATGCCGGTGACGAACAGCGCCATGCGCGCACCTTCGCGGGCGTCTTCGCGGTGGTGCCAGTAACCAATCAGCAAGAACGACGCAATGCTGGTGAGCTCCCAGTAAACCACCAGCAGCACCAAGTTGCCTGCCGTGACGGCGCCCAGCATGGCGCCCATGAACAGCAGCAAAAAGCTAAAGAAACGCGGGCTGGGATCGTCTGCGCTTAGGTAGTAGGCCGCATACAAAACGATCAAGCAGCCAATGCCGGTGATGAGAAAGGCAAACAGCCACGCTAAACCGTCGAGCCGAAAGGCAAAGTTCAGGCCTAGTTCAGGCAGCCACGGCAGGCCCCAGGTGAGCACCTGGCCACCAAACACCGCGGGCGCGGCGGCCAGCACAATGCCCAGGCACGCCAACGCGACCGCGCCCGCCAACAGCGCGGCACTGCGGCGGGCCGAGGTGGGCAACAAACCCACCAGCGCCGCCCCCAGCATGGGCAGCAGCGCCAGTCCCCACAAGCTGGTCATGACGCAGGCGACTGCGGGGCCGGGCGCTTGCGAATCATCGACACCGCAAGGGTGAGCACAGTGATAGGCACCACAAAGTACAGCATCACGTTGCTGAACATGGGCAGTGCGTCATGCTGCTGCGAGGCCATCACCAAGTACACGGTGTACACCAGGTAATAGGTCAAGAACACAAAGCCTTCCCAGCGCGCAATCTCCCGCCCGGTGATGAAGATGGGCAAGCAGGCCACTGCTACGGCCAACATCACCCAAATGTCAAAGCTAACGATAGACGGCGCCACCACCAAGCCCGTACCCGAGACCAGGCCCGAGATGCCCAGGCAGCCCAAAATGTTGAAGGTGTTGCTGCCCACTACGTTGCCCACCGCAATGTCGCGCTGGCCCTTGAGGGCTGCGGTGATGGAGGTGGCCACCTCGGGCAGCGAAGTGCCTGCTGCCACGATGGTCAGGCCAATGACTACGTCGCTCACGCCAAACATGCGGGCGGTCTGAACAGCGGCGTCTACAAACCAGCCGCTGCCCAGCACCAGTAGCACCAGCCCGGCGGCGATCAAGGCCACTTGCACGGCCCAGTGGCGGTCCCAGGTGGAATCCATGTCCACCTCGTCGGCCACGCCTGCTTCCTCACAGGTGGCGTTGGCATTGGCCCGGCGCGACTGCACCACCAAAAACGTGGTGTAGCCAATCAACAAGGCCAGCAGCACAGCCGATTCCCATAGGGCCAAGGTGCCGCCCAGCAGCATCAAGAGCAGCAGCAGCGACACCGCAATCATGATGGGCACTTCTTGCCGAATCAGCTGCCGGTTCACCACCAAGGGGGTGATGAGGGCCGAGGCACCCAGGATGAACAGCACGTTAAAGATGTTGCTGCCCACGACGTTGCCAATGGCAATGTCGACCTTGCCGTCTAGCACCGCACCTACGGAGACGGCCACCTCAGGTGCGCTGGTGCCAAAGGCCACCACCGTCAGGCCCACCACCAGAGAAGAAATGCCAAAGCTGATAGCCAGCTTGGCGGCGCCGCGTACAAGCAAGCTGGCGCCTATCACCAGGGCGATCAGGCCGCCCACAAACATCAGTGCGAGTGTCATGGCGTGTGTTGTGTAAGAGAGTTCTAAACGCGCAAGTCGCGCAGTGTGCCCGGGCGCCATGGCCTTTGTCTTGGGGGCGCCGCCATGTCCTTAGAGGCCTTCAGGCTTGATGGCTGGCGGGGCTTACCATCGCCCGGTTGTTAGGTTTTGGCCCCACGCTGTTGCTGCTATGCCCCAAGTCGCCCCCCTGTCGCCCCACATCTTTAAGGCCTATGACATTCGGGGCACCACGCCCATCACCGTGAACGAGTCTGTGGCCCTGGCCCTGGGCCGCGCCTTTGGCGCCGCTGCCCGGGCCCACGGCCACACCACCGTGGCCGTGGGCCGCGATGGCCGCTTGAGCGGCCCTGCCCTGGTGGCCGCACTCATCCGAGGGCTGGTGCAGGCGGGTGTGCAGGTGATTGACCTGGGCATGGTCACCACCCCCATGCTGTACTTTGCCGCTGCTACCGTGTGTGAGTGCGGCATTCAAGTGACTGGCAGCCACAACCCGCGCGACGACAACGGTTTCAAGATGGTGTTGGGCGGCCGCGCCATTTATGGCGACGACATCCAAGCCCTGCGCCAGCGCATGCAGGCTGATGACGGTGCCATCACACCGGGCGGCGGTGTGCGGCATTTAAATCTGTGGGCACCCTACCGCGACCGCATCGTGGGCGACGTCAAGCTGGCCCGCCCCATGCGCGTGGCGGTGGATTGCGGCAACGGCGTGGCTGGCGCCACCGCCCCCATGCTGCTGCGCCTGTTGGGCTGTGAGGTGGCTGAGCTGTTCACCGAAGTGGACGGCAACTTCCCCAACCACCACCCCGACCCCAGCAAACCGGCCAATCTGGCCGACCTCATTGCGCTGCTGCGCCAAGGCCAAGCCGAAATTGGCTTAGCTTTTGATGGCGACGGCGACCGCCTGGGCGTGGTGACGGCTGACGGCCAAATCATTCACCCCGACCGCCAATTGATGCTGATGGCCGCTGATGTATTGCAACGCCAGCCCGGGGCCACCATCGTCTACGACGTCAAATGCACCCAGCGCTTGGCCCCCGCCATCGAAGCCGCAGGCGGTGTGCCGCTGATGGCGCGCACCGGCCACAGTTTGGTCAAGGCCCGCATGAAAGAAGTGGGTGCTGCCCTGGGCGGCGAGATGAGCGGCCACATCTTTTTTGCCGAGCGCTGGTTTGGCTTTGACGACGCCACCTACACCGCCGCCCGCTTGCTAGAAATCTTGTCGCGCCACGCCAACCCCAGCGCGGTGCTCAACGCCCTGCCCACCAGCTTTAACACGCCGGAGCTGAATGTGCGCTGCGCCGAAGGCCAAGCCCACCCCCTGGCCGCCCAGTTGCAGCAACTGGCGCAAGCGCAAGCCGCCACGCTGGCCCCCGGCCGCATCAGCGCCTTGGACGGCTTGCGCATTGACTGGCCCGACGGCTTTGGCCTAATCCGCGCCAGCAACACCACGCCGGTGCTGGTGCTGCGCTTTGAAGGCCACAGCCCCCAAGCGTTAGAGCGCATTCAGCACACCCTGATGGCCATGCTGCAGCAGGTGCTCCCCGGTGCGCAGGTGGAGGGTGCTGCGCATTGAACATTCTGGTGGTGAAGCTGTCGTCGCTAGGCGACGTGGTGCACGCCATGCCTGCGGCCATGGACCTGCGCGCCGCCTTCCCCAACGCCCGCATCGACTGGGTGGTAGAGCGCGGCTTTGCCCCCTTGGTGCGCTGCTGCACGGCGGTAGACCACGCCATCGAATGCGAGCTGCGCCGCTGGCGCAAAGACTGGCGCGAGCCCGCCACCCGCCGCGCGTTCAAAGACTTCTCTGCCCTGTTGCGCGCCACCGAATACGACGCCGTTATTGACCTGCAAGGCCTGACCAAATCCGCTGCCGCGGCCCGCATGGCGCGCTTGGCAAAAGGCGGCAGGCGCATCGCCCTGGCCAACCGCACCGACGGAAGCAGCTACGAAGCCCCCACCCGCTGGCTGGCCAGCCACAGCTATCGCATTGAGCCGCACAGCCACGCCGTGACCCGCTCACGCCTACTGTGCGCTGCGGCCTTTGGCTACGCCATGCCCCCGCAGTTGCGCTTTGGCTTGCAGCCCCCGCCCACCACCCGCGTGGGCGCCCTGCAGCGCGTGGCCCTGGTGCACGGCACCAGCCGCGCCGACAAAGAATGGCCCGAATCCCACTGGCTGGGCCTGGGCCAGCGCTTGCTGGACGCCGGCTACACCCTGGGCCTGCCGCACGGCAATGCGGCAGAAGAAGAGCGGAGCCAGCGCCTGGCTCAAGCCTTCGGCGCCCGAGCCGCCGTCTGGCCCCGCATGCCGCTAGACCAGTTGCTACAACAACTCAGCGTGTGCGCCGGCGTCATCGGCGTGGACTCAGGCCTAAGCCACATCGCCGTGGCGCTGGATTTGCCGCATGTGCAGCTGTACAACACCGATACCGCTTGGCGCACTGGGCCACTGGAGCCGGGCGGGGGCCAAGTGGAGCGGCAGGTGAGTGTGAGTGGGAGGCCGTATCCGGGGTTGGATGCGGTCTGGGGGGCTTGGGGGCGGGTGGGTTCTTAAGCAAAGCTCTTCGAGCCTCGAAGACCCAATTGACCACTCCACTACAACTGACACGGTCGGCGCTTGTGCCAACGGGGCCGCGCCCGCATTTCGACTTCGGGCTTCAAGAAACGACTTTTGGACGGTTTGCATTTGGCCCTGTTTTTTCTCGCTCCGAAAAATCAAGAGTCCAGGCTCGCTCTTGACGTCTTTTTGGGCGCTCAGGGCGCACTTTCCACAGGGTTTCCTGTTCTATTTTGGGTTAACCAACGCGCGAGCCAGTCTAAAGTGGGCTATCAACAATGGCTGCATTCGCTCAGCGACAGTCAGTTGGATTGCAGCATTATAATATAAACGCGAAATGTACTGATAAATCAATTTGGGCGTTGCGAACAGCGGTGAGGGCTTGCATGAGAGTTTCCGAATATTTTAGACTTGGAAAGACGCAGCCATACTTGGACTTTGTCGACGTTCGACTTGAGACCGACATCGCAGTCTTCGTTGATCCGAGTGCACTCCGAGGCATGCGATCTGTCTGGGGCCATGAATGTGCATCACTGGTCAAAAACTACTTTGAGTTCGTTCTAGTCTTGATGAAGCAAGGACGCGATGCCGAGGCTCAGGCCCTCCTCAGTTGTCTGAATGAACGAAATGAATTTCACCTCGGATACTCACTAGGCGAATCTCGAGGGCATGCCTTTGGTAGCAAATCTGCCGAATCTGTCTGGGGCGCTTTGTCGAAGAGCCAGGCATCTGTCTCGGGGTTGCTGAAAGACCTAGAGGACTCCTGTTTGCTCATCGAAGGCATTGGCAGAGACATGATCTCGGATGCGGTCTGCAACATTTTGAGAGGGCCGCTCATAAAGTATACGCAGGACATGTGCTTGTATTATGGGATACCCCTGACTCCCGATGTAAATTCAGGCCCGATTTGGGATGCTGTGACAAAACGATGGGATTCAATGCTCATTCCGCTCCCAGTAACTTCTCACGGGAAGCTTATCCTAGTCCCCAAGGTCCTGGTCCGTCACCGATTGAGCTATCAATACGACGAGTACTACACGCATTTCCTTTTGCCGCAGATGCAACTCGAGGAGCTTCAACGCGGTTCAAACTTGGTTCAGTTCCTTAAGGACGGAACGCCGCGCGTCACGAAGAAGTCGCTGCGCGAGAAGTATGGTTCTGACAAACTGGCGGTCCTTGAGCAAACGGTGAAGCACCCGCACATTCTTGAAAAATATAAGGAGCATCGGGAGCGCTCGACGCCCGTACCGCTTGAGCACATCGAGATTTCTCAGGTCGCCGGCACAGAGCCTCCGGATTGGCTGAGCCTAAAGGGGCGGCTTGCAGCATTGTTGCCAGGTCGTGACCAAGCGGCAGAGTATGAAGACCTAATTGAGCAGATTCTCTCCGCTGTCTTCTACCCCTCATTGTGCAAGCCCACAAAGCAACATCAATTGCACGACGGCAGGAAGCGCGTTGACATCACATACATCAACGAAGGCCGTGACGGATTCTTCCATTGGCTTGCGCTGCACTATCCATCCGGGATGGTGTTTGTTGAATGCAAGAACTATGGCCGAGAGATCGGCAATCCTGAACTGGATCAACTAGCGGGCCGCTTTGCGCCAAGTCGCGGGCAAGTCGGCATATTGGTTTGCCGCAGCGTTGAAGACCCCGCTCGCCTTCAACGGAGCTGCGCAGATACTGCTCGCGATCAGCGGGGTTACATCATGGTGCTCACTGACGAAGATGTATCGGCTCTGATCGACGAGGCGTCCATAGCAGAGGACAGCAGACATAGATTTGCGTCGCTCAGAGTGAAGTTCAACGGGCTCATCACGTAGACGCCCAACCGTGCGCACAACTGAACACGCTGCGGCGCATGTGTCTGCGGGCCTGCTAGCCCGAACGTTAGGCGTTGCGGGGCCGCAATGGAAGGACGAGCGCGTAGACTTGCTGCACGGAGGTCCCAATGAACAAGTCCCTTGTAAGTCGCGACCCAAACATCATGAGCGGAGCGCTCTGCTTCACTGGCACCCGCGTTCCGGTGAAGACCCTGTTTGACTACCTTGAGGGCACGTCCTCGCTTGAGGGCTTCCTCGAGGATTTTCCGACCGTCTCTCGCCCTACGGCAGTTGCCGTTTTAGAGGCCGCCCGCGAGACGCTGACCAATGCGGCTGCTGCTTGACGAGTCGGTCCCTGCCAAGCTGCGCAAGCATCTGCCCACGCACGATGTGCGCACTGCGGTGGAGATGGGGTGGGCAGGGGTCAAGAATGGCAAACTGCTTGCGCTTGCGGCCGAGCAGTTCGACGTTTTCGTGACGGTCGACAAGAACTTGCAGTTCCAGCAGAACCTGTCAGCGCTGCCAATCGCGGTCCTTGTCTTGGACGCTGTTTCCAACGAACTTGGCGTGCTCCTTGCCCTGCTGCCGCAGCTTGAGCTCACACTCACCTCGCTCAGTTCGAAGTCGCTCGCGGTCGTGAGAAGCGCCGTCTGAGCTAAACCAACCGACCCCCGCGAAACCCGAAACTGCGCAACCCAAAAAAAACGGACACCCCCATGACCACCCGAGCCACCTTCACCCGCATGGAACAAAGCACCAAAGAAGATTGGAGCTTGATCGTCCCCGAGGCCATGAAGATGGCCAAGTCGCTGCCTGATCGGGTGCTGGATCACCTGCGGCTGCTCGATGGCGACTTTGGTGGTTTTCCGGTGGATCGGCTTACGCACTGCCTGCAAACCGCCACGCTGGCGCATGCGGCGGGGCGCGATGAAGAGTACGTGGTGTGCGCGCTGCTGCACGACATTGGCGACACGCTGGGCAGCTTTAACCACCCCGACATTGCGGCCGCCATCTTGAAGCCCTTTGTGAGTGAGGCCAACCTGTGGATGGTGCAAAACCACGGGGTGTTTCAGGGCTACAACTTCTTTCACCACATCGGCCTGAACCGCGACATGCGCGATATGTTCAAGGCCCACCCCCACTACCACCACGCGGCGGAGTTTGTGGAGCTGTACGACAACCCCGCGTTTGACCCCAAAGCCAAGGCGCTGCCGCTGAGTGAGTTTGAGCCGATGGTGCGGCGCTTGATGGCCGTGCCCAAGAACAGCGTGTACAAGGCCGCCATCGATCAAGCTGAATCGGCTCGCTAGCTCAGGCAGCGCGGCGTCATCGGCCTGGTGTGGGGTGGGTGGTTTCCTCCGTAGCTCCTATGGACCGGCTTCGGCTAAAGCCTTGGACGCGCTCGTACTGACGACCGACAGGCTGCGCATCCGGCCCATGCAGATGCGAGATGCGGCCTTTGTTCGCGATTTGGTCAACCAACCTGCTTGGCTGCGCTTCATTGGCGACCGCGGGGTGCGTACGCTGGCTGATGCCCGCAGCTACATCCGCACCGGCCCGTGGGCCATGTACGCGCAGCGTGGGCACGGGCTGTGTTTGGTGCTGCACGAAACGTCAGCACAGCCTTTGGGCATTTGCGGCCTGATGAAACGCGACTACTTAGACGATGTGGACTTGGGCTTTGCCTTTGCGTCGCAGCATTGGGGCCAGGGCTATGCGGCAGAGGCCGCCCGCGCGGTGCTGCACGACGCGAAGCAGCGCCTTGGTATTGGGCGTGTGCTGGCCACCACCACGCCAGACAACCACGCTTCGCAGGCGGTGCTGCAGCGGCTGGGTTTTCAGTTTGTGCAGCACATGGCCAGCCCTGATGCGGGCCGGGCCTTGCATCTGTATGGTTTGAATCTGTAGCGCGGCTTGACTGCGCTGCTGGCATCCACGCACAACGCGGCCGCAGGGCCCTACATCCGGAGACACCATGAAGACTCAAACCCTTTGCGCCAGCTTGGCCCTTGGCTTGGCAGTGGCCTTGTCTGGCTGCGCCACCCCAGGCGCGGGCTGGACTGCCCTGGTTGACGGCAACCAAGGCCTAGACAACTTTGTGCGCGTGGGTGAAGCCAACTGGGCGGGCCGCGACGGCGCTATCCAGGCCAACCAGGGCGGCAATGCGGCGGCCTATTTGGTGTCGAAGGCGCAGTACAAAGACTTTCAGATTCGCGCCGAGTTTTGGGCCAGCGATGACGCCAACAGCGGCATCTTCATCCGCTGCCAAGAGCCTGCTCGCATCACGGATGAAAACTGCTACGAGGCCAACATTTTTGACCAGCGGCCTGACCCCACCTATGCCACTGGCGCCATCGTCAAAGTGGCCAAACTCACCGCGCCCATGATCAAAGCGGGTGGCAAATGGAACACCATGGAAATCACCGCAAAGGGCATGCGCCTGGTGGTGGCGCTCAACGGCGTGACCACGGTGGATGTGCAAGACAGCAAATTCGCCAGCGGCCCCATTGCGCTGCAGTGGGGGCGGGGCGAGATCAAATTCCGCAAGGTGGAGATTCGGCCGCTATAACATTTGTAGCTGATTGCGCTGTGTAGATCTGCCCAAGCAGCCCAATAAGCTCAAGGAATCCGGCGATGTCTGGCACCGCTGCCGTTCCCAGATACCAAGGTACCTCGTACCGCATGCGGAGCACGCCCGGTGGGGTGCCGCTGGCCGCCGGTGGTGCGGGCAGTGGCTGCGGGCGCACCCGCCGCACTGTGCGTTAGGCGCACCAGCGTCGCTAGACTAAGTGGTCCATCTGTTCACGGAGCCCGCCATGCTGCAACTGCGCCCCTCTTGCGAATGCTGCGACACCGATTTGCCACCCGACTCGGCCGACGCGCGCATCTGCTCGTTTGAATGCACCTTTTGTGAGCCGTGCGCCACCACCAAGCTGGCGGGCGTGTGCCCCAATTGCGGGGGCGAACTGGTGCGCCGGCCGGTGCGCCCAGCGTCCAAGCTCGCTAAGTTTCCGCCCAGTGCGCAGCGGGTGGTTAAGCCCGCTGGTTGCGAGGCGGCGGCGTAGGCGCGAGCTGCCCCGTTTTTTTGAAAGCCCCCGCCCATGAATGCTGAACAGCTCGTTAAAACTGTCACCGCTGCCACGGGTTTCATGCGTGCGGCGGGGACAGAGGTGGTGCAGGCCGAGCCCGGCCACACCGTGCTGCGCCTCGCCAAAAAGCCCGAGCTGCTGCAGTTCAATGGCTACTTTCACGGCGGCGCCGTGGCGGGCCTGGCCGACCATGCGGCGGGCGCTGCAGCCACCACGGCACTGCCGGCGGGCAAGATTGCCGTGACGGTGGATTTGCATGTCAACTACCTGGCACCTGCCAATGGCGCGGCCATCGTGGCGCATGCCAAAGTGGCTAGTGTCGGCAGCACGATTTGCGTGGTAACGGTGGAAGTCTTCAATGAAGCCGCTGATGCCCAGGCCGCCCGCTGCGCCATCGCCACCGCCACGCTGCGGGTGGTGGATGCGCCCAAGCTGGCAGGCTGACCACTTGGGTCGCGTCGGCTAATGCCGAAATTCGCTTGAGCGGCGTCCAACGCAGTTAACCTAATCCCCATGGTTTTATCCGACTACGTCCCCGTTGTAGCCAGCGGCGGTGTTGATGATCGTCACGTCGAGGCCACCCCTTGTGTACCCCATGTCGCTTTCAATTTGCCAAGGCCTAGCCGCTGGGGTGATGTCGTGATGCGGGGTCCCGGGGCGAGCAAGTGGCTGATGTAGTTGTGCTGTACCGCGTGAGACGATGAGCCCCTTGGTGCGCTTGCCGGCAGGCTGGGTTTCGTCCTGGCGTGATGGGATTTTTGGGGCGCGCAGCTCTAAGTTGAATCTCGCTGTAACAGTGGTTTCGCCGCCCGGGTATGAGCACTCTGCAGCTTTCAGCGAGGTCGCGCTCAGCCTGTACTACGGCCTGCAGTCGCTGGGGCACGACGTGGTGTTGACAACCGAAGGCTCGTTGCCCGGACGTCGCCATCTAGTCTTAGGTTCCAACTTGTTGCCTTTTTATCCTTTACCGCTGGCGCCCGACTCGATCTTGTACAACCTGGAGCAGGTGGAGGTGGGCTCGAGCTGGTTCCGCCCCGAGCTGGCGGATCTGTTCCGTCAATATGTGTTGTGGGACTACAGCGCAAAGAACGTGGCGGCGCTCGAAGCGCTGGGCGTTCAGGTCGCCCATGTGCTGCCACTGGGCTATGTCCCACAGCTCACGCGAATTGAGTTTGCCCCTATTCGTGACATTGACGTGCTGTTTTTCGGCTCACTGAACCCGAGACGGCAAGCCGTTCTTGACCGCATGAATGAAGAGGGCCTGCGTGTGCAGGCTGTCTTTGGCGTGTACGGACCCCGGCGCGATGCGCTGATCGCCCGATCCAAGCTAGTCCTTAACTTGCACTACTACGAAGCCAAAGTGCTAGAGATGGTCCGTATCTCTTACCTATTGGCCAACCGATGTGCGGTGCTGTCCGAAAGCAGTTCAGATTTGGCGGAGGATGCCAGTCTGGCCGAGGGCGTGGCCTTTGCCAGCTACCAAGACTTGGCCCAGAAGGCGCGGCATTTGATTGAGCAACCCCACCAGCGAGAGCAGCTAGCCAGGCGTGGCCAAGACCTGATGCGCGCCCGGCCCATGGCTGCTTACCTGCGTGCTGCTTTAGAAGATCCGAAAGCCATGGGGACGCGGCGATGAATCAGCCTTGGGTGTTCGGTGGTTGAAAACCCGCTGCAATGGGCAGCCCGCGCGGTGTACAGCGGCGCACTTTGGCTGGGCCAGCCGCTGCTGCGCATCAAGCTGGCGCGCCGGGCCAAAGCCGAGCCGGGTTACGCCCACGCGGTGCAAGAGCGCTTTGGTTTTTACGACCAGCCCGCGTCAGGCCACGCTTGGGTGTGGGTGCATGCGGTGTCTTTGGGCGAAACGCGCACCGCCGCTGTGTGGGTGGCGGCCTTGCGGCAGGTGCAGCCCGGCGTGCGTGTGTTGTGGACGCACGGCACGGCCACAGGCTGGGCCGAAGGCCAGCGCCACTTGCATCCGGGCGATGCGCAGACCTGGCAGCCCTGGGACACGCCCGGTGCGGTCACGCGGTTCTTGGCGCACTGGCAGCCCCGCGCACTGCTGCTAATGGAAACCGAAATTTGGCCCAACCTGATGGCCGCTTGCCAGCAGATCGGCGTGCCTGTGATGTTGCTGAATGCGCGGCTGAGCGCCAAAACCCACCAGCAATCGCAGCGCTGGTTGTTGAGCTTGCTGGCTCGGCCGGCCTATGCACGTTTGCATGCGGCGCTGGCACAAACTGACGCTGATGCACAGCGCCTGGCCAGCCTGGGTGCGCCAGTGGCGGCCATCACCGGCAATCTGAAGTTTGATGCGCAAGCCAACCCCGCGCAGATCGAGCTGGCTCAGCGCTGGCGTGGCGCAGCGCCCCGGCGCCGCGTGGCTTTGCTGGCCAGCAGCCGTGAAGGTGAAGAGGCCTTGTGGTGCAGCGCCTTGGCCCAATCCTTCAAGGAAAAAACGGCTGTTGGGCCTAATTTATCTGCCGAAGCAGCTACAAAAAATGTAGCAATTGCCGATGCCGCATCGGTGCAATGGCTGCTGGTGCCGCGCCACCCGCAGCGCTTTGACGAGGTGGCCGCGCTGCTTGCGCAGCAGCTCGCGCCCTTGGGTATCGGCGTGCAACGGCGCAGCAGCTGGAGCCATGGCGGGCCGCCCGACGACGCCACCGCGCCCACCGTGTGGCTAGGTGACTCGCTGGGCGAGATGACGCTCTATGCCGCTCTGGCTGATGTGGCCTTGCTGGGCGGCAGCTTCGAGCCGCTGGGTGGCCAAAACCTCATTGAGCTGTGCGCCACCGGCTGCCCGGTGGTGATGGGGCCGCACACCTTTAACTTTGCGCAGGCGGCCGACGACGCGTTGGCGGCCGGTGCGGCGCTGCGGGTGGATGGCGTGGCTCAGGCCATCGATGCGGCAGCCAATCTGGTGCATGACGAACCCGCCTTGGCCGGGCACCGCCGTGCGGCCTTGCAGTTTGCCCAGGCGCACCGCGGCGCCACGCAGCGCACGCTGGGGCATGTGATGGCGGTGTTGGGTGGCTTGCCGGCTGCGCTGCCTTGAAACGGCCCGCCCACGCTGCCTGAGCCGTCGAGGGTTGCTAAGCCTTCTGCTGCCGCCCAGGCAAGTCATAGCGGTTCTGCACAAACCCGCACGGCCAAGACCGGCTGGCTGCCAAACGCAGCGCGACATCGGCAGCAAGCGGCCCAAACAGCGGGATGCCAGTGCCCAGCAACACGGGGATCACCGTGACGGTGATTTCATCAATCAACCCAGCAAGCAAAAAGCGCTGGATCGTCTGTCCGCCGTCCACGTACAAGCGTGCGTGACCTGCAGCGCTGGCGTGGCGGACGACATCCGCAGGGTTGGCGTCCAGCAAGCGCACAGCGTTGGGCACCCCCGTGGGCAGTTGCTTCATGGATTGGCTGAGCACATACACGGGCGTTTGGCCGTATGGCCAGTCATCGAAGCCGCACACCTTGGCAAAGGTGGCGCGGCCCATGACGATGGCGTCCACGCCCTGCATAAACGCGCTATACCCAAAGTCTTCGCTCGTGGGTGCGCTGGCGTTGGCGCGATCGAGCCAGTCGAGGGCGCCACCGGTGCGGGCGATGAAACCATCGGCGCTGGTGGCGATGAAGACTTTGCAGGTTGAGTTCACCACAGATTCAAGCCGAAACAGGCCACTCCGCCCTATTTATCTGCCCAAGCAGCTGCAAAAAATGTAGCAAATGCCTAAACCGCCGCCACCCGCTCACGCCTCGGCCTGGCGCGCAGCGTGAAGCCTTCGGGCTTCAAGGTCAGCGTTTCGCGCACCACCAGCGGGGCGGTGGCGTCAGCGCTTAAATCGAAGTGGTGCAGCACCAGCGCCAGGGCAATCTTGGCTTCCATCAGGGCAAATTGGCGGCCGATGCAAGCGCGTGATCCGTGGCCGAAGGGTTTGTAGGCGTGGGGCTTGATCTGGCCGATGCGCTCGGGCGAAAAGCGGTCGATGTCAAAGCGCTCGGGCTCGTCCCAGGCCTGTGGGTCGCGGTGCAGCGCGGGCAGCAGCACGGTGATGGCAGTTTCTTTGGGGATGGCAAAGCGGCCGCCCAAGGTGACGTCGTCAAACGGGCTGAGCGAATAGGCGGGCGCAGTGGGCCACAGGCGCAGGGTTTCGCTCAGCGTTTGCTCTAGCACCACCAAGCGGTCTAGGTCGTCGTAGGTCAATTGGCCATTGGGCAGCACCGCGTCCACCTCGGCCTTGCAGCGCGCCAGCACCTCAGGGTGGCGCAGCAGGGCGTGCAGGGCAAAACTGAGCAGGCCGCTGGTGGTTTCGTGCCCCGCAATCAAAAAGGTGATGACCTGGTAGCGGATGTTGGTGTCGCTCAAGCGTTGACCGGTTTTAGGGTCGGCGGCTTGCAGCATCAAGGTGAGCAAATCGCGCGGCACGGCTTGGCCCGCGTCGATGGCAGCACGGCGCTGGGCCACCACGTCGTCCACCACCTGGTGCAGATAGGCAATGTCGTCCTGAAACTGCCGGTTGGCACGCCAACGCAAACGGCTGATGTAGCGGTGGCGGGCCATGCGGCCCATGGTTTCGTCCAGCACCCGCACCATGGCCGCCACAAAGGGGTGGGCGTCAGCGCGCTCGAAGCTGTTGAAGGGGTAGTCAAAGCCGCACAGGGCGATGGTGTCTAGCGTCAGGCGGGTCATGTCCGCTGACACATCCACACCCTGTGCGCCGTGGCGCTGCCAGTGGGCCACCAGTTGCTGCGCCACCTGCCACATGGGCCCAAAGTAGTCGCGTCGGGTGCGCTGGCTGAAGGCCGGAATCAAGATGCGATGCGCCAGCGTCCAGTTGGGCGCGCCACTGTCGGCCGTGAACAGGCCGTCGCCGGCCAGGCGGCGCAACATCGACAATGGCGGGCCCACGCGCTTGCGAAAACGGGATTCGTCGGCCATCTCAGCCACCAGGGCAGCCTGGGTGACAAAGGGCACCCGATGGCCCGCAAAGTTGATGGCAAACAGGCCGTCAAACTGCGGCGCCAGCGCGGTGAAATGCTGGGTAAGGCTGCCAGCGGGCAGCTGGTGCAGATTGCCCAGCCAAGGCAGGCCAGAGGGGCCTGGCAACTGGCGCAGGTCAGCCATCAGGGCAACAGCAGGGCGTTGACGGGCTTGAGGTCATCCGCGCTGAGGCTGCCATTGGCCTGGCGCAGCCGCAAGCCGCCCAGCAGCACGTTGTAACGGGCCTGGGCCAAATCACGCTTGGTTTGAAACAACTGGCTTTGGCTGTTGAGCACGTCGATATTGATGCGCACACCCACTTGGTAGCCCAGGCGGTTGGCGTCTAGCGCGCTTTGGCTGGACAACTCGGCCGCCTCCAGCGCCTTGACTTGGCCCATGCCGCTTTGCACGCCAAAAAACGCCGCGCGGGTGGCCTGGGTGACAGCGCGCTTGGCCACGTCTACATCCACCTGGGCTTTGTCTTCGAGCGCGGTGGTTTCACGAATGCGGTTGACGGTGGCGTAGCCCGAGAACAGCGGCAGATTGAACTGCAGGCCCACGCTTAAGTTGTTGGTGCGAGAGTTCAAGCCGCTTTGCGCGCTGCCGCGGCTGTTGTGGGTGATGTTGTAGCTAGCGGTGGCGTCAAGCGTGGGCAGGTGCCCTGCGTTGGCCTTGCGGGTTTCGAGTTGAGCCACCGTCAGGTTCAAACGCGCCAGAGCCACGCTGGGGTGGTTATCTTCGGCATCCAGCACCCAGGGCGCCAAGTCAGCGGGCTGCAGCGGCGGCAGATCACCCGCATTGGCCAGCCCGCGCGGGTCGGTGCTGTTGCGCCCCACCAGGCTGTCAAGCGCGAGCTTTTTCACGCGCAGATCGTTTTCTGCGGCAATTTCTTGCGCCACCACCAAGTCAAAGCGGGCTTGCGCTTCGCGGGTGTCGGTGATGGTGCTGGTGCCCACCTCAAAGTTGCGACGCGCAGCGGCCAACTGTTCGGCCACGGCGGCCTTTTGAGCGCGCACAAAGGTCAGGCTGTCTTGGCTGGCCAGCACATCAAAGTAGGCCTGGCTCACGCGGATGATGAGGTCTTGTTCGGCCGTGGCCAACTGCACTTTGGCCTGCTCCATTTGGCTCTGGGCTTGCTCCCAGGTGAGCCGGTTGGTTACGCGATACAGCGGGTACGAGGCGCTGGCCGTGGCCCCTTGGGTGCCAAAGCTGCGTTCCACACGCGGGTTGTTGTTTTCAAAGTCGCTGCGCGAAATGGTGCTGGACAAGTTGGCGCTGGGCAACACACCTGCACGCGCCTGTTCGGCGCGCGCCAGATTGGCGTCGTACTGCAACTTGGCGCTTTGGTAGCTGGCGTCGTACTCGCGCGCAGCCTGGTACAGCGTCAACAGGTTTTGGGCCGAGGCGGCCCATGGCAGCGCAGCCATGGCAGCGGCAAGCAGCAAACGGCCCAAAGCGGGTCTATTCAGACGCGGTCGGTAAGGCACAGATAACTCCAGAAAAAGCGAAACAGGCCAACTGATCTGCGGCGGGTTAGTACAGCGGCACCGCTGGGTCGCGCTGGCGCGACCAGGCATCGATGCCACCGGCCACATTGGCCACATGCTCAAAACCGTTGTGCTGCAAAAACATGGCCACCCGCTGGCTGCGCGCGCCGTGATGGCACAAGCAGGCCACAGGCCGGGCCGGATCGAGCTCGGCCAAGCGTTGGGGCACGGTGCTCATGGGAATACCCAGCACCTCATAGCCAGCGGCGGCGGGGACTGCGGCGGTTTGTAGCTCCCAGGGTTCGCGCACATCCAGCAGCACTGGCACCCGGGCTTGCCCGTGCCCGCCATCTACCGCACAGGTGGCAGCCCAGTTCTCCAGATCGACAGGCGTGACTTGAACCACCACGGTGCGTCAGTTCCGAACGGGTGTTTAAAAGGCGAAGCGAGAGGGCTCTGCGAAGCCGTGCAGGCGCGGCGCCACGGTGTCCCACAAGGCGGTGCTGGCCCACTGGGCGTCGCTCGTGCGGCGCACGACAGTAAAGCGCATGATGGGTTCTTGCCCCACGATGGCGCCCAAGCGGCCGCCCACCTTGAGCTGCTGCAGCAAACGATCTGGCACTTGCGCCACTGAACCCGCCAGCACAATGACATCAAACGGGCCGTCGCTGGTGGCGCCGTTGACGCCGCTGCCGGTGCGCACCTCAACATTGCCAGCGCCTGATTGGCGCAGGTTGTGGCGAGCGCGCTCAGCCAATTCAGCGTCGATTTCGTAGCCAATGACGCGCTGAGTGAGCGCGCCCAGCAAGGCCGCCACATAGCCCGAACCGGCGCCCACGAGCAGTACGCGGTCGGTCGCCTGTGGCTCCACGTCTTGCACCATGCGAGCTTCGGTCTTGGGGGCCAGCATGGTTTGCCCTTTGGCGTGGGCTCTTTCTGCGGGGCTGACCAGGGGCAGCTCCATGTCGACAAAAGCCAGTTGCTGCAGTGCCACTGGGACAAAGGTCTCGCGTTTGACACGCTCCAACAGGCTCAAGACGGCCGGGTCGAGCACATCCCAAGGGCGGATCTGCTGCTGAATCATCAGATAACGATGGCGTTCAAGGTCTTGCAGGTCTTTCATAGCGGTGCGGGCGGTAAACGGGGCGGGGATCAGACACAGTCCAAAAATTGTAGGCGGGGCTAGTCAGGGCAGGTCACGGCTTTGAGGCTTCGGCGGCTGGTGTTGGCACCAGACTCGTCGGCTGCGTCTGCGCAGGCGCGGCGCCCCACAGGCGGCGCAACCATTGCGTCAAATCGTCTAGATAGCAGTACACCACGGGCACGACCACCAAGGTAAGCAGCGACGAGGTGATCACGCCGCCAATTACTGCTTGGCCCATGGGTGCGCGTTGCTCAGAGCCCTCGGTCAAGGCAAAAGCCAGCGGCACCATGCCAAAAACCATCGCCAAGGTGGTCATCAAAATCGGCCGCAGGCGCACCTTGGCGGCTTCTAGCAAGGCGGCGCTGCGCTCCATGCCCGCTTCACGGGCGCGAATGGCAAAGTCCACCAACAGAATCGCATTTTTGGTGACCAGGCCCATCAGCATCACGATGCCAATCACCGAGAACATCGATAGCTTGCTGCCAAAAGCCATCAGCGCCAGCACCACGCCAATCAAGGTGAGCGGCAGCGAGGTCATCAGCGCCAGCGGCTGCACAAAGCTTTTGAACTGGCTGGCCAGAATCATGTAGATGAAGATGATGGCCAGCCCCAGCGCGCCCACGGCATAGCTGAACGATTCCTGCATGTTCTTGGTTGAGCCCGAAAAGCTGTAGCGATAGCCGGGCGGGAAATCAATGGTGGCCAGCACCGCGCGGACATCGGCCGACACTTCACCCGCCCCGCGCCCGATGGCGTTGGCGTTGAGCGATACCTCGCGTGTCAGGTCACGCCGGTTGATCTGGTTGGGGCCAGTGGTCTGCACCACCTGGGCCACTTGATTGAGGCGCACCACGCGGGCGCTGCCATCGGCGTTGGTGCCCACCACCAGAGGCAGCCGCTCTAGGTCAGACGGGTTGTCGCGTGCCTGGGGTGCCAGTCGTACGATGACGTCATAGGTTTGGTCGTCACTGGCGCGCCAATTACCCACGGTGGTGCCCGCCACCAGCGTGCGAATGGGGCCGGCCAGGGCGTTGATGTTCAGGCCCAGGTCGCTGGCGGCTTCGCGCTTGACGGCGACCTCTATCACCGGTTTGTTGGGCTTGACCGAGCTGTCAGAGTCAACCAGCCCAGGGATCTGCACCATGCGCGCCTTGACCAGCAGGGCCAGGCGCTCCAACTCTTTGAGGTCAGGCCCCTGCAACGAAAACTCAATTTGCTTGTTGCCGCCCACCGCATCGACCAAGCCGACGTGGGTGACGGTGATGCCCGCCACCCGAGCCAGTTGCTCGCGCAGTACCACGCTGATGTCATCCACGTTGCGGCTGCGCTGGGCGCGGTCGGTCAGGCGCACGTACACCGTGGCGTAGTTCTTGCCCTGGGCGTTGCCCACATTGACGGTGGCCAGCGAATAGCGGGTTTCCGGCAAGCGGGACAGCACCTCTTGCACTTGGCGCGACTTGGCTTCGGTGACTTCCAGCGATGAGCCCACCGGGGTGTAGAAGTTGATGGTGAGCTCAGAAAAATCGGCTCGCGGCACGAACTCGGTGCCCAACATCGGCACCATGGCCACGCTGGTGCCAAAGATGCCCACGCTGGCCAGCACGGTGGCCAGCTTGTGCCGCAGCGACCAGCGCAGCATGCCCTGGTACACCCGGCCTAGCCACTCGGTGCCACGGTCAAATGCGCCGGTGACGCGGCCAATCGTGTGGTCATACCAGCCCTTGCGCGGGGCTTGGTGGTCGTGGTTAATTTGGGGGTCATGCCAGACGCTGGACAGCATCGGGTCGAGCGTGAAGCTCACAAACATGCTGATCAGCACCGCCGCCACGATGGTGATGCCGAATTCATGAAAGAACTTGCCGATGATGCCGCCCATAAAGCCAATGGGCAGAAACACCGCGACGATCGACAAGGTGGTGGCCAGCACCGCCAAGCCGATTTCTTGGGTGCCTTCCATCGCCGCTTGAAACGGCGTTTTGCCCATCTGCACATGGCGCACGATGTTTTCGCGCACCACGA
>JAAFIY010000169.1 GCA_013297985.1 Comamonadaceae bacterium | reverse complement strand
CCCACCAAGCCCAATGGCGCCCGATGTGAGGTGTGGATTGTCGGCATGGGCAAATTGGGCGCGCGCGAATTGAACGTGTCCAGCGACATTGATCTGATCTTTATTTACGAATGTGACGGCCAAACACAGGGCCGCGCAGATGGCACCGGCAGCATCAGCCACGCTGAGTACTTTGGTCGCCTGGTGCGCCGAGTGACGGCCTTGATCGGTGAAGTCACCGACCACGGATTTGTGTTCCGGGTGGATTTGGCGCTGCGGCCCAACGGGCAAAGTGGCCCTCCGGCGCTGCCCTTGGCTGCGTTAGAAGAATACTTCGTGGTGCAGGGCCGCGAGTGGGAGCGCTTTGCCTGGCTCAAAAGCCGCGTGGTAGCGCCGCGCCAGGCCCTGGCCAGCGCACAAGCGCTGCGCACGGTGGTATTGCCCTTTGTGTTTCGCCGCTATTTGGACTACGGCGTGTTTGAGGCCTTGCGCACCCTGCATCGGCAAATCCGCGAGCAAGCCGGGCGCCGCAGCGCGGGGCGGCCCGCGCGGGCCAATGATGTAAAGCTGTCGCGCGGCGGCATCCGTGAGGTGGAATTCATCGTGCAGTTGCTGCAAGTGGTGCGCGGCGGGCAGTTTCCCGAACTGCGCACCCGGCCCACGCTAGATGCTTTGCAACGCTTGGCCGCGGCTGGTTTGGTGCCCACCCAAACGGCCGACGAGCTGGCTCAGGCCTACACGTTTTTGCGCGCCACCGAGCACCGCATTCAGTACCTAGACGATCAGCAAACCCACGCGCTGCCGCAAGACGACGCCGATCTGGATTGGCTGGCGCGCAGCCTGGGGCTGGCGGACGCCTCTGCTTTTTTGCAAGCGCTGGACGGCCACCGCGAACGCGTGGCTACCGAGTTTGACCGCCTGCTGGGCGACGCTGCAGCGCGTGAATGCCGCGGCCCCGGCTGCGGCAGCGGCGCGGGCGCACCCACGCCCAACCTCACCGCCTTGATCACCAGCGCCCCGGAAGACTTCGCCCAGCGCGTGCGCAGCTTTGCCAACCATGCGCGGGTGTTAGCCCTGCGTGACGATGCCCGCCAACGCCTGGTGCGGCTGGTGCAGCGCACCGTGGCGTGGCTGGCTGAGGGCCGCGTGAACACCACCGCCGCCGTGCGCAGCGTGGATTGGCTTGAGCCCTTGCTGCGGCGCGAGGCTTATCTGGCGATGCTGCTAGAGCGCCCCCAGGTACATGAACGCCTGTTGCGCTTGTTGGGCGCCGCACGGTGGCCGGCGGTGTACATGCGCCAGCACCCCGGCGTGATTGATGAGCTGGCCAGTGATCTCTTGCTGGCCGAGCGCTTTGACCCGGTGGCCTTTGAATCTGAGCTTGAGCGTCGCCGCGTCAGCTTGGCCGCCACCCGAGAAGACGACGACGAAGCCCTCATGAACCTGCTGCGCCGCGCTCAGCATGCCGAGGTGTTTCGCACCTTGGCGCGCGACGTAGAAGGCTGCTTAAGCGTGGAGCAGGTGGCCGACGATCTAAGCGCTTTGGCTGATGCCGTGCTGGCCATCACCCAGCGCTGGTGCTGGAGCCGCTACAAAAAAGCCCACCGCGCCGATCCCCGCTTGGCCGTGATCAGCTACGGCAAGCTCGGTGGCAAAGAACTGGGCTACGGCAGTGACCTGGATTTGGTGTTTGTGCACGACGACGCAGACGAGCGCGCGGGCGAGGTCTACGGCGACTTTGTGCGCAAGCTCATCACTTGGCTGACCACCCAAACCCGCGACGGCGCGCTGTACGACATCGACACCGCCCTGCGCCCCAACGGCAATGCGGGCTTGTTGGTGACCAGCCTAGACGCGTTTGAAAACTACCAGCTGCAGCGCGGCAGCAATACCGCCTGGACCTGGGAGCACCAAGCCATGACGCGCGCCCGCTGCAGCAGCGGCCCGGCGGATTTGGCCCAGCGGGTGAGCGCAGTGCGCGCCCGGGTGCTGGCGGCGCCGCGCGCAGCGACGGCCTTGCGCGACGAAATCGCTGCCATGCGTGAAAGGGTGCGCGCGGCCCATCCGGTGGTGGCGGGCCGCTTTGACGTGAAGCACAGCCCGGGCGGCATGGTGGACGTGGAATTTGCCCTGCAGTACCTGCTGCTGGCCCATGCCAGCCACCACCCCGAACTCATCGACAACCTGGGCACTATTGCGCTGCTGCAGCGCTGCGAGGCCCTGGGGCTGATCGGCGTGGGCGTGGGCTCGGCCGCTGCCAACGCCTACCGCGAACTGCGCCGCGCCCAACACAGCGCGCGGCTGGATGAGTCATCGACCCAGGTAGAGCCGCAGGGCCTGCAAGCCGAGCGCCAGGCGGTGCTGCAGTTGTGGCAAGCGGTGATGGCGCCGATGGTGAGTGGCGCCACTGCTCACTAGGTGATATCGGCCCCAGCGCCCTATTTGATTGCCTAAGCAGCTACAAAGAAGATAGCGCGGGGCCCGAATGCCCTTGCGGCTTGGTGCCTTGCACGCGGCCTGCGTACAATGCGCGTCGAAGTTCGAGGAGCGTTGCAGCGCAGGCCCGCCCAGGTGCCCCGCGTGAGGCTCGAACCCCAAGTATTCGCAACGACGCTCATCCTCAGGCCTGCAAGCGGCCTGCCGTTGGATGAGCGGTTGTAACCCACCCGCCGCGTCCACACGTGCCAGCCGCGCTGCCACAAGCGCCTGGGGCTTCATTGTTCGTCTAGGTCTGCCGCGAACGCAGGCCACCGGAGAAGCACCATGAATGCACGCGTCAATGCCCCCGTCTTTACTGACTTCATCGTGGCCGATATGGGCCTGGCCGAGTGGGGCCGCAAAGAAATCAAGATTGCCGAGACCGAAATGCCCGGCCTGATGGCGATTCGCGAAGAATTCGCCGC
The DNA here is from genome assembly GCA_013297985.1 of Comamonadaceae bacterium. Classification (GTDB taxonomy): domain Bacteria; phylum Pseudomonadota; class Gammaproteobacteria; order Burkholderiales; family Burkholderiaceae_C; genus JAAFIY01. The sequence goes on along the minus strand of JAAFIY010000169.1, from coordinate 1,425 downwards.
TAGCCAGCCCTTAAAGGGTGCGCGCATCACCGGCAGCCTGCACATGACCATTCAAACGGCAGTGCTGGTGGAAACCTTGCAAGCCCTGGGCGCTCAAGTGCGCTGGGCCAGCTGCAACATCTTCAGCACCCAAGACCACGCCGCAGCCGCCCTGGTGGCCAAGGGCACGCCAGTGTTTGCCTACAAGGGTGAAACGCTCAAAGACTATTGGGACTACACCCATCGCATCTTTGAATTTGCCGCCAAGGGCTCGCAGCACGAAGGCCCCAACATGATCTTGGACGACGGCGGCGACGCCACGCTCTTGATGCACCTGGGCAAAAAGGCCGAGACCGACCTGAGCGTGCTGGCCAACCCGAGCAGCGAAGAAGAAACCATTCTGTTTGCCGCCATCAAAGCCAAGCTGGCCGAAGACAGCACCTGGTACAGCCGCAAGGGCGCACAGATCATCGGCGTGACCGAAGAAACCACCACTGGCGTGCACCGCCTGAACGAAATGAGCGCCAAGGGCACTCTGATGTTCCGCGCCATCAACGTGAACGATTCGGTGACCAAGAGCAAGTTTGACAACCTGTACGGCTGCCGCGAAAGCCTGGTGGACGCCATCAAGCGCGCCACCGACGTGATGATTGCAGGCAAAGTGGCCGTGGTGGCCGGTTACGGCGACGTAGGCAAGGGCAGCGCCCAAGCCCTGCGTGCCCTGAGCGCCCAGGTGTGGGTGACTGAGATCGACCCCATCAACGCCCTGCAAGCCGCGATGGAAGGCTACAAGGTTGTGACGATGGAATACGCCGCCGACAAGGCCGACATTTTTGTGTCAGCCACCGGCAACCTGAGCGTCATTACCCGCAAGCACATGGAGGCCATGAAAGACCAGGCCATCGTCTGCAACATCGGCCACTTCGACAATGAAATCGACGTCGCCGCGCTGTCTGATCTGCAGTGGGACGAGATCAAGCCGCAGGTGGACCACGTCGTCTTCCCCGACGGCAAGCGCATCATCATGTTGGCCAAGGGTCGCTTGGTTAACTTGGGTTGCGGCACCGGCCACCCCAGCTTTGTGATGAGCAGCAGCTTTGCCAACCAGACCATTGCGCAAATCGAGCTGTTCACCCGCAGCGATGCCTACCAAGTGGGCAAGGTCTATGTGCTGCCCAAGCACCTGGACGAAAAAGTGGCCCGCTTGCACCTGAAGAAAGTGGGTGCCATGTTGTCTGAGCTCACCGACGCGCAAGCCGCCTACATCGGCGTGAGCAAGGTCGGCCCCTACAAGGCTGACACCTACCGTTATTGATCGGGGCCAGGCCTTGAGTGACAGCGACGCTTTCACACTGAGCCTGGAGTACTTCCCGCCCAAAACGCCCGAGGGGGCCGACAAACTGCGTGCCGTGCGGCAAGCTTTGCTTGCGCTCAAGCCCGCGTTTT
>JAAFIY010000168.1 GCA_013297985.1 Comamonadaceae bacterium | reverse complement strand
GCGTTGGTGATTGGGGCGGGTGCAATTGGCTTGTTGGCGGTGCTGCTGCTGCGCTCGCGCGGCGTGGCTGACCTGAGCGTGGTTGAAAACAACCCCAACCGAGCGCAAGCCCTGCGCAGCGCCACTGGCATCACAGCCGTCAGCAGCGCCGAGGTGCTTGGCCACCCCGACGGTTTTGACTTTGTGCTCGACGCGGTGGGCGCGGCCGCCACACGAGACCTGGCCATCGCCGCTGCCGCCCCGGGCAGCGTGGTAGCGCATGCGGGCCTGGGCGACTGGGCCAGTTCGCTTGATTGGCGCACGCTCACGCTGCGCGAAATCACCCTGGTGGGCTGCTACACCTATACCACCGCCGATTTGCACACCGCTGTGGCCGATTTGGCAGGTGGCGCTTTTGGCGATCTGGGCTGGGTGGAAGAGCGCCCCCTGTCGCAAGGCGCTGCCGCGTTTGACGACTTGGTGGCCGGGCGTGTGGCGGCAGCCAAGATTGTGTTGAGGCCGCACGCGTGAGCCAGACCATCGCTGGGTTGTCAGCCTTTGTGCAAAAGCACTTTCCAGGCTTGGCGGTGGCGATGCTGGTCGGCATGGCAGCAGCTTTTTTGGGTAGCCACTACAAAGGGTCGATGCTGCTGTTTGCCCTGCTATTGGGCATGGCGCTGCACTTTCTGACCGAGGACGCTCGGCTCAAGCCCGGCATCCAGTTTGCGGCCAGCACGGTGTTGCGCGTCGGCGTGGCGCTGCTGGGCTTGCGGCTGACGTTGGACAACGTGGCTTCACTAGGTGCACCCACGGTGTTGGCGCTGGCGCTTGCCGTGGTGCTGACGGTGCTAGCGGGTCTGGCGCTGGCGCGACTGCTGGGCCAAGACCGCGACCTGGGTGTGCTGATCGGCGGCGCCACAGCCATTTGTGGTGCCTCGGCGGCATTGGCGATTGCCAGCGTGTTGCCACAGCGGCCCGGGCAAGAGCAGCGCACGACTTTGGCGGTGATTGGTGTCACCACCTTGTCTACGGTAGCGATGGTGGTCTACCCGGCACTCACCGGCTGGCTGGGCTTTGACGCCACCACGGCTGGCATCTTTATTGGCGCCACCATCCACGACGTGGCCCAAGTCGTGGGCGCGGGCTATTCGCTGTCGCCTGCTGCAGGCGATGCGGCCACCATCACCAAGCTGATCCGAGTGGCATTTCTGATGCCGGTGTTGCTGTGCATTGCGCTGGTGCTGCGGGGCAATTCCGCCACCCAAAGCGGTGCGCCTTTGCTGCCCTGGTTTGCAGTGGCATTTGCGGTGCTGATGCTGATCAACAGCACGGGCGTCGTGCCTGGGGTGGTGCAACACGCAGCTACCCAGGGCAGCCAAATCTGCTTGGTGGTGGCCATTGCGGCGGTGGGTGTCAAAACGTCGTTGCGCGATGTGGCCGCTTTGGGCTGGCGGCCGGTGGGTATGCTGCTGGGCGTTACCTTGTTCTTGGCAGTGATTGCGGCGGCCTACCTCCACTGGGCGCGCTGAACTGGCACCCCACCCAGCCAACATACCGAATGAAGCATCCAACCCAGACCATCGGCCCCATCGGAGTGATCGGCGGCATGGGCCCGTTGGCCACGGTGGACTTCATGCACAAGGTGATCTTGGCCACGGCGGCTGAGCACGATGAGCAGCACGTGCCGCTCTTGGCGAGCAACGATGCGCGCATTCCGCGTCGACCAGCGGCGATCTTGCAAGGCGGGCCGTCGCCGCTTGCACGGCTGCAAGAGCTGCGTGATCTGCTGTTGGCAGCAGGCGTTAGCGCATTGGTCATGCCGTGCAACACCGCGCACCACTGGCATGCCGAACTGGCGCGCGACTGCCCGGTGCCTTTTCCAAGCCTGATTGACCTGGCCGCAGATGCGGCTGCCGCACGAACTCCGCCAGGCGTTTCGATTGGAATCATCGCCACCCGCGCCACCTTGGCTGCTGGCTTGTTTGACCAGGCTTTGGCGGTGCGCGGGCGCCAAACGCTGCTTCCTAGCGACCAGTTGCTTGACGACGCCATCTTGCCGTCGATCGCGCATGTCAAGGCCACGCAACTCGACGCCGCGCGGCCACTGATGCAGCATGCCGTGCAACGCCTGCTGGACGAGGGCGCCGCCGTAGTGATCTTGGCCTGTACCGAAGCGCCTATTGCCTTGGTGGGCGCGCCACCGACGCTGCTGGGCCAGTGCGTGGACACCACGCAGGTCCTGGCTGAGGCGACCGTGGCGCTGTGGCGTGAGCTTGGGGTGGCTGCGGCCACTTGAGCGCGCTCCCTCAGTGCACCTCAAAAGAAATCGGGCTGATCCGCCCTGAAATAGGGCGCAGCCAGCTATTAATTAGATAGCAAACCGTCTGGAGTGCCTCACGCGACGGTCACCAGCGGGCCGCTGCCCGCGTGCGCCACCACCTGCCCAATGCGGTGCACCTGCTCACCACTGGCGCGCAAGCTGGCGGCGCAAGCTTGTGCATGAGCGGGGTCGATTACCACCACCATGCCAATGCCGTTGTTAAAGGTGCGGTTCATTTCCACATCGCTGATGCCCGCTGTGCGCTGCAGCCAATCAAACAGCTCGGTGCGCGGCCAGCCGCTGCGCTGCAGTGCCACTCCGGTGCCTGGGGGCAACGCGCGGGGAATGTTTTCGAGCAAGCCGCCGCCAGTGATGTGGGCCAGCGCCTTGATGGGGTGCGCTGCCAGCGCAGCCAACACGCTCTTCACATACAGCCGGGTGGGGGTCATCAAAGCTTGGCGCAGGGGCTGGCCATCCAAGGTGGCTGGTGCGGCGTCACCCGCGCGCTCCAGGCAGCGGCGCACCAAGCTGAAGCCGTTGCTGTGCACGCCGGACGAGGCCAAGCCCAGCACCACGTCGCCAGGCTGCACATCGCGACCCGTGAGGATCTTGGATTTTTCAACCACGCCCACGCAAAAACCGGCCAGGTCATATTCACCGTCGGGGTACATACCGGGCATTTCGGCGGTTTCGCCGCCAATGAGGGCGCAGCCACTGTCCTCGCAGCCCTTGGCAATGCCGCCCACCACGCGCGCTGCGGTGTCTACATCGAGTTTGCCGCAGGCAAAGTAGTCCAAAAAGAACAGTGGCTCAGCCCCTTGCACCAACACGTCGTTGACGCTCATGGCCACCAAATCAATGCCCACGGTGTCGTGCATGCCCCATTCAAAGGCCAGTTTGAGCTTAGTGCCCACGCCGTCGGTGCCGCTCACCAACACCGGCTCGGCATAGCGCTTAGGTACCTCAAACAAGGCGCCAAAGCCGCCGATGCCCGCCAGCACGCCTTCGCGCAGGGTGCGCCGGGCCATGGGCTTGATGCGTTCGACCAGCGCGTCGCCTGCATCGATGTCCACCCCCGCGTCTTTGTAGGTCAGTGGAGTGGCTTCAGCGCTGGCTGGACGGGCTTGGGTCATGGTGTTTAGGCTGCTTTGTGCAAGGACGCGGGTTTGTCAAGAGGCGGCACGTAAAATCGGGCGCTGGATTCTACGGGGGGCTGTGTAGCCGCCACCGTGTGCGGCCCCGCCGCCTACCCAACTACATGAGCGTACTCAGCCCCCAAAAACAAGCCTTGGCCTGGATCGGCATTGCAACCGCCTTCGGCCTGCTGCTGTGGTTGTTGGCCCCGGTGCTTACACCCTTTGTGGTGGCTGCGGTGGTGGCCTATGCCCTGCATCCCTTGGTGCAAAAGCTGGTGGCGCGCAAGTGGCCCACCTGGCTGGCCGCTGGTTTGTGCGTGGCGGTATTGATGGTCGGCTTGGTGGCGGTGGTGCTGCTGATCGTGCCAGTGGTCACCCAGCAAGTGCCGGCCTTGCGCGAACAGGTGCCCTTGCTGCTGGACAAACTCAACGCCTGGCTGGCGCCATTGGCCGCGCGCTTTGGTTTGGAAGTGAAGATCGACACCCAAGCCGTCCGAGAAGCGCTCAAGCGCGTGGTGGCCGGGCACCAAGGTGAGGTGATTGACGGCTTGCTGTCGTCGCTGCGCATTGGCGGCAGCGCCTTGCTGGCCATTTTGGGCAATCTGTTCTTGATGCCGATGGTGGCGTTTTATTTGCTGCTGGATTGGCAACGCCTGACAGATCGGCTGCGCCAACTCATTCCGCTGCGCTGGCGCGACGAGGTGTTTGGTTTTCTGGATGAAACCGATGCGGTGCTGGGGCAATACCTGCGCGGGCAATTGCTGGTGATGTTGATCTTGGCGGTGTTCTACGCGGTGGGCTTGGCCTTGACCGGGCTGGATCTGGCGCTGCCAATTGGCGTGTTCACCGGCTTGGCGGTCTTTGTGCCCTACGTGGGTTTTGGCCTGGGTTGCTTGCTGGCGA
>JAAFIY010000167.1:3330-4392 GCA_013297985.1 Comamonadaceae bacterium | reverse complement strand
TGCCTTTTGATCCACCCCACTTTGCCTGGCTGCCCGGCACCCAAGCCACCGTGGGCGGCATGCTGGCCGCAGGCTTTAGCGGCCCGAGCCGCGCCAGCGTGGGCAGCCTGCGTGACCACGTGCTGGGCGTGCAGTTCATCAACGGCCAAGGCCACCTGCTGCGCTATGGCGGCGAGGTGATGAAAAACGTCGCGGGCTACGACGTATCGCGCCTGCTGGCAGGCAGCATGGGCACCCTGGGCTTGGTGGCGCAGGTGTCGCTCAAGGTGCTGCCGCTGCCCACTGCCATCCTCACCCTGGGTGTGGCCTGCAGCCAGGCCGACGCCCTGCAGTGGCTCAATTCCTGGGGCGGCCAGCCCCTGCCCCTGCACAGCAGCGCCTGGGTGCCTGCCAGTGGCGATGAGGGCCAATTGTGGTTGCGCTTGGCCGGGGCGCGGGCGGCGGTGAATGCGGCGCAAACCGCACTAAGCGCATCGCACGGCCTAAGGCCGCTAGATGCCGATGCAGCGGCCGCGCTGTGGGCCGATGTGCGCGACCACCGCCATGCGTGGTTTACCGCCTTGCACACCGCGCCAGCCGATCACGCCCTGTGGCGCCTGAGCGTGCCGCAAAGCGCGCCGCCGCTGGCGCTGCCCGCCAGTTGTTGTGCCCCGCTGATTGAATGGCATGGCGGCCTGCGCTGGCTGATGGCCCCATTGAGCGACGCCCAGGCCATCCAAGCCGCCGCACGCGCCGCAGGCGGTTTTGCTACTGTTTTTATAGCTGCTTCCGCAATAAAACAGGGCGCTAGCGGCCCAAAAGCTTTTGAAACTCCGCTTGACGCCGTGCAGCAGCGGGTGCAAGACCAGCTCAAGTTGGCACTTGACCCAGCCCATGTGCTCAACCCCGGCCGCCGCGCCGCGCTCATCTAAATCGGCGCCACCCAACATGCAAACCAACCTGGCCCCGCAATACCAAGGCACCGCCGACGGCATAGAGGCTGAAAGCATCTTGCGCAAGTGCGTGCATTGCGGTTTTTGCACCGCCACCTGCCCCACCTACCAACTGCTGGGCGATGAGTTA
>JAAFIY010000167.1:0-3310 GCA_013297985.1 Comamonadaceae bacterium | reverse complement strand
CTACCTCATCAAGCAAGTGCTGGAAGGCGACACCCCCACCGCCAAAACCCAACAGCACCTAGACCGCTGCCTCACCTGCCGCAACTGCGAAACCACCTGCCCCAGCGGCGTGCAATATGGCCACTTGGTGGACATTGGCCGCAAGCTGGTGGATGCCCAAGTGCCCCGCAGCACCGGCCAACGCGCGCTGCGCTGGGCCTTGAAAGAAGGCCTGCCCTCCCCCCTGTTTGGCCCGGCCATGAAAGTGGGCCAAGCCCTGCGTACGCTGCTGCCCGGCGTGCTCCAAGCCAAGGTACCGGTGGCGCACCCAGCGGGCGCGTGGCCCACGCGCACCCATGCCCGCAAGATGCTGATGCTGGCGGGCTGCGTGCAGCCCAGCATGGCCCCCAACATCAACAGCGCCACCGCCCGCGTGCTGGATGCCGCCGGCATCCAGCCGGTGCTGGCCCCCAAGGCGGGCTGCTGCGGTGCCGTCAAATTCCACCTGAATGACCAAGACGGCGGCATGGCGCAAATGCGCGCCAACGTGGATGCGTGGTGGCCGTTTGTAGAAGACGGCATAGAAGCCATCGTGATGAACGCATCGGGCTGCGGCGTCACGGTGAAGGAATACGGCCACACCCTGCGCCACGACAGCGCCTATGCCGAACGCGCCAAGCGCATCAGCGACCTGACCCGAGATTTAAGCGAACTGCTGCCCGATTTGGTGCCCACGCTCAAAGGCAAAGTCAAACCCCCCGCCCCCAACACCGCCCCGCTGGCCTTTCACCCGCCGTGCACCCTGCAACACGGCCAAAAGCTGCGCGGCGGCGTTGAGCAGCACCTGGGCAACCTGGGCTTTGACGTGCGCACCGCCCCCACTGAGGCGCACCTGTGCTGCGGATCGGCCGGCACCTACAGCGTGCTGCAGCCTGAGCTGGCCTACCAACTGCGCGACCGCAAACTGGGCCATTTGGGCGAACTGCAACCCAGCGCAATCGTCAGCGCCAACATCGGCTGCATCACCCATTTGCAAAGCGGCACTGAGGTGCCGGTGCGGCATTGGGTGGAGGTGTTGGATGCGGCTTTGGTGTCCGCTGCATAGCCCAAGGCGATCTGCCCTCGGTGTCTAATGCACCGCGAGCGCATAGACCACCGGCGACAGCATGATCAGGCCCACCGCCGCACCCCGCGCGGCCACCGAATAGCCCAGGTCTTTGAGCAGCGCCACCGCGCCGATGGCGGCCAACAGAAAGCTCAAACCCGCCATCACCCAGGCGCCGGGCCCGTCCACAAAGACGGTGTAGCCAGCGCGCTTGTGCGGCATGTGGTGAAAGCCGCCCATCACCAGCACCAACCAGCCGCCCAGGTCGGCCAGGGCTGTCAACGCCGCCACCGCCACGCGGGCACCCAACGTCAATTTTTGGGGGGGATCTGCCATGCGCCGCAGTGTGCGGCGGGGCGGCTTGGCTTGGCAAGCTAAGCGGGGCTCAGGGGTGGCTTTCAGCGGTCAAGGGTACGCCTAGTGCCTGCGCAATCACCTCAAAGTCAGCCTCGGGAACCCGAATCTGCCCAAACCGAAACGCCGCGCCCCAGTGGGTTTTGTCTTTGATGAACGACAGCTGCGCAATCAAGGGCCTGATGGGTGCAGCTTGCACTGGCACAAAGCCCACGTCCACGCGGTAGGGGTTGAAGTCGGGCGTCATTTGCACTTGGTACACCGCGCCGGTGCGCACTTGGCCCAGTGCGGTAAAGGCCTGCAGCGGTGCACCGTCGGGGTAGCTGGTACGGGGCGAATACATGGCCAGCCAATCGCCCGCCTTGAGCCTGCTCACCGGCGCTTTTTTACCGTGGTTGAGCTGAATAAAGCCGCCCGCCACGCCGCGCTGCACATGCGACAGCGACACCACCCCAATCCAATAGTTGCTCAAGTGGCGCTCCCTTTGCGCGGGGCTTGTCCCGCTGTGCACGCACTGTAGGCAAGGGCTGCTGGCAGCGTGGTGTCAGCAGGCCGTGCTGGGGCACCCCTCATGCAAACCCTGGGCGCTGAATGGCTCGGTGCCAGCTAGGCTGGCAAGCGCAAAACCACAAGGAGACAACCATGAACCCACACCTGTGCCGGCTGCAACGCAAAACTGCGGCCATCTGCCTGGCTGCCGGCCTGGGCGCTGGGGCGCTGCTGAGCCTGCCCGCCCACGCCCAACAGAGCACCCCGCCACGCATGCCCACCGCTGAGGAAACTGACCCGGCGCGCCTGGGCTGGATGGTGGGATCGCCGCCCCCGGCCGACAAGATGATTCGCTTTGCCGATGGCTCGTTCTACACCTTCCCGCGCTTTCGCTGGACCTTTTCTAACGGCCGCCAATTTGGCCCCACCACCAATGTGTCGCGCGGGCTGGGGGCAGCGTCGCCACTGCCGCGGGCTGAGCGCACTGACCTAGACGCCGTCACCTTTACCCCCCTGGGCCGAGCCGAGGCCATGACCTGGGGCCAAGCCTTCAATGCCAACTTTACCGACGGCATCGTGGTGCTGCACCGGGGCCGCATCGTGTATGAGCGCTACGCCGGTGTGTTTGCCGAAGACAAGCACCACATTGCGCAGTCGGTCACCAAATCATTCTTTGGGCTGATCGGCCAGGTGCTGATAACCGAAGGCAAGCTAGATGAGAACGCCCGCGTGGCGCAGTACGTGCCCGAGCTAAAAGACAGCGCCTTTGGCGACGCCACCATTCGCCAGGTGCTGGACATGCGCACCGGCCTGAAATACAGCGAAAACTACGCTGACCCCAAAGCCGAGGTGTTTGACCACGTGCGCGCGGGCGGTGTGCTACCACGCCCGCCGGGCTACGCCGGGCCGCAGACCTTTTATGAGTTTTTGCAGACGGTGAAAAAAGAAGGCGAACACGGCGGCCCCTTTGCCTACAAAACCGTTAACAGCGACGCCCTGGGTTGGGTGATTCGGCGGGTGACCAACCTGTCAGTGGGCGACAACCTGGGCGCCCGTGTGTGGCGGCAGTTGGGCATGGAGCAAGACGCCTTTTTTGCCGTGGATTCCGCCGGCAATGAATTTGCAGGTGGCGGCCTGCACACCGGCCTGCGTGACCTGGCCCGCTTTGGCGAAATGATGCGCAACGACGGCCGCGCCAACGGCCAACAAGTCATCCCCAAAGCCGCCATTGACGAGGTGCGCAAAGGCGGCGACCGCAGCGTGTTTGCGGGCTACCCCACCCTGCCCGGCTGGAGCTATCGCAACATGTGGTGGGTGTCGCACAACGAACACGGCGCGTACATGGCGCGCGGCGTGCATGGCCAAAACATCTACATCGACCCC
>JAAFIY010000166.1 GCA_013297985.1 Comamonadaceae bacterium | reverse complement strand
ATGGAGCTCAAACTGGTGCCCGTGGATGGCAAAACCGAGGTGCGTTACAAGGGCCCCAACATCACGCCCGGCTATTGGCGCGCGCCACAGGCCACCGCCGAATCGTTTGACGACGAAGGCTTTTTTTGCAGCGGTGACGCCGTGCTGTGGATTGACCCCAACGACGTACACCAGGGTCTGAAGTTTGACGGCCGCATTGCAGAAGACTTCAAGCTCTCCACTGGCACGTTTGTCAGCGTCGGGCCACTGCGGGCCAAGGTGATTGCCGCTGGCGCCCCGTATGTACAAGACGTGGTGCTCACCGGCCTGAACCGCCGCGAAGTGGGCGCCTTGGTCTTCCCCACGGCCAAGGTGCGCACCCTTGCGGGCTTACCTGACTCTGCGCCACTGGCCGAGGTGCTGGCCGCACCTGCGGTGCAGCAGCATTTTCAAAAGGTGCTGAATCAACTGGCCGCGCAAGCCACCGGCAGCGCCAGTCGCATTGCGCGGCTGCATCTGCTGGCTGATCCGCCCTCGATTGACCGAGGCGAAGTCACCGACAAAGGCTCCATCAACCAACGTGCGGTGCTCAAGCATCGCGACGCACTGGTGCAAGCCTTTGATGACGACCAGTGGCCGCTAACGCTGCGCCCGCAACCCCTTGGGGTGTAGTGGGTTGCGCTCGCGGCTTGCATTTCCGCTCTCACAACCAACCAGGAGACAAGTCCATGAAACCTTCCACCTCCGGCCTGCAGCGCCGCCATGTGGTTCAAGCCGGTGCCGCCGGTGTGGTGCTGGCTGCTTTAGGCGCCAGTCGCGCCTTTGCGCAGCCATTTGACCAAGTCACCATCATCAACGGCTTTCCAGCTGGCGGCACGGCCGACACCACCAGCCGCCGGGTGGGCGAACGCATTGCGGGCACGCCCTATGCGCGCAACGCTGCTGTGGTGGAAAACCGCACCGGCGCTGGCGGCCGCATTGCGGTAGAAGCAGTCAAAAACGCCGCGCCGGATGGCCGCACTTTGTTGCTCACGCCGTTCTCATGCACCGCCATTTATCCGCACATCTACAAAAACCTCAGCTACGACCCGTTCCGCGACATCACGCCAGTGTCGATCGCGGCCATCATGACCCACAGCTTGTCGGTGGGCCCCATGGTGCCGGCCAGCGTGCGCAATGTGCGTGACTACCTGGCCTGGGCCAAGGCCAACCCCCAGTTGGCCAACTATGGTTCGCCCGCTGCGGGCTCTACCCCACACTTCATCGGCGCGTTGCTGGGCTTGGCCAACAACGTGGACATGAAGCACGTGCCCTATCGCGGCTCGGTGCCTGCCGTCACCGACATGATCGCGGGCCAGCTGGCGTCCACCGTCACCCCCACGGGTGACGCCCTGCCCAACCACCGCGGAGGCAAGCTGCGCATCTTGGCCACCTCGGGTGCACAGCGCACGCCGTTTACCCCCGATGTGCCCAGCTTTGCCGAGCAAGGCTTTCCTGATGTGACCACCGAAGAATGGTTCGGCTTCTTTGCTCCGGCCCGAACCCCCGCGCCCGTGGTGGCGGTAGCCAATGCCGCCATCAACCAAGCCCTGCGCGAACAAACCGTGGTGGACTCGCTGGCCACCTTTGCGCTGGTAGCGCGCGGCTCTACCCCAGCCGAAATGGACAAGAGCAACCGCGACGAAAATCAACGCTGGGGCCCGCTGGTGCGCCGCTTGGGCTTTACCGCTGAATCCTGATCGGCCCGCGTTGCCCCATGCCACCGACGCCCGCGCACCCAAGGCGCAGGCACACGGCGGTGTCGGTGGCAAGCTTTGGTTCAATGGCCCGCTATGCCAAGCCATAGCGGGCTTTTCCTTTTCTTTTAGGCTGCTGCCATGACCTCATTTGCTGCACCCACTTGCACCCCCGCGCCCACTCCGTCCCGCCCCAGCTTTCGCGCCGCTGCAGCCTTGGGCGCAAGCCTTGTGTTGGCAGGTTGTGCCCAAATGGCTGATGCACCACCGGCGCCGGTGGCGGCGCCCACCACACCGGTGGCCTGTGCGGACTTGGCGCGCGCCCTGCCCGAGCGAATCCCCAATTTGCGGGTGTTGGGCGCCGAACCTGTGCCCGAAGGCCTCACCGTGGGCAGCATGGCCACCCCAGCCCCGCGCATGCCCGCGCACTGCCGTTTGTTTGGCGTGCTCAATGAGCGCAAAGGTGTCGATGATTTGCCCTACGGCCTGGGCTTTGAGCTGCGCATGCCCGCCAACTGGAACCAGCGCTTCTTGGTGCAGGCCAATGGCGGCAGCGACGGCGTGGTGGTGCCCGCCTTTGGCAACGTGGTCAGCAACGGCGCCACCACCAATGCCTTGATGCAGGGCTTTGCGGTGCTGTCCACCGACGCAGGGCACCGCACCGTGCCGCCGCAGCAAGCCCAATTGCTGGGCGGTGTGTTGTTTGGGCTCGACCCCCAGGCGCGGCTGGACTACGGCTATCAGGCCAAGCAAACCTTGGTGCCGGTGGCCAAGCGCATGGTGGCCGCGCACTACGGCCAAGCGCCGCAGCGCAGCTACATGATGGGCTGCAGCAACGGTGGCCGCCACGGCATGGTGGCTGCCGCTCGGTTAGCGCATGAATTTGACGGCATCTTGGCGGGCAACCCCGGCTTTAACTTGCCCAAGGCGGCCGTGCAACATGCTTGGGACATTCAAGCCCTCAGCCGCGTCAACCCCGACGTGAAAGCCGCCTTCAGCCCCAGCGACATGCGCTTGGTGGCAGGCAGCGTGCTGCGCGCTTGCGACAGCCTGGACGGCCTGGCCGACGGCATGGTGGACAACCACCGTGCCTGCCAAAGTGCGTTTCGCATCGAGCCCTTGCAATGCCAAGGCGAAAAAACCGATGCCTGCTTGAGCGCAGTGCAGGTGCAAGCCCTCAAAGACATGTTTGCCGGCCCGCGCAACAGCGCCGGTGAACGCCTGTATGCCGACTGGCCGTGGGACGCGGGTGTGGGCGCATCGGCCATTGGTTTTGGTTCTTGGCGGTCCTGGAAGCTCGAAGGCCCAGTGGCCGGCTTGCCCATCATTGGTGCGCTGGGTGCTGGATCATTGGCCTATGTGTTTTCAACCCCGCCGCAGCGGGTGACCGGCTCGCCAGGTGCGCTGATGGAATCGCTGCGGGTGTTTAACTTTGACACCGATGCGCCGCGCATTTTTGCCAGCGACCGCAACTTTCGGGAATCGGCCATGAGCTTCATGACGCCGCCCGACCCTACCAACTTGCGCGCCTTTGCCCGCAAGGGCGCCAAGCTCATGGTCTATCACGGCGTGAGCGATCCGGTGTTCTCGGTCAATGACACCATCAACTGGTGGGACGCGCTCAACCAGCGCCACAACGGCCGCGCAGCCGACTTTGCTCGGCTGTACACCATTCCCGGGCACAACCATTGCCAGGGCGGGCCCAGCACCGATCAGTTCGACATGCTCAGTGCCCTGGTGAACTGGGTCGAAAAAGGCCAGGCGCCCGACCGCGTGATGGCCACCGCCCGCGTGGGCGCCAACGCCGATGTGCCAGGCAACTGGGTCACCGCCGACGGCCGCCCGCGCACCCGTCCGCTGTGTCCTTATCCTGCCCAAGCCCGCTACAGCGGCAGCGGCGACATCAACGATGGTCAAAACTTCGTCTGCCGCGCTCCCTGACTCCGAAACCGAGTCAGCAACAGAGGCGGCCGCCGATTGCGCCGCCGAATCACCCGCCATGCTGCATTCGCCGGCTTTGGCCGACTTGGTGGGCTACAACGCGCGACGTGCGTCCTTGGTGGTGATCAGCCGATTCCTGCAGGTATTGGCGCCGCTGGCGCTGCGGCCGGTGGAATTCAGTGTGCTGAGCCTGATCCACCACAACCCCGGCGCCACCTCGCGCCAGTTGTGCCAGGCCTTGGGTTTGCAGCCGCCCAACTTGGTGGGCATGGTCAATCGGCTGCATCAGCGCGACCTCATTGAGCGCCGACCCCATCCCAGCGACGGCCGAGCGGTGGGTTTGCACCTGAGCCTCGCAGGCCTTCAACTGGCCCGCGAGGCCGAAATCCGGGCCCGCGCACTGGAAGATGACGTCGCCCCCGGCCTGACGCCCCGCGAGCGCGCCACGCTGATCCGCCTTTTAGCCAAAGTGCACCAAAAGCGATAGCACGACAGCCAAACGCGGCGCGCCTGTGGAGCGTTTGCAACAGTTCAGGGCTTTTCACCGCATCGTGCGTTGCCACAAGATGCAACTTGTGCGCTATAGTGGCCTCATGCTATGGTTTGCATAGCGTCGCATCAAGTTGCCACGGCCTGTATCGCCTTCTTTCGGGCCTAGGCCAGGAGACCGCCCCATGAGCAGCAAAGACAGCACCGCCATCCACGAACTGCTGAGCCTTCTGGAGACTCGCTACGCCATGCGCGTGCTGTGGGCCT
>JAAFIY010000165.1 GCA_013297985.1 Comamonadaceae bacterium | reverse complement strand
CGCGTTGCAGGGCCACCTCAGCCGCCAGTGATACCCGCGCCTGGTGCCAGCCCGCTTGCGCCATGGCCAGCCGGGCTTGAGCGGCCTGGGCTTGGGCGGCGTTGGCGCCAAACAGGTCGATTTCCCAGCCGGCTTGCAAAGCCAACTGGCTGGTGGTGACGGGCACGCTCAGGCCGCCCTGGGTGCTGCTGCGCTGCAAAGCGGCGCTGCCGTCTAGCGTGGGGCCCAGCGTGGCCTGCGCGTTGGTGCGGGCGGCCCGGGCTTCCACGATGCGGGTGGTGGCCTGCGCCAAGCTGGGGCTGGCGGCTTGGGCGCGTTCGATCAAACCGGCCAAGGCCGCGTCGCCGCTGCGCTGCCACCAGCGGGCCAGCTCCGCCACCGATCCACGGTGAGGCAGCGCTGCCACCGCTTCGTCAAAGGCAGCGGGCACGCGGGCACTGGCGGTGGACTGCGCGGTGCGCTCGTCCACGGTTTTGCGCCAGCCAGTGGTGTTGGCGCAGCCGGCCAGTACAACTACGGCCAGCAGCGCCAAGGCGGTGGCGCCGCGCAGGCGGGCCGGGGGTTGGATAGGGTATGCGGCAGTCATGAACAACATGGGTTTTAAGTAGGTTGCAAGTCGTGGCGGCGACGTGCAGCTTCGGCCTGCACCAGCGTCTGGGCCATCACGGTCAGGCGCTGGATGTGGCGGTCAATGGCTTCGGGGGTAGCCAGCAGGCTGGGGGTGATGGCGTCAATCACCTCGCGGGCCAAAAACACCTGGATCGCCGGTGCCACCAGCACATAGGCCAGGCGGTGCACTTCTTCGTCTACCGGCACGGCTAGGTGACGCGCCAGCACCCGCACCAGCGCCTCATGCGCGGGCCGAATGCCTTGCTCAATTTCAGTGGCCCACACGCCGGTGGGCTCGACCATTTCGCGAAAGTGCAGCCGCATGCACAGGCGCACCAATTCGCCGCGCTTGAGGGTGTGCAAAAACGAGCCGTAGAAGGCAGTAAGCGACTCCTGCAGCGAGAACTGGGGCTGGTCGTACAGCGCAATGTCATCGGTGGGGCTGCCCAGCGGCTCGGTGAAAGTGGCGCGATACAGGCCCTGCTTGTCACCAAAGTAGTAGCGAATGGCGGCCAAATTGACACCTGCTGCCTCGGCAATGTCGCGGGTGCTGGTGGCGGCAAAGCCACGCTCGCCAAACAGGCGCAGGGCGGCGTCGAGCAAGCGGGCACGCGCCACTTCGCCATCGATGCGTGGGCGGCGGGTGGAATCGGGCTCATCGTTTGCCATGGCGCCGATGATACCGCCAAAATCATTCGATTGATTGACTTAAATACTGAATGGTTTCGTTTTATGACAAGGCGTGTGGCCTGCTTCGCCCTGGGCCCTGCGCCCGGCCCCGCAACCCCGGTCCATGGCTTGACCTAAGGGCAGTCCATGGCTTGACCTAAGGGCAGTCCATGGCTTGACCTAAGGGTCAAGGCGCCGCGCAGTTCCCATAATCCACCGCAACAGCCCCAGCCAAAGGATTCCCGATGCGCGCCACGATGATGAACGTGCCCCTGTCCATCCACGGTTTTGCCGAGCGGGCGGGGCGCATTTTTGGGCGCAACACCCTCGTGTCACGCTTGCCCGACAAATCGCTGCGCAGCCACACCTACGCCCAGTGGTTTGCCCGCACCCAGGCGCTGGCTGCAGCGCTGCTGAAGCTGGGGGTGCAAAAGGGCGACCGCGTGGCCACCCTGTGCTGGAACCACCATGCCCACCTTGAGGCCTACTTCGGCATTCCCGCTGCCGGGGGCGTGATGCACACCCTGAACCTGCGCCTGTCACCCGACGAAATCGGCTGGATTGCCGCCGACGCGCAAGACCGCGTGCTGATCGTGGACGACATCTTGTTGCCGCTGTACCGCCAGTTTGCGCACCTGCACCGGTTTGAGCACGTCATCGTCTTCCCCTTCAGTGGCGCGCCGGTGCCCGCTGAATTCACCGACTACGAAGCGCTGATTGCCCCCGGCGCACCGGCTGACTTCCAGCCTGTGCCGCACGCTGAGGACGACCCCATTGCCATGTGCTACACCAGTGGCACCACTGGCAGGCCCAAGGGCGTGGTGTATTCGCACCGCTCTACCGTGCTGCACACCTTGGTGGCCAGCCTGGGCGACTACTGGGGCTTGAAGGGCACCGACAGCGTGCTGCCCGTGACCCCCATGTTTCACGCCAACTGCTGGGGCATGCCCTATGGCGCGGTGATGATGGGGGTGAAGATCGTCTTCCCCGGCCCGCATCTGCACCCCGACGACTTGTTGGATTTGATGCAACTAGAGCCCCCCAGCTTGGCACTGGGCGTGCCCACCATCTGGATGACGCTCATCCAACGCTATGAACAGATGCTGACTGAGCAACCCGGCCGCTGGGTGCTGCCGCCCGGCCTGCGCAGCCTGGTGGGCGGAGCGGCGGTGCCCGAGGCGCTGATCCGCGCGTTTGACCGCCACGGCGTGTGGCTGCTGCAAGGCTGGGGTATGACCGAGACCTCACCCGTGTGCACCATCAGCTACCCGCGCGCCGAATTCGCCCATGCCGATAGCGACGAGCGCTTTCGCCGCGCCGCCATGGCCGGCACACCGGTGCCACTGGTGGATGTGCGGGTGCGCGCCGACGACGGCACCGATGCACCGCCCGACGGAGTCAGCCTGGGCGAGATGCAAGTGCGCGGTCCGTTCATTACCGGCAGCTACCACGGCGTGGGCAGCCCCGAGGACAAGTTCACCCCCGACGGCTGGCTGCGCACCGGCGACGTGGTGGCGGTGGATGACATCGCCTATGTGCGCATTGCCGACCGCACCAAAGACTTGATCAAGTCCGGCGGCGAATGGATCAGCTCGGTGGATATGGAAAACGCGTTGATGGCCCACCCCGCCGTAGCCGAAGCCGCCGTGATTGCGGTGCCCGATGTGAAATGGAGCGAACGCCCGCTGGCCTGCCTGGTGTGGCGCACCGGCGTGGCACCCGCCAGCCGTGAAGACCTGGGCGCCCACCTGCTGGCCCACGGCTTTGCCAAATGGCAGTTGCCTGATCGGTTTGAAACGCTCGACACCATTCCGCGCACCAGCACCGGCAAGTTCTACAAACTCAAGCTGCGGCAGATGTTTGGTGCGGCCGCGTGACGGCCTGCTAGCCATGGACCCCGCCGCCCTGTCCGACTGGCTGCACCAAGACCACCGCGGCGCTTGGCAGCGTCTGAGCCCCACCGTTTGCGCGCTGGCTGAATCGCCCTGCTGGCACGCCGCTGAGCAGCGCCTGTATTGGGTGGACATTGACGGCTGCGCCCTGTGGCGCAGCGCCCCCTGGCCTGCCCATGGGCTGCCGGATCCGGCCGGTGCCGAGCGTTGGCCACTGCCGTCTGAGCCCGGCTGCGTGGCCCCGGCCGCCAGCGGCGGTGTGGTGCTGGCCCTGCGCAGCGGCGTGTGGGCAGCGCCGCAGTGGCAAGGCGAGCTACACGCCCTGGCCCCCGCGCCCTACGACACCACCGTGGCCCGCTTTAACGACGGCAAATGCGACCCCGCAGGGCGCCTGTGGCTGGGCACCTTGCACGAACCCCGAGCGGAGCGGCTGGCGCGCTTGCATCGCTTGGACGTGCATGCGGATCCCGCGCTGCCGGTGGCCCTGGGCAACAGCAGCTTGGCCAACGGCCTGGCCTTCTCGCCTGACGGGCAATGGCTGTATTGGGCCGACACCGGCGAGCATTGCGTGCGCCGCTGGCCGCTAGATGCCCAAGGCTGGCCGCAGGGCGCCGGCGAGTTGATCCACACCTGGCCCCGCAAACCAGCCGATTGGACAGCAGCAGCCGACCCCCACCACACCCACTACCAAGGCCGCCCCGATGGCGCCGCCATCGACACCGCCGGCCGCTACTGGATTGCCTTGTACGAAGGCGCTGCCGTTCAGGTGCTAAGCCCCACCGGCCTAGCCCTGGGCCGCCTGCGCACCCCAGCGCTGCACACCACCATGCCCGCTTTTTGCAGCCCACACGGCAACACCCTGGTGGTGACCACGGCGGGCAAGGCCGATCGCGCCGCAGCGGCGGGCCATGTGTGGGCACTGCATCTGCCACGCACTTTGCAAGGCCTGGGCGCGGTGACTTGGCGCGGCTAGCGCTGGGTTAACGCACCCGGGCGCAGGCGTTTCACGCCCGTGGCGGCGAAGGCGTACGCCTTTCACGCTTGCGCCGCAAAACTTTCAAAGCCCCTAGAGCTCCCTGCCGCCTACGATGCACGGCATGAATCCTGTGCTCAACACCTGGGTCGACGCATTGCGCCACGCCCACGACAGCCGCAGCCCCGTGGTGCTGCGCGGCGGCGGCTCTAAGGCGTTTATGCACGCCCCCACACCGCCCGGCGCCACCGTGCTGGACGCCCGCAGCTTTGCGGGCATTGACAACTACGAACCGTCTGAACTGGTGGCCACGGTGCGCGCGGGCACACCACTTGTTGAGCTGCAAGCCACGCTGGCCGAACAGGGCCAAGCGTTGCCTTTTGATCCACCCCACTTTGCCTGGCTGCCCGGCACCCAAGCCACCGTGGGCGGCATGCTGGCCGCAGGCTTTAGCGGCCCGAGCCGCGCCAGCGTGGGCAGCCTGCGTGACCACGTGCTGG
>JAAFIY010000164.1 GCA_013297985.1 Comamonadaceae bacterium | reverse complement strand
GTGCACTTTGTGTGCCCCAGCTTCTGGGCTTGGCGGCCCGAGCGTGCGGCCAAGATGGGCCGCAGCGCGCAGCATGTGCTGTGCCTGTTTCCCTTCGAGCCCGCCCTGTTAGCGCAACACGGCATTGGCGCCACTTTCGTGGGCCATCCGCTGGCACAGGTGGTGCCTCTGCAGCCCGACCGTGCGGCGGCGCGAGCTGCCTTGGGGCTCACCGGCGATGGCCCGGTGCTGGCCGTGTTGCCGGGCAGCCGTGGCTCTGAAATCGCACATTTGGCACCGCGCTTTCTGGCTGCGGCCGCGCAGTTGCTGGCCCAGCGGCCGAGCTTGCAGGTGCTGATACCGGCCGTGCCCAGCCAACGCGCGGCGCTGCAACAGGTCCTGGACGCGGCGCCACTGTCCACCGCGCAACGCCAGCGCGTGAGCTTGCTGCACGGCCAGTCGCACCCCGCCATGGCGGCGGCAGATGCTGTGTTGGTGGCCAGCGGCACCGCCACCCTGGAAGCGGCGCTGTACAAACGCCCCATGGTCATTGGCTACCACATGAACCCACTCACCTGGGCCTTTATGCGGCGCAAGCAACTGCAGCCCTGGGTGGGCTTGCCAAACATTCTGTGCGGTGATTTTGTGGTGCCTGAATTCATCCAAGAAGCCTGTACCCCTGACGCGCTGGCGCGGGCTACTGCGCGGGCGCTCGATGACCTCACGCAAGCCGCACTTGTGGCGCAGCGCTTCACGCAACTGCATCACGACCTGCTGCGCGACACCCCAGCGCTGGCCAGCCAAGCCATCGCCCAGGTGCTCGGGCTCGCCAGCACTGCCGCCAGCCCAGCCGCCCATGCCTAGCAAGTCGGTGCCCAAACCGGGCGTGCGTCGGGCCGCTAAGGCGGCTGCGCCGGTGCAGCCCGACTTGCTTCATTGGGACGAGCCCGCCGCGCTGACTGCAGGGGTGGATGAAGCTGGGCGCGGCCCATTGGCGGGCCCAGTGGTGGCCGCGGCTGTCATCTTGGACGATCTGCACCCCATCGACGGCCTGGACGATTCCAAACGGCTCACTGAGCGCCGACGCAACCAGTTGTATGACGCCATTCGCGCCCGCGCTCTGTGTGTCAGTGTCGGCCAAGCCAGTGTGGAAGAAATTGACCGTCTCAACATCTTGCAAGCCACCTTGCTGGCCATGCAGCGCGCGGTGCACGGGCTGCGCTTGCCGCCGCGCTTGGTGCTGGTAGACGGCAACCGCCTGCCCAAGTTGCCCATGGCGGCGCGGGCCATCGTGGGGGGCGACGCCAGCGTGGCGGCCATTTCGGCGGCCAGCATCGTGGCCAAGGTCGAGCGTGATCGTTGGTGCCAAGAAGCCGCCACCCAGTACCCGCAGTACGAACTGCAGCGCCACAAAGGCTACGGCACGGCTCTGCACTTGGCTGCGCTGCGCCAACACGGCGCCAGCCCGCTGCACCGCACCAGCTTTGCGCCGGTTCGGGCGGCGCTGCGGGCGGTGTCGCAGGCCGCAGGCGACCCGACATCAGCTTGATGGGCCGCCCATGCAAACCATTAGCTCTCGCGATAACCCGCTGCTCAAGCGACTGCGTGCCCTGAGCGCCGACGCCGGCGCCTATCGACGCGAGGGGGCGGCATGGCTCGAAGGCCAGCACCTGTGTGAAGCTGCCGCGCTAGCGCACGCCGCCACCGGTGGCGCGGGCGCGGTGTTTGAGGTGCTGGTGCTCACGCCCGCGTTCTTTGAGCGTTTTGAGGCGCTTACGCAGTTAAATACAGCGCTATCAGCTATCAAAATAGTAGCAATCGAGCCCGCGTTGATGGCCACCCTCAGCAGCCTGCCTTCGCCGCCGCCGGTGGCAGCGCTGTGGCCCGTGCCTGTTTCAAGCGCAGTGCGGCCTGATGCGCCCACGGTGATCTTGGACGGCGTGCAAGACCCGGGCAACGTGGGCTCTATCTTGCGCAGCGCGGCTGCCTTCGGCTTCACCCAGGTGCTGGCACGCCCCGGCACGGCGGCGCTGTGGGCGCCCAAGGTGCTGCGTGCGGGCATGGGTGCGCAGTTCGGCCTGCAACTGCACGAAAACGCCACAGATACCGATTTGGCCAACTTGCAAGTGCCGATGTTGGCGACCAGCTCGCACCAGGGCCTATACCTGCACCAAGCAGCCTTGCCTTGGCCCTGCGCCTGGGCTTTGGGGCATGAGGGGCAGGGCGTCAGCGCTGAACTGTTGGCGCGGGCCCAGCAGCAAGTGCGCATTGCGCAACCCGGCGGGCAAGAATCCCTGAACGTGGCCGCCGCTGCGGCCATCTGCCTGCACGCCAGCGCCGCTGCCCGCGCGCTGGGCTAGGGCACCCAAATCGACAGGCCTCGGCGCGGTAGAATCGTGGGCTTTTCTCAACAAAAGACGCCGCCGCCCAGCGCCTGCTGGCTCCGCGCATCGAACCCCTCGCACACACGCACCGTCACCTACACCAACTTGGCAACATTTGGGTAGAGCAGACCTCCACGCCCCGCGCGCCAATGCGCCGTGGGCCGGAGCCACACGCTTCGGGATCGACCGCTGCGCCACCGGCCTTCAGCGGTTTGACGCTTTCCCGGAGAACCCTGTGCGTTTCACATTCCTAGAGGGGCAACACCCCCACGCCGTGCTGGCGCTAGCCGACGGCACCACGTTTGTCGGTCGGTCTATCGGCGCCGCGGGGCACACGGTGGGCGAAGTGGTCTTCAACACCGCGATGAGCGGCTACCAAGAGATCTTGACCGACCCCAGCTACTGCCAGCAGATCGTCACCCTGACCTATCCGCACATCGGCAACACCGGCACCAACGATCAAGACAACGAATCGCCCAAGGTGCAGGCGGCCGGGCTCATCATCAAAGATCTGCCGCTGCGCTCCAGCAACTTTCGGGAAGAGCTGGGGCTCACGGCTTATTTGCAGCGCGAAGGCACGGTGGCCATTGCCGAGCTGGACACCCGCGCACTCACCCGCCGCTTGCGCACCCACGGCGCGCAAAACGGCTGCATCCTGGCCTTGGCGCCCGGCGTTGCGCTAACCGCTGACCACCTGCAGCGCGCGCTGGCGGCGGCTCGCAGTGCCCCGTCGATGAGCGGGCTGGACCTGGCCAAAGTGGTCAGCACCCCCAAGCCCTACGAATGGCTGCAAGGCGAATGGGCACTGAAGGGCTCTGACGGCAAGCCCGGTTTTGCCACGCAAGCCGCCCCGCAGTTCACCGTGGTGGCCTTTGACTATGGTGTGAAGCGCAACATCTTGCGCATGCTGGCCCAGCGCGGCTGCCGCGTGCAGGTGGTGCCCGCGCAAACTTCGGCGGCCGAGGTGATGGCGCTCAAACCGCACGGCGTGTTTTTGTCCAACGGCCCGGGCGACCCTGAGCCTTGTGACTACGCCATCGCCGCCAGCCGCACGCTGATTGATTCGGGCATCCCCACCTTCGGCATCTGCCTGGGCCACCAGATCATGGCCTTGGCCAGTGGCGCCAAGACTTTCAAGATGAAGTTCGGCCACCACGGCGCCAACCACCCCGTGAAAGACCTGGACACCGGCCGCGTGAGCATCACCAGCCAAAACCACGGCTTTGCGGTGGACGCAGCCACGCTGGGCGCCCACTTGCGCGCCACCCACGTGAGCCTGTTTGATGGCACTTTGCAAGGCTTGGCCCGCACCGATAAGCCCGCGTTTTGTTTTCAGGGCCACCCAGAGGCGTCCCCTGGGCCGCATGACATTGGCTATCTGTTCGACCGCTTCATTGCCTTGATGCAGCAGCATTCCAAGTCCAACTAAAAGAGGCCAAGAAAAATGCCCAAGCGCACTGACATCCAAGCCATTTTGATCATTGGCGCTGGCCCCATCGTGATTGGCCAAGCCTGCGAATTCGACTACTCCGGCGTGCAGGCCTGCAAGGCGCTGCGTGACGAGGGCTACAAGGTCATATTGATCAACAGCAACCCCGCCACGATCATGACCGACCCGGCCACGGCCGACGTCACCTACATCGAGCCCATCACCTGGCAAACGGTTGAAAAAATCATCGCCAAAGAGCGCCCCCTGGTCGGCGGCGGCTTTGCGGTGCTGCCCACCATGGGCGGCCAAACGGCTCTGAACTGCGCGCTGGATTTGTGGCGCCACGGCGTATTGGACAAATACGGCGTGGAGCTGATTGGCGCCAAGCCCGAGGCCATCGACAAAGCCGAAGACCGCCTGAAGTTCAAAGACGCCATGACGGCCATCGGCCTGGGCTCGGCGCGCTCGGGCATCGCCCATAGCCTCGATGAGGCATGGAGCGTGCAAAAGACTCTGGGCTTTCCCACGGTGATTCGCCCCAGCTTTACCTTGGGTGGCACCGGCGGCGGCATTGCCTACAACGCCGAAGAGTTTGAAGCGATCTGCAAGCGCGGCTTGGAAGCTTCGCCCACCCACGAGCTGCTGATTGAAGAGTCGCTCTTGGGCTGGAAAGAGTTCGAGATGGAAGTGGTGCGCGACCGCGCTGACAACTGCATCATCGTGTGCAGCATTGAAAACTTGGACCCGATGGGCGTGCACACCGGTGACTCGATCACCGTGGCCCCGGCACAAACGCTCACCGATCGCGAATACCAAATCCTTCGCAACGCCAGCCTGGCAGTGCTGCGCGAAATTGGCGTGGACACCGGTGGCTCTAACGTGCAATTTGCCATCAACCCGGCCGACGGCCGCATGGTGG
>JAAFIY010000163.1 GCA_013297985.1 Comamonadaceae bacterium | reverse complement strand
GGGCAGGCCAAAAGCGCGCCATTGTGCGCAAAAGCCGCCACTTCGCTCAGCGGGCATTCACCAAGGCCCTGCCAAGCACAGACGCAGCCGCGCTGGCGTCGCCTTCAAACAGCCGCTGGATCAGCGCACGTTCGCGCTCAGCGATGGTGGCCAAGAATTCGCCCGCCCCGGCTGGGCTGCGGGCCATGTCGCCAAAGGTGTCAAAACCGGCTTCTAAAAACGCCTGTAAATCAGCCAGGCCCGCCGCTTGAGCGGGGCCGCGCATCATGCGCAATAGGGTGCGCAGGCCGGGCTTGCGCGTGAGGCGGTCGAGGTCTGTACCCAGCTGCAAAACAGCCGCTACTTGCCAATGGCGCTGCTCGCTTTGGCCCACTGCACGCCAGCAATTCACATAACGCGTGGCGGCGTCGGGCGCATCGTTGGCCCGCCAGTGGCGCGCCATGTCGGCGTCCAAGGCTTCACTGGCGGCATGCAATTGCGCGAGTTGGGTGGCAGTCGCCACCACGGCGTTGGGGAAGACTTTCTCCAGCGTGCCCGCAATGCGGCTGAACTGCTGATCGCGCTGGCTGAAGTCTCGGGTGCCGTAGAGCTCACTTAAAAAAAACCGTGCTGCCGCGCCCATGTCAGGCCGCTCAAGCAAATCGCGATAGGTGCCCCGAAAGCGCTGTGCCTGCAGGGTTTTGACGGCCTGCAAGGCCTGGCCCAGGGCGGGCTCTTCCAAAGCTTGGCGGCGCAGGGCCTGCACCTGGGCAACAGCCTGGCGAATGTGGTCAGCGGCGGGGGGCGGTGGCACGAGAACGATCTAAGCAATAGCGGGCGACGGTGCGCATTGTGGTTTCAAATGGAGGCCCGCTGTTGCCGCTGGCTGCCATGTCTGTTTTCGCCTCTCATTCATCGCCTGTGCCGACCCCCACGATCACTTGGATTCACCGCGCCTTGGTGCTGAGCTTGGCGCTGCTGGCCGCCTGGTGGCTGTCTGCGCATTGGGGGCCAGACCCCATGCAGCGCGTGTGGGCTGTGGCGGGCGCTGTGGCGATTGTCTTTGTGCATGCATGGGTGATGTTGATCGAGTACGCGCTGCTGTTGGCGGTGCGGCGCGGCGACCCGGCCGCACCCGCCAGCCTGGGGCAATTGCTGGGGGCTTGGGCGGTGGAATCTGCCCGCTGCGCGTGGGTATTTGGCTGGTGGCAACCCTGGCGCTGGAACGCGGTGCCCGATGACGTCGACCCACAGCGCCACCAGGGCCGCACGGGGGTGGTGCTGGTGCATGGCTTTGTGTGCAACCGAGGGCTGTGGATGCCCTGGCTGCGTCGGCTGCGCGACACCGGCGTGCCAGTGGTGGCGGTCAACCTTGAGCACCCGTTTGGCGACATCGACAGCTACGCGCCTATCGTGGACGCGGCGGTGCAGCGCCTGCGCCAAGCCACCGGGCGCCCACCGGTGTTGGTAGGCCACAGCATGGGCGGGCTGGCCATGCGGGCTTGGCTGGCCGCCGACGGCGCCCGCGGCCAAGTGCGGGTGCAACAGGCCGCCCATTTGCTCACCCTGGGCACACCGCACCACGGCACCTGGCCTGCGCGCTTTGCCCATGCCCGCAACGCCCGCCAGATGCGCCAAGGCGCCTGGACGGCAGAGCCGCGCGTGGCGCCCGAGGTGCTTGCCCAATTTGAATGCCTGTACACCAACGCCGACGCCATCGTGATGCCGCCCAGCAGCGCCACGCTGCCCGGCGCACGGCAAGAGCTGGTGCCCGGTGTGGGGCATTTGGCTTTGACTTACACGCCGCAGGCTTGGGCGGCTTTGCAGCGCTCACTGGCTGCTGCGGCTGGCAATCAGGCCGCTGCTGGGTAGCGGTGCTCGTCGGCCACCACAGCGTCGGCCGCCAACTCGGTTTGTTGACTCACCTGTGCATACAGCGGGGTGAAATCAGGCGCGGTGGCGTCAAAGAGCTCGGCAAAGCTCTTGAGCACGAAATACGTGCTCTGATAGCTATCAATCTTGTAGCGCGTGCGCATCAGCCGCATCACATCAAAGGCCACCCGCTGAGGCTCGGGGCTGCGCACGCTGTGGGCCAGTTCACCGGCTGAACTCAAGATGCCCGCCCCGTAAGCCCGCACTCCGGCGGGGGTGTCGATCAGACCAAATTCCACCGTGTACCAGTACAGGCGGCTCAGGTGCTCGCAGCTACCCAAGCGTTCGGCTTTCAAGCCACCTTGGCCATAGGCCTGGATGTAGTCGGCAAACACCGGGTTGAACAGCAGCGGCACATGGCCAAACAGGTCGTGGAACACATCGGGTTCGACCACATAGTCGAACTCTTCGGGCTTGCGCAGCCAATCGGTGACGGGAAACAAGCGCCG
Organism: Comamonadaceae bacterium; assembly: GCA_013297985.1. GTDB lineage: Bacteria > Pseudomonadota > Gammaproteobacteria > Burkholderiales > Burkholderiaceae_C > JAAFIY01. The sequence continues at coordinate 2,482 of JAAFIY010000163.1, read as the reverse complement.
CGCCAGCAGCGAGAAAAACGGCACCTCGGGAATCAGCCCGGGCACCGCCACGATCTGCCAACCGGTGGCGGGTTTGAGCCGCCCATTGATGTCGGCAAAGCGTGGAATACGATCGCGCGCGCCCAGATTGGGCAGCGCGGCAATGAACTCGTCACACGCCAAGCCCGGCAGCAAGGCGGCTTGGCGCTCATAAAGACGCCGATAGGTGTCGTGGTCAGCTGGCGAGTACTGCGCGTAGTCTTGCTCGCAGGTGTAGTCGTCAGCGGCGCGGGTGTAGTCGCCGCGCGGCGGGCGGTCAGACGAGCCGTAAACAACGGGGGCCACTGCCATGCGAGCCTCCGTCAGCTCACCTGCAGCACGCCGCGGCGCACCTGATCGAGTTCGATGCTTTCAAAAAGTGCCTTGAAGTTGCCTTCCCCAAAGCCTTGGTCGCCTTTGCGCTGAATGAACTCAAAAAAGATCGGGCCGAGTTGGTTCTCGGTAAAGATTTGCAGCAGCAATTCGCCTGCCTTGCCGTCCACCAAAATTTTGCGGGCCTTCAGCGCCGTCAGGTCTTCGCCGTGGCCAGGGATGCGCTTGTCCACCAGCTCGTAGTAGGTGTCGATGGTGTCCAACAGCTTCACGCCCTTGGCACCCATTTGGTCCACCGTGGCGTACAGGTTGGTCGAGCCCAGCGCAATGTGCTGAATGCCTTCGCCGTGGTAGCGGTCTAGGTACTCTTGAATCTGGCCTTTTTTCTCATTGCCTTCTTCATTGATGGGAATGCGAATGTGGCCGCAGGGGCTGGTCATAGCCTTGCTTTTCACACCGGTGACCTGGCCTTCAATGTCAAAGTAGCGCACTTCGCGGAAGTTAAACAGCCGCTCATAAAAGCCTGCCCATTCATCCATGCGGCCCTTGTGCACGTTGTGCGTGAGGTGGTCGATGTAGGTCAGCCCATGTCCAGCCGCATCCAAGTCGGCAGCGGTGATGCCAGGCAGCGGCACGAAATCAACGTCATAAAAACCGATGTTGCCGATGTCGCCTTCTTTGGCGCCACCCTTGCCGCGCCACTTGTCCACCAAGTAAATGATGCTGTCGCCAATGCCCTTGATGGCCGGGATGTTCAACTCGCCCGGCGCGGCCTGGCCCGCAAAACCCCAGGCACCCAGTTTTAAGGCGCGCTCATAGGCCATGGCCGCGTCTTCCACGCGAAAAGCAATGGCGCAAATGCTGGGGCCGTGCAGTTTGGCAAAGCGCTGGGCAAAGCTGTCAGGCTCAGCATTGATGATGAAGTTAATGCCGCCTTGGCGGTACAGCGTCACCGCCTTGCGCCGGTGTTTGGCAATGGGCTTGAAGCCCATGCGCTCAAACAGCCCGCCCATGGCGGCGGGGTCCGGCGCGGCGTATTCAATGAACTCAAATCCGGCGGTGCCCATTGGGTTGTCCCAGGGGGTGAACTGCATGGGGTGTCTCCTGTTGGTGAATGTCGGGCGCGCTGGGTCAGCGGCTTGGCCAGCGCTGCACTTGCGCGATGCTGCACTGTAGGTGCGCAGAGGCGCAATGTGCATGCGAATACCTGCACAAGTTACGACTCAAACGCAATAAATCAGCGCATTGATTCCCTATTGCGCGATGATTCCCTGCTAAACCATGGTATTTCGCCGATGACCGCCGCCACCCTAGACACCATTGATCGCCGCTTGTTGCAAGCCCTTCAAGCCGACGCCCGCGCGGGCTACGAAGCCATCGGCCAGCAGGTGGGCTTAAGCGCCAGCGCCGTGCTGCGCCGCGTCAAGCGCTTGGAAGAGTTGGGCGTGATCAGCGCCTACCGCGCCGTCGTGGCGCCCGAGCGGGTGGGCTTGTCGCTCACCGCTTACTTGAACGTGCGGCTGGAGAAGCACGCCGACAGCCACAAGCGCAGCCCCATGGACGCCTTTCGCGCCAGCGTGCAGGCCTGGCCCGAGGTGGTGGATTGCGCGGCGCTCACCGGCGACAGCGACTATCTGCTGCGCGTGCTGGTGGCCGACATGGCCGCCTACCGCCGCTTTGTGATGGACACCTTGCTCAAACACCCCAGCGTGCAAGACTGCAAGACCAGCTTCGTGTTGGACGTGGTGAAAGCCAGCAGCGCGGTGCCGCTGTAGCGCACCAGGCGCGTGCGGCACGCCTTGTGCTTGCACTTTCACATTGGTTTCTTCTCAGGAGTGCTACACCATGCAACGCCGCCAGTTGATTCGCGCCGCCACCGCTACCGCGGCCGTCACCGCCGCCGCCGTTTCATTTCCCTGGGCCCACGCCCAAACCCCAAGCCGGGGGCGCGTGCGGTTTAACCTGGGCTGGCGTTTTGAAGCATCCGGTGCGGGCTTTTTGTTGGCGGCTCAACGCGGCTACTACCGTGACGCAGGCGTGGACGTGACCATCGACACCGGCAACGGCTCAGCTGCCGCCATCGGCTTGGTGGCCGGCGGAGCGTACGACGTGGCATCGGCCGACTTGGCCA
>JAAFIY010000162.1 GCA_013297985.1 Comamonadaceae bacterium | reverse complement strand
GGCTCAGAAGCCGAAGCATCTCCCCAAGACTGGCCCCACTCCACCGCCCGGGCCTGCGCTGCTGCTGCTGCCACCTGTTGCCTTTGTAAGCGCCTTGCGGCGCGGATGCCCGCCGCCGCTGATGTGCGAGCGGCGAGCGCGTTGCCAATTCATGTGCTTCGCCACCAGTTCAGGGCCAAACGTTTGGCTGACTGCGGCTGTTTAACTGTTTATTTGTACAGTATTTTGACTGCAATGATGCGCTTGCACAAGCCCGTTTGAGGGCTGTGGGGCAGGCAACAGGGTGGACATGTGCGCCCACCAGGCGCTCATCCAGCGGGCGCAGGCGCTGGTGTATCCTCACGCCGCCTTTTCACAGGCGCCGACAGGTCACGCTTTTGCGGGTGTAGCTCAATGGCAGAGCTGAAGCTTCCCAAGCTTAAGACGAGGGTTCGATTCCCTTCACCCGCTCCACTCCCACGGGGTGGATTGCTGCCAACTCCCCCGTCGCAACGCACCTGGCACCCCGGCTGAACCCAGACCGGCGAGCCCAGCTTCAACCCAGGCTAAACGCCTCATTGATCGCGCTCTTCACCCCGCCGCCCATTTGGGGCCCGCCGCCGGCCACCACGATGGCGTCGCCCACCACCACCGCGCCCATGCCGTGGCGCGGGGTGAGCATGGGGGCATAGGCTTCCCAGCGCTCGGTGGCGGGGTCCCAGGCTTCGTTTTGGCCAAACACGCGGTTGGTGCCTTCGCCGCCCATTACAAACACCCGGCCGCGATACAGCACACAGCCGTGGCCGCTGCGCGGGGTGGGCATGGGGGCGCGAAATTCCCAGCGATCCGTCTGCGCGTCATAGCTGTGGTGCAGGCTGCTATTGGTGTGAAACGAATCCACCCGCCCACCAATCACATGGATGGCGTTGCCCACCACCACGATGCCGGTGTGATCACGCGCCACGGGCAGGGGCTGGCGGCGTTCATACCGGTCAGTGGCCGGGTCATACACCAGGTGCCAGTCGATGGAGCGGCGCCAGTCGCTGCCGATGGCCCCACCGATCAGGTGCACCCGGTTGCCCAGGGCGATGCAGGCGATGGCGCCGCAGGCTTCGGGCAGGCGGCGAATGGCTTGCCAGCGGCTGCCGTCAAAGGCAAATGATTGGTCATGAGGGGTGCGGTTTTGCTCAATAAAGCCGCCAAAGGCATACAGCTTGTCAGCCAACGTGGCCACGCCCACATGGTTGGCGCCGCGCGGCAGTTGGGGCAGTTCTTGCCACTGGTTGAGCGCCAAGTCATAAGCGTGGTGATAGGGCTTGTCTACCCGCTGCTCGGCATAGCCGCCCACCAAGTGCACGCGGTTGCGATAGGCCACGGCCCAGGCCATTTCAGTGCGGGGAATCGGCAGCGGCGCCAGCACCCGCCACGCGCCTTGTTGGGCGGCACGCGGAGCGGGCGTGTCAGTGACGGCCTGCTGCGCGTGAATGGCAGGCAGATCAATGCGGCCGGGTTGGTTGAGCCGTTCAAACTGGCCGCCATGGTGCTGGTGGCCCTGGGCACGCAGCAGCAAGGGTGCGGCCAAGGTGGCGGCGGCAGCGCCTAGCAGGTGGCGACGTTGAGGCATGGTTGAAATCCCTCGTGATGAATTCGCCCCACTCTACTGAGTTTGGCCAGCGTTGGCCCTGGGGCTTACCGCCGCGCCTTGACGCCCCCACACCTGCGCTTTCACACTTGGCGCATGACACTCCACCGCTTCTTCAGTTTTGGGTTGCTGGCCGCGTTAACTGGCTTGCTGCTGGCGCTGCCACCCGCCCACGCGCAAGGCACCATCAGCACGCTGGCAGGCAGCAACACGGCAGGATTTGCGGGCGATGGCGGCCCGGCTGCACGCGCCTTGTTCAACAGCCCCACCGCGCTGGCGGTAGACCGCGCAGGCAACATTTTTGTGGCCGACAAAGGCAATGCGCGCATTCGGCGCATTGATGCGGCCACCGGCATCGTCAGCACCATTGCTGGCGACGGGCAAGTGGATTTCAGCGACAACGGCGGCCAGGCCGTGGGCTCGCAAATCAACAACTTTGTGCCGGCCATGGTGACGGACGCAGCGGGCAACTTGTACTTTGCCGATACCAACAACCACCGCATTCGCCGCATCACCCCAGCGGGCCGCATCAGCACCGTGGCGGGCAGCGGTGCCACCGGCTTGCTGGGCGGCGCGTTTGCCGGCGACGGCGGCCCCGCCACCAGCGCACGCCTGTTTGGCCCGCGTGGTTTGGGCATTGACGAGCGCGGCAACTTGTTGATTGCCGACACGGTGAACCAGCGCATTCGGCGCGTCGACGCCGCCACCGGCATCATCACCACCGTGGCAGGCACGGGGCAGCAGGGCTTCAGCGGCGACGATGGCAGCCCACTGTCGGCCCGCTTTCGCAGCCCCACCGCCTTGTCAGTTGATGTGCTGGGCCGCGTGCATGTGGTGGACGAAGGCAACGCCCGGGTGCGCCGCATCGTGCTGGGCGACAGCATCCGCACGGTGATGGGCGCAGGCAGCACCACCCACAGCGGCGACGGCGGCGCGGCCACATCGGCGGGCATGCAGCCGCTGGATGTCGCCACCGACGGCGCAGGCGCCATGTTCATGGCCGATCAAGTCAATGGCCGGGTGCGCCGCGCCGTGACGGATGGGCGCATCAACACCGTGGCGGGCAGCGGCACGCCCAGCGGCAACGTCAATACAGGCGACGGCGGCTTGGCCACCAGCGCCACGATGTCGCCCACTGCGGTGGCGGTAGATCGCAGCGGCGGGCTGTTGATTGCGTCGGGCAATGCCATTCGGCGGGCGGCTGGGGTGACGGTGCCCCCGGTGGCGGGCTTCTCATTGCCAGACGGCGGCAGCTTGGGCGCGCCGTCAACGCCCACGCAAGCCTTTGGTGTGAGCAGCAGCTACAACGTCAGCACCACGGTGAACGTGGCCGCCGTGCCCAGCGGCCAGCGCCTGCAGGTGTTTGTGGTGGCGCTGGTGCCCGGCGCGCTCTTGAATGTGCAGCCCTTGGTGGTGCCCTATCTGTACAACGCCCAGCGCCAGTGGGGCCCGGCGGCCAACCCGCTGCAAGCCTTTGCCAGCAATGTCAACGCTGCCACCGCGCAGCAAACCGTGGTGGTGGATTTGCTGGCCAACTTTGACATCACCCTGCTGGTGGGCACTGAGTTCTACATCGGCTATGGCACCGATGCTGATGAAATGCTGCGAGCGGGGCGCTATCGCGGGGTGTTCAAGGTGTTGCCGCTGTAGGGATTGCGGCAGGGGGATTGCGGCGGCGGGGCGGCGCCTCAGGCGTAACGCTCAATCGTCAGCCCTTCCATATCCACCTCGGCCGTTTTGCCGCTGAGCAAATCAGCCATCACGCGGCCGGTGCCTGCGGCCATGGTCCAGCCCAGGGTGCCGTGGCCTGTGGCCAGCATCAGGCCGGGCACGGGGGTGTCGCCGATCACCGGCGTGCCGTCGGGCGTCATGGGGCGCAGGCCGGTCCAGAAGGTGGCTTGGTTCACATCGCCACCGGCAGGGAACAGGTCGGTCACCACATGGTCCAGCGTGTCGCGGCGGCCTGCGTTCAAGGTGAGATCAAAGCCCGAAAGCTGCGCGGTGCCGCCCACACGGATGCGGTCGCCCAGACGTGTGACGGCCACTTTGAAGGTCTCGTCCATCACCGTGCTTTCTGGGGCACCGCTTGCATCGGTGATCGGCACGGTGATGCTGAAACCTTTGACTGGGTACACCGGCAGCCGAATGCCCAACGGGCGCACCAAGGCGGGCGAATAGCTGCCCAGGCAGACTACTGTGCGGTCTGCGCTGAAAGGGCCTTGGGCCGTGCGCACACCGCGCACGCCGCTGCGGTTGCCGTCCAGCCCCTGAATGTCCACGCCAAAGCGAAAGGTGGCGCCCGCCTGCTTGGCCAATTCAGCCAGGCGCTGGGTGAAAAGGAAGCAGTCACCCGTCTCGTCGCCCGGCAGGCGCAGGCCGCCCACAAACTTGTCACGCACCCGGGCCAGGGCGGGCTCATGGGTGATGCAGCCGTCACGGTCTAGCAATTGGTAAGGCACGCCCGATTGCTGCAGCACCGCCACATCATTGGCCGTGCCGTCCAACTGCTTTTGGGTGCGAAAGAGTTGCAGCGTGCCTTGCTCGCGGTGGTCATATTGAATGCCGGTGGCCGCGCGCAGCGCTTTGAGCTGATCACGGCTGTATTCGGCCAGGCGCACCATGCGGGCCTTGTTGACCTCATAACTGCGCTGGTTGCAGTTGGCCAGCATGGCCAGGCCCCACAGCCACATGGCCGGATCGAGCATGGGCTTGATCACCAAGGGGCTGTGCTGCATCAACAGCCATTTGATGGCTTTGACGGGCACGCCCGGCCCCGCCCAGGGCGCTGAATAACCCGGTGACACCTCGCCCGCGTTGGCAAAGCTGGTTTCCATGGCGGGGGCGCTTTGGCGCTCAAGCACCGTCACGCTGTGGCCCGCTTTGGCGGCGTAGTAGGCAATGCTGGTGCCAATGACACCGCTGCCCAAAATCAAGACGTTCATGGTGGTCAATTACTGCCGCTTGCCGAGCCCTGGTGGGGCGCGCAGGGCGGCTTGGGTTGGGGATGCGGCGATGGTAGCGGCGCGTTGGGCTGTTAAGGTGCCGATTTGCTTAACGATTGCGCCGTGATGCTGGATGCCCCATCGCTTGTGACCGCAGTGGCCCCATGGGTGCAAGGCATCCCCAGCACCGTGTGGCTGCTGGCCCCGCTGATCGTGGCGGTGGCCTACACCGTGTTTGGCATGACGGGCTTTGGCGCCAGCATCATCATGCTGCCGGTGCTGGCGCAGTTGATGCCCTTGAAGCAAATCGT
>JAAFIY010000161.1 GCA_013297985.1 Comamonadaceae bacterium | reverse complement strand
AGCCGCTCGGGCGTGGCGGTGCAGTTAGACCAAATGCTGTTTGACGGCTTTTTCACCAGCTCAGAGGTCAACCGCTTTCACCACGCCCAATTGGTGCGCTATTACGAAACGCTGGAAGCGGCTGAGCAGATCGCGCTCGAGGCCGCCCGCGCCTACATCGACGTGGTGCGCTTTCGCGAATTGGTGCGCCTGGCCACCGACAACTACGTCGAGCACAAGATCACCTCTGACCAGATCGCCGAGCGCACCAATGCGGGCGTGGGCCGTCGGGTGGACTTGGAGCAAAGCATCGGCCGCTTGGCGCTGGCTGAATCCAACCTGCTGACCGAGCTGTCCAACCTGCACGACGTCAGCCAGCGTTACCTGCGCCTGATGGGCGAACTCCCGCCTGAGAAGCTGCCCGAGCTGCCCGAAGGCATGAAGCTGCCCAATGTGCCCGCCACGCTGAAAGAGGCGCTGGAGATGGCCGTTCAGGTCAGCCCCGAGTTCAACGCAGTGATTGAAAACGGTTTTGCCAGCAAAGAGTTCTTGGCCGGGCGCAAGGCCGCCTACTACCCCCGCTTGGGCTTTCAGGCCCGCCAGTCTTGGGACCGCAACTTGGATGGCCAGCGCGGCAATTCGCGCGACACCTTTTTGGGCTTCCGGCTGGACTACAACATCTACCGTGGCGGCGCTGACAAGGCGCGCATTGAGCAGGGCGAAGCACAGGTGGTGCAGTCTGCTGACTTGTTGGAAAAATCGTGCCGCGACATTCGCCAGCAGCTCACCATCGCCTACAACGATGTGGGCCGCATCACCGAGCAGTTGACCTATCTCGACCAGCACCGCCTATCGACTGAAAAAGCCAAAGAGGCCTACCGCCAGCAGTTTGAAATTGGTCAGCGGACCTTGCTGGACTTGCTGGACACGCAAAACGAATTCTTCGAAGCCAACCGCGCCTACAGCCGCGCCCGCCACGACCAAATCCTGGCGCAGGCTCGGGTGTTGGGCGGCATCGGCATTTTGGTGGCGTCGATGGAAGCGCGTCGCCCCGACATGCCGTCTGAGGACGACGTGGGTCAAAAGCGCAAAGGCATTGATCCCAAAGAAACCTGCCCGCCCGTTGCCGCGCCGATGATGGTGGTGGACAAGGCCAAAGAAGTGGCTGCCGTGCCCCAGCGCCCGCGCATCCAAGAACTGCCGCCCACGCAGACACCCACCAACGGCGCAGCCCGCCCGGGCGCCCCGGCGGCACCCGGCGCCCCTGTCGCCCCGGCCCGTTGATCGGCTGAGCGCTGCGCAGAAAAGCCGCCCCTCGGGGCGGCTTTTTTTTGGGTGCAGCGTCTTGACTGCCGCCAGTCGCTCAGCTGTCTTGCAGCGCCTGCACCAGCCAGCGCACGGTGCGCTGGCCGTTCCATTCGTTCACGTCCATTTGGTAGGCCAAGGTGGCGGTGGCCGGCACGGGCTCGGTGCGCTGCCACCACACCGCTTGCACGGTTTGCTTGCCGTGCTGCACCGTCAAGGCCAAATGTTTGTCGGCCAGCAAGCGCTGGCTTTGCACCTGCACCGTGTCGGCAAACAGCGGCGGCGCAAAGCCTTGGCCCCAGACTTGGGCGCTTAAGTGTTCGGCCACATCCAGTCGGCAGTGCTCGGGGGGCAACGGGCCGTCTACCACCACGCGGCGCTGCAATGCTTCAGGGGCAATACCTTCGGCGGCAACCTGGGCCAGGGCGGCGCCAAAGGTGTCGATGTGCTCGGCTGCCACGGTGCAGCCGGCCGCCATGGCGTGCCCACCAAAACGCAGCAGCACACCGGGGTGGCGCTTGGCTACCAAATCAAGCGCGTCGCGCAAATGAAAGCCTTCAATCGAGCGGCCTGAGCCTTTCAATTCACCCGGTGTGGCTGAGGGCGCAAACACAAAGGTGGGCCGGTTCCAGTGGTCTTTGAGGCGCCCGGCCACGATGCCCACCACGCCTTCGTGAAAGCTTGGGTCAAACACGGAGAGTGCGGCAGGCGGGGCGGCTGATTCATCAGCGCGGCCAGTAATGAGTGCCTGCGCCAGAGTTAGCGCTTGCTCGCGCATATCGCCTTCAATTTCGCGGCGTTCACGGTTGTATTTGTCGAGCTCAGTGGCCAATTGTTCAGCGGTGCTGGGGTGGTCGGTACGCAGGCATTCAATGCCCACCGTCATGTCGGCCAAGCGGCCTGCAGCGTTGATGCGCGGGCCCAGCACAAAGCCCAAGTCGCGGGCGCTGAGCTTGGCGGCGTCGCGCCCCGCCACCCGCAGCAAGGCCGCCATACCGGCAGGCATTTGGCCCCGGCGAATGCGCTGCAGCCCTTGGGCTACCAAGCGGCGGTTGTTGGCGTCGAGCGGCACCACGTCGGCCACGGTGCCCAAGGCCACCAAGGGCAACAGGCTGTCTAAGCGCGGTTCTTGGGCCCGATCCGGCCACGCTCCACGCTCACGCAGCAGGGCCCGCGTGGCCAGCAGCACATAGAACATCACGCCCACCCCAGCCAGCGCTTTGCTTTCAAACGGGCAGCCGGGTTGGTTGGGGTTGACCAAGGCGTCGGGGGTGGGCAGTTCGGGCCCAGGCAGGTGGTGATCGGTGACCAGCACCTGCAGACCCAGCGTTTGGGCTTGGGCCACGCCCGCCACGCTGGCAATGCCGTTGTCCACGGTAATCAGCAATTGCGCGCCGGTCTCGGCCACACGCTGGGCGATGGGCGGCGTCAGGCCGTAGCCGTCGCGTTGCCGGTCGGGCACCACATAGCTCACCTGCTGCGCGCCCAGCAGCGCTAAGCCCCGCAGGGCCACGGCGCAGGCGGTGGCGCCGTCGCAGTCGTAGTCGGCCACGATGCACATGCGCCGCTGTTGGGCAATGCTGTCAGCCAGCAGGGCGGCGGCGGCGTCGATGCCGCGCAGGGTGTGGGGGGGCAGCAGGTGTTTTAAGTCAGTGTCCAATGCCGCCGCATCGGTCACGCCGCGGGCCGCAAACAACTGCGCCAGCAGCGGGTGCACCCCACTTTGTGTGAGGGCCCAGGCGGCGCGAGGGGCGGCTTGCCGCGCTATGAATTTCATAGCTGATTGAGCTGGTCCAATGGGCGCAAGGGCTTGGTTTGGCTTACAACGCGGCGCAGGCGCGTCCACAGGCTGGGCGGCGCGGGCGCTGGGTGATCGGGCCCAAAGGCCCAGGTGCCGCTGCCTGCTTCACCGCACAGCGTCAAGCTGACGCCCTGCCCGCTTTGCATGCGCTGCAGCAGCGGCAGCACGACGGCTTGAGCGCACTGCTGCCAGCCCTGCGCCCAGGCCTCGGGGCCGTGGCGGGCGGCGTCGCGCAGGGTGGTGAGGCCAATCACCGTCAACGGTGGCTCAGCGCCGGGCTGCAGGGCCGCTAGCAGGGCGTCTAGCTGCCCTGCGCCATGCACCCACAGCGAATTGACTGGCGGCAAGCCACGGGCCTGGCGGGCGTCTTGCACCGGGTGGGTGTACAGCAGCATTTGCATTTCATTCATCAGGCGGCGCACGCTGGCGCCTGCGGGGGTGGCGGCGTCGGGCAGCCAAGCGTCAATGCTGCGGCCGACCACTCGGTCTAGGCTGGCGCAGCGCAGTCCGCGCAGCATGTCACCTTGCGCCAGCCACAGGCCGGGGCCGATGGCACTGATTTGCAAACCATCGTCGGCCAAATAGGGCTGCATGCTGGCCATGAGCGCGTCAGACTCATCGGCGCCCAAAGCCAGATCCGCCGGGTGGCCCAGCACGATGCGATCGGTGCCCACCTGCCAATGGGTGGCCTGCAGCCACGCGCAGCTTGGGCCGCTGATGCGCTGTAGCGCAGCCGCCCAGGGCAGCGTGCCATCGGTGCCGGGCAGGCCCAGAGCGCTCGCCAGGGCATGTTCAAACGGGGTGTTGAGCGTGGCCGCCGCATCGGCACCCGTGCTTTGAATCGAATCGGCCGCTTGCGCCCTGTCTATCGGCCTAGTCTGCTGCATTTTTGATAGCAAATCATTCAGCGGAGCCAGATCGACTTGCAACTGCTGCCAAGCTGCAGCAAAGGCTTGACCAGGTGGCGCAGCGCTGTCGATGAGCAGATGCACCGGCGCCTGGGGCACGGCAGTGAGCGCACGGGCCGCCTCATCGATGCGGCTCCAAGTACGGGGCAGCTTGGGCGTGGGGGCGGGCAGGGCGTCAGTCATGCGGCAAATTGTGGCCTGCCAGAATGCAGGCATCCGGTTCACTCTGTTTTATGCCCTGGCCTTACGAACTGACCTTGGGGTGGCGCTACACCCGATCGGCCCGCGCCGCGCGGCGCAATGGCTTCATCAGCTTTATTTCTGGCGTGTCCATGTTGGGCATTGCGCTGGGCGTGGCGGCGCTCATCATCGTGCTGAGCGTGATGAACGGGTTTCAAAAAGAAGTGCGCGACCGCATGCTCAGCGTGGTCAGCCACATTGAAATTTTCTCGGTGGATGGCCAAGCGCTGCCCGACCCCGCCACCACCTTGGCCCAAGCCAGTGCCCACCCGCAGGTGCGCGGCGCGGCCACCTTTGTGCTGGCCCAAGCCCTGCTGGCGCGCGGCGAAGACATGAAGGGCGTGGTGCTGCGCGGCATTGACCCAGCGCGCGAGCCGCAAGTCACTGACTTGGCCGACGCCATCGGGGCGCAAACCCTGTCGGGCCTGGTGCCGGGGCAGTTTGGCATCGTGCTGGGGCGTGAATTGGCACGCGCCCTGGGCCTGCGGGTGGGCGATGCGGTGACGCTGGTGGCCCCCAGCGGCCAAGTCACCCCGGCAGGCGTGGTGCCGCGCTATCGGCAGATGCAGGTGGTCGGCATTTTTGACAGCGGCCACTATGAATACGACGTGGGTCTGGCGCTGATTCACCAAGACGACGCGGCCCGCATCTTTCGCCTGGAA
>JAAFIY010000160.1 GCA_013297985.1 Comamonadaceae bacterium | reverse complement strand
GTTGCAACGCGTGGTGCGCTCCACCGTGATCGATGCACCCATTGAACGGGTGTGGGCCGTGCTGCGTGACTTCAACAGCCACGATCAGTGGCACGACGTGGTGGGCGAAAGCCACATTGAACGTGGTCAATCACCCACCCAAGTGGGCTGCGTGCGCAACTTCACTTTGAAAGACGGCAACCACATCCGCGAGCAGTTGCTGACGCTGGACGACCGCCAATACAAAAGCACCTATTGCATCTTGGACGCCACCGTGCCACTTGAGCGCTATGTGGCCACCGTCACCCTGAAGCCCATCACCGACGGGCGGCGCACTTTCTGGCACTGGGAAAGCACCTTTGCCACCCCACCGGGGCGCGAGGCGGAGCTGCGCGACATGGTCAGCCAAGGCGTGTACGAAGCAGGCTTTGCCAATCTGCGCCGCCACTTGGCCGCAGGGGCTGATTTGCGCAACCCCGGCAGCGCGCCCATGCCGGTGGCGCTGCCGGTGAGTGCCCAAGTGGCCACGGTGCCGCGCTATGGCGACGCCGATGCGCTGCAGGTGGTGGCCGCCGAGTGCCCTGCGCCGCTAGCGGGGCAGGTGCGCATCCAACAACGCGCCATTGGCGTGAATTACTTTGACGTGTACCTGCGCCGTGGCTGGTTCCCCGGCCTGATGCCGGAAGGCGGCACACCCGGCATGGAGGCCGCCGGCACTGTGCTCGACGTGGGCCCCGGCGTGACCGGCTTTTTGCCCGGTGACCGGGTGGCTTACCTGGGCCCCATGCCCGGCGCTTATGCCACCGTGCGCTGCGTGCCCGCGGATTGGGTGGTGCCGCTGCCCGCCGCCATTGACGACGAGGTGGCCGCGGCCTTGCTGCTCAAAGGCATCACCGCCCAGTACCTGCTGCACGACCTGGGCCATGTGGGCCCCGGCACCCGGGTGCTGGTGCATGCCGCCGCCGGTGGCGTGGGCCTGCTGGTGTGCCACTGGGCGCGGGCTTTGGGCGCTATCGTGATTGGCACTACCTCCACCGAGGCCAAAGCCCGGCTGGCGCGCGACTACGGCTGCGAACACCCGCTGGTCACGCCCAACTACCAGTTTGCTGACGCCCTGCAGCAGCGCTGGGGCGGGGCCGATGTGATCATTGACGGCCTGGGGGCCGAAGCGGCGCCAGAGAACCTGGCCGCCCTGGCCCCGCGCGGCCACTGGATCAGCCTGGGCCAAGCCAGCGGCCCACTGGCGGCACTTGACCCCAACGCCCTGGCGCACAAATCCGCCACCTTCTCGCGCCCCGTGGCCTTCGCCTATGTGGCTACTGCGGCCGAGGCCCGCCGCCGCGCCGCCGCCGTGTGGGACGCCCTGGCCCAAGGCCGCATCAAGCGCCCGCCCATTGAGCGCTACAGCCTGCAATCGGTGGCGCAAGCGCATGCGGCACTGCAGGGGCGGCGCACCAGCGGGGCGCTGGTGTTGGTGGCTTAAATCGGCCACACCGCTCTAAATCAGTGCGCAAGCAGCTATGAGTTTTGTAGCAAATCTGATCAAGCGCCTGCCTTTAGCGGATTGACCATCCACCCCAGCTGCGGCGCATGCAAGCTGTGGATGTACAAGCGCTCGGGTGTTTCGGTGACGCCGGTGGTTTCGGGGTAAGCGCCCGCCGGGTCTTGCAGATCGGCCACGATTCGGCCGTCTTCACTGAACGCGATCACATGCCCGTAGCTGGGCGGCACCGGCCACAGCGCGCGGGGCAGGCGCAGGGTGACTTGGCGCAGCCACGGGCGCTGGGCCATGCCGTCTACCGTGGCGCTGCGCGGCTTGGCAAAGCCCAGCCAGATGCGGCCGTTGGCGCCGCGCATGAGGTTGTCGGGGTAGCCGGGCAGGTTGGCCAGCACCACGCGGGCCTGCACGGGTGGGGACGGGGACGGGTTGGCGGCGCGCACATCCAGCGCCTTGGCCGCCACGTCAATGCGCCACACCTTGTATTGACCGGTTTCCACCACAAAAATGCTTTGCTCGTCAGCCGCCAGCGCCACGCCGTTGGCAAAGCTGATGCCTTGGGCCACAACCCAGGTGCGGCCGGTGGCGGGGTCATGCGCCAGCAGGCGGCCGGTGGCGGATTGCTCCAAGATGTCCAACACGCTGGCTTCAAACGTGCCGCCCCAATCGGCCGCGCCAAAGCGGGTGCTGGCGTCACTGAAGTAAATCACGCCATTGCGCGCCACCACCACCGCGTCGGCATAGCGGATGGGCTGGCCGTCCAACTTGTCGGCCAGCACTTGCACTTTGGCGCCAGCGCCTTCGCCGGTGATGGCGAGCAGGCCACGCATCGCGTCGGCGGCAATCAGGCGGCCTGCCGCGTCCCAGGCAAAGCCCAGTACCCGGCCGCCGGTGCCGGCCACCACGGTGCGCCCGCTGCCGTCAGGCTGCATGGCCACGATGCGTCCACTGGCCAGCGCGGCATACAGGCGGCCGTCGGGGCCGATGGCCACATGCTCAGGGCCTGATTCACCAGCACCGATGTCGATGCGCTGCAAGCCCGCCAGCTTTTGATTGACCGCATGCGGGCCGCTGTAGCCCGGCGGCATGTCGGTGCGCCAGGTCACCGGCTGCACCGGCACCGGCCACAGGGCCAAATAAGCCACCAGCGCGGCCAGCGCTGCAGCAATAAGGCCCAGGGCGCGCAGGCGCCAGGGGTGGCGGGCAGGGGTGTGGGGCATGGGGTGTCTCGGGTGTTGTGGGGCTTATGTCGCTTGGGTCAAATCGGGCTGAAGCGGCCTATTTGACTGCCTCAGCAGCTATTATTTTAGTAGCGCCTGCTCAGGGAGACCGGCACACTGGCATCATCTCTTGGCCAATTGGCACAGCCCAATCACCGACGCGACATGCCCACCCACTACACCCTGGCCGCCAACTTGAGCATGCTGTACCCCGAGCATGCGTTCATCGACCGCTTTGCCGCTGCGGCAGCAGACGGTTTTGCGGCGGTGGAATATCTGTTCCCCTATGCCTTCGAGCCCGCAGATTTGGCCGCTGCGCTCAAGCGCCACAGCTTGGTGCAAGCGCTGTTCAACGCCCCGCCGGGCGGCTTGACTGCGGCCGATGCCCAAGCCGCTTGGGACGCCGGCGACCGTGGCACGGCCAGCATTCCCGGGCGCGAGGCCGAATGCCTGGCCGGGGTGGCCCTGGGCCTGCGCTATGCCGCCGCGTTGGGCAACACCCGGCTGCATGTCATGGCCGGGCTGCTGCCGCCCGGGGCCGCGCCAGACGCGCTGGCGCGCCACAGAGCCACCTACGTGGCCAACCTGCGTGCAGCTTGCGCACTGGCGGCGCCGCAGGGCATCACGATCTTGATTGAGCCCATCAACACCCGCGACATGCCTGGCTACTTTCTCAACCGCCAACGCCAAGCCCACGACATCGTGGCTGAAGTGGGCGCTAACAACTTGGCGGTGCAGCTGGACCTGTACCACTGCCAGATCATGGAAGGCGATTTGATTCGCACCATTGAGCGTGACCTGCCCACCGGCCGCGTGGGCCATGTGCAAATTGCCGGCGTGCCCGACCGGCATGAGCCTGATGGCGGCGAAGTGCACTACCCCACGGTGCTGGCCGCCTTGGACCGCGTGGCCGCCAACTGCGGCTGGCGCGGCTTTGTGGGCTGTGAATACCGCCCGGCTCGGGGCGCAGTCCCCGGCGGCACCACGGCGGGCCTGGGGTGGCGCGCCGCCCTAGCCTGACCCCTTTCACAGCCGGAGAACACATCGTGATAGCGGCAGATCTGCCTATGCTGATGCTGCTGATCGCGATGACGGCAGTGATGCCCACGGTGTGGATGCTGGTCCTGGCCTGGGGAGGCGAAAACACCACTGGGCTCAACCTGTGGGCGGTGTCGCTGCTGCTGTATGCGGTGGGCTTTGTGCTGCTGATTGACCGCTTTTTGCCGCAGCCTTGGTTGCCCGAACGCATCACCGTGATCGCAGGCAACGCCTTGCGCACGCTGGCACTGGGGGGCCTGCTCTGGGCGGTGTATGTGTACCAGCGCCGAGCGCTGTCGCTGTGGCTTGGCCTCACGCCTCCAGCCCTGGGGGTGCTGCTGTATATGCTGGCCGCCGACGCGCCCGCGCTGCGCGTGGGGGTGGGCAATGTGCTGTTGGCCGCGCAGGTGGCGCTGGTGATCTACGCCTTGGTCCAAAAACCGTGGCGCACGCCCGGCCGCGGCGTGTGGATGGTGGTGGCGGGGCTGGGGCTGGCGCTGCTGGCATTTGCATGGCGACTGCTAGCGCTGGCAGCGGGCTATCCGGTGGCGCGCTACACCACCGGTTCAGCCGTGCAAACGCTCACCCTGGTGGGTCCGCTGCTGGCCTTGATGTGGACCTGCATCGGGTTTTTGTACATGTTCAAGGAGCGTGCCGACGAAACCAACCGCCGGCTGGCGGTGCTGGATCCGCTCACCGGCGCTCTCAATCGGCGCGCGCTTACCGCCGCACTCGAGCACGAGATCCAGCGCGCCCGGCGTACCGGCCAGCCGGTGGCCCTGTTGATGGTGGATGTGGACCACTTTAAGCGGATCAATGACGCCCATGGCCACCTGGCTGGCGACGCAGTGCTGCGCCACTTGGTAGAGGTGATCAAAGAGCGACTGCGCGCGCCCGATGTGCTGGCGCGCTTTGGCGGAGAAGAATTCGTTGTACTGGCGCCTGACACCGACGCCGCAGGCGCGGTGCAACTGGCCGAGTCCTTGCGCGCAGCGATAGCGGCGCAGCCTGCACCGCTGGCGGATCAGCGGGTGCCATTCACCATCAGCGTGGGAGTCACGACGCAGGCCATAGATACCGCCACCCACTGGCAAGCTTTGCTCAATCGGGCCGACCGTGCGCTGTACCAGGCCAAGCACGACGGGCGTGACCGCGTGTTTCATGCGGCCGACGGTGTGTGGGCTGCAGAGCCTGATCGGGCAGCTCTGGCGCCCTGATACGCGTTGGAGCCGCGCCAAGGTGCGGGGTGCTCTAGGCCCGTTCCACCGCCTTTTTGCGACTCCGTCGCGCTTATTCAGTCTCTGGCCTGTTCTGAACTTCGCAATAATCGACCGATGGTGACTGACCTGCCCACGTTGATGATCGTCATTGCGCTGACCTCGCTGATGCTGGCCAGCTCCACCGCCGTGCTGGCGTGGCGTGGCCAGAACACCGAAGGCCTCATCCTGTGGTCGGTGGCGCTGGTGGTCTACGCCGTCGGCTTTGTGGTGCTGCTAGACCGCATGCTGACGCAGCCGCGC
>JAAFIY010000016.1 GCA_013297985.1 Comamonadaceae bacterium | reverse complement strand
CAAGCCCGCGCTGCGCGACATGGCCGCGTTTTTGGGCCGGGTGTGGCGCTTGTCGCTGCCCTACTTTGGCCAGAGCGACGAACGCTGGCGCGCCCGGCTGTTGCTGGCCGCCATCGTGGCCCTGAACCTGCTCACCGTGTATGTGCTGGTGCTCATCAATGACTGGAACCGGCTGTTCTACGACGCGCTGCAAGAAAAAAACGCCGAAGTGTTTTGGCAGCAGCTCACCCGCTTTTGCTACCTGGCTGCGGGCTTCATCGTGGTGGCGGTGTACAAGTTTTGGCTGACGCAGTTGCTAGAACTGCGTTGGCGTGCCTGGCTCACCCAGCGCTTTGTGAGCCGCTGGCTCGACGGCCCCACGGCGTATCGGCTGGAAATTGAGCGCTTTCAAGCGCCGCCCCGCTCAGACGCTGCGCGCCACGCGCCCAACCCCGACAACCCCGATCAGCGCATTCAAGAAGACTTGGGTTTGTTCACCAGCTACACCGTGGGCCTGAGCATGGGTTTGCTCAACGCGGTGGTCACGCTGGTGAGCTTTATTGGCATTTTGTGGGCGCTGTCGGGCGGCTTTGTGTTGCCGCTGGGCAGCGGGCGCAGCGTAGAGATTGCGGGCTTCATGGTGTGGGCGGCGGTGATTTATTGCGTGGTGGGCAGCTTGCTCAGCCACTTCATTGGCCGCCCGCTGGCCCGGCTGAACTTTGACAAACAGCGGCGCGAAGCGGATTTTCGCCACCACCTCGTGCGCCTGCGCGAACACGCCGAGGCCATTGCGCTCGAGCGTGGCCAAGCGGTGGAGCAAGCCGAATCCATGAACCGCTTTGGCCGCGTGTTTAGTGCCACCTTTGCGCTCTTGGCGGCGCAAAAGCGGCTGACCTGGTTTACCGTGGGTTTTGGGCAAGCGGCGGTGATCTTCCCGTTTGTGGTGGCTGCGCCCAGGTTTTTTAGCGGTGCGATTCAGTTGGGCGAGTTGATGCAGATCGCATCCGCCTTTGGTCGGGTGCAAGACGCCCTGAGCTGGTTTGTCGACAACTACCCCACGCTGGCCGCCTGGCGCGCCACCACCGATCGCCTGACCGGTTTTGAAGCCGCGCTTGAAGCCAATCCGGCTGCAGCGCCCATTAGTACGGCGGAAGTAGCTACAAATTCCATAGCAAACGTACCCGGTACTGCTAGCGACACCCTGGTGCCCAGCCGCACCCAAGTCGCCTTGCCCAACGGCCGTGCCTTGCTCGACGCATCGGGCCTGGACTTGCAAGCCGGTGACACCGTGGCCTTGGTGGGGCCTTCGGGTAGCGGCAAATCAAGCCTGTTGCGAGCCTGGGGCGGCATCTGGCCGTGGGCCCAGGGTGCGCAGCCTGGGCAAAGCGCTGCTTTGGCGCCCGAGGTGCGCGACCAGGCCATGTTCTTGCCGCAGCGCCCTTATCTGCCGCAGGGGCCGCTGCGCACCGCGCTGGCCTACCCCTTGCCTGCAGAGCGCTTTTCTGACGCCGAGTTGGCCCATGCCCTGACGCAGGCCGAGCTGCCCCAATTGGTGGCCCGGCTGGACGAACACGCCGCCTGGGACCAAACGCTGTCGGGCGGCGAGCAGCAGCGCCTGGCGCTAGCCCGGGTGTGGCTGAAGCAGCCGCGCTGGGTGTTTGCCGATGAGATCACCAGCGCGCTTGACGAAGCCACCGAGGCCCGCCTTTACCAGCGCCTGCTGGCGCAGGTGCAAGCCCGCTCTGGTGCGCTGGTGTCCATCGCCCACAAGCCTGCCGTGGCCGCTCTGCACGCAGGCCGTTGGACGGTGGTGCCCGCACCAGACGGCGCACCGGCCGCACCAGCGCAGGTGGTGGTGCACAAACCCGGGCCTCGACCGGCTGGCGCTGGCGCATAGCCACCCAATGAACTGGCCCGAAAAGCCCCCGCATTTCGGGCTTTAGCCCATGCTGGGCGCTTCTACAGTGCCTGCATGGTCACTGTCACTGCCCCCCAATCTGCACCCAGCGCCAGCTCTGGCGGCGCGGCGGTCAAGTCCAGCTTGAGCTTTCCGCTGTCCAGCCTGATGGAGCTAGACCGCGCGGCTGCCCATGCCTTTAACCCCTGGCACCCTGAGTTTCAGCTACCGCGCGTGGAAGGCCGGGGCGAGTTGTTGGACTTTCAACTGCTGCTGGGCGGCGTGGCGCTGCTGCTGTCACGCCTGCACCCGGTGCATGGCCGCGCCCGCTACCCCGCCACCCGCCGCGTGGCCATGCGACTGCAGCGCGCGGTGGAGTTAAGCGACGCCGGCCGCGCCCATTTGGTCGGGGCCGAGTTGCAAGCCGCCGTGCATGAAAGCGAACGGGTGCTGGACCCTGGCTCGCTGCTGGTGCTGCGCAAACTGGCCTCGCTGGTGCAAACGCGCGAGGCACAAGCCGCACGGGCCGAGCTAGACGCGCCCACTGATTTCACCTTCAGCGATTTCATGGCCGAAAGCGCTTTGGTGCAAGCCTCCAACCATGGCGAAAAAGTGAGCACGCCGCGCTGATCTAGTCAGCGCTGCAGGCGTGTTTGTTAGCCGCTTATTCAGGCCCGTTTTTCAGGCCTGAAGCGCCGCCCACATTTCTTGGTCGCGCTCGGCCGTCCAGATGCGTGGGTTCTTCAGGCCGCTGGCTTCGTCGTAGGCCCGGCTCACATCAAATGGCAAGCAGTGTTCGTAGATGAACACCTGGCCAAAAATCGGGTCCATGGCCTTGCGGGTGTGGGCCATGGCGGCCTTTAGATCCATCTTGGCCGCCACCGCTTCTTGGCCGCAGCGGTACAGCGTGGTCACCCAGCGCTCGGTGTAGTCCAGCGCCCGGTTCACTTCTGAATTGCCGCGCATTGCCTCACCACGGCCAGGCACCAAGGCGGTGGCATTGAGCGCGCGCAGCGCTTTCAGGGTGGCGGGCCATTCGGCCAGTTGGGCGTCGCCGGTGTACACGCCCGCTTCAAACTCCACCAAGTCGCCGCTGAACAGCACGCCTTCTGATTCCACAAAGGCCACCGTATCGCCGCGCGTGTGGCCCGCACCCGGGTGCCAAATCTCCACCACCACGCCGCCTAAATTGATGCTCAAGCTGCCTTGGCGGCCGGGTTTACCGTCACCCACCACCATGCTGGGCCAGGTCAGGCCGGGAATGCTTTCTTGGCCCCGAAACAGGCGCGGAAAGCGATCAATTTCGCTTTGCATGTCTTGCGCGCCGCGTTCACGAATCAACTCCAGCGTGCCACGGCTGGCAATGATCTCGCTTGCCCCTTCGGCCACATAAGCACTGGCCCCCAGCACCCGCACCGCGTGGTAGTGGGTGAGCAGCACGTATTTGATGGGCTTGTTCGACACCGTGCGGATCTTGGCGATCAGGTCTTGCGCCATCAGCGGGGTGGCGGTGCAGTCGCTCACCAAAATGGCGTTGTCACCAATGATCACGCCAGAGTTGGGATCGCCTTCTGCGGTGTACGCCCAGCAATGCGGGCTAAGTTGCGCGAACGTGATCTTTTTGTCGGCCAAATCGGCTTGGCTGGCGAAGGCTTTGTTCATGGTGGCGAGTCCGGAAGAAGTCAGTTTTGAGTTTACCCATGCGTAATTGATTTCACATGGGTAAATTTTTAGGGATGCGTGAGAGTAGCTCAGCCATGGGCAAGGTGGCGTCTAGCGTGACCACCGCCTTTTCGCCGGCCGGGTCTTGCAGGGTGGCAAATTGGCTGTCCACCAGCGACGGCGGATAGAAATGATCTGGCCGCGACGACACGCGCGCCAGCGCCACTGCCGGAGTCAAAGCCAGATGCACCGTCAACAAATGCGGCACGGCTGCGCGCAGTTGCTGGCGATAGTCGCGCTTCAAGGCCGAACAGGCCAGCACTGCGCCATCGGCATGCCCGCTGAGTTGGCCTGCCAACACCTGCAGCCAATCGGCCCGGTCGGTATCGGTCAGCGCCAAGCCCTGGCTCATTTTCTGAAGATTGCCGGGCGGGTGAAACGCGTCGCCTTCAATAAAAGGCACGCCACGCGCCAATGCCAGCGCCCGGCCCAGCGCCGATTTGCCGCAGCCGGAGACGCCCATCACCAGCATCCAGCGGGCTGCCTCGGCGGCGGGTGGGGCGGCAGGTGAGGCCGCGGGCTGGCCCGCAGGTGGGGCGCGCATCAACCCAGCCCTTTTTCAAGCAAAGCCATCACCTCGTCAGCAAAGGCTTCGTAGCTCATGGGGCCGTCGGGGCGCAGCCAAGTGAAGGTCCAATTGATCATGCCAAACAACATCATGGTGAGCGAAGCTTGGTTGTGCGGCTGCACTTTTTGGGGAAAAGCCGCTTTGAGCAGCCGGGTGGTGGCCGCCACCACGTCGCGCTGACGGTCTAGCACCTGCTGGCGCGGCGAGGGCTGACCCAGCGGCCCGGGGGCGTCGCTCAAAAACGGCGTGTCGTGCAGCAAGGCCTTGTGGCGGTTGGCGGAGCTTTCGTATTCGCGCAAAAACCGGCGCAGCAAATCATGCAACGCGGCGCGGTCTGACAACTGCTGGCGCTGCGCAGCGGCTTGGCTTTGGCCCACCAGCAGCAGCAGGCGGTCGGTGTAGGCCAGCAGCAAGTCAAACAACAGCGCGTCTTTGCTGGGGTAGTAGTGGTACAGCCGCGCTTTGCTGGTGCCGCAAGCGGTGGCGATGTCGTTCATGCTGGTGGCGGCAAAGCTCGCCTGCGCAAAGCAATCGGCGGCGCAGGCCAGGATCGTGTCGCGCTGGGCTTGGTGGGTGGTGGAAATCGGTCGCGCCATCGCGGCCGCATTGTTCCACGCGGCCGCCCGCACACCGGGCAAAGCCGCATGAACGGCACGCGCAAACCCCGATGCGCAATTCCACGTGCCACCTTTTCAGGCGCGATGAGCGCGGGGATACTGCGCCACATGACGTTGCCGTCTGGCCCCTCTGCGCCACCCGAAGTCCCGCCCGAAGCCCCTTTGGCGGCGCAGGATGATTTCCTGCACGCTGGCTTGCTGCAAGCCCTGCGCGAGCAGCAGGTGATCTTGGACAACGCGGGCGTGGGCATCGCCTTTGTGCGTGACCGCAAAGTGCAGCGCTGCAATCGCCGCTATGCCGACATGCACGGCTACGACGACCCGGTGCAAATCGCCGGCCTAGACAGCCGGGTGATGTACCCCAGCGACGAGGCCTATGCCTTTGTGGGCACCCATGCCTACCCCGAGCTGATGCAGGGCCAGACCTTTCGCACCCGCTTGCAGCTCAGCCGCCGAGACGGCAGCCTGTTTTGGTGCCAGCTCAGCGGTCGGCTGATTGACCCGGCCGACCCAGCCGCTGGCTCGATCTGGATCGAAGACGATGTCGATGCGCTGACCCAGGCCGAAGAGCGGCTGCGCAGCACCTTGCATGAGCAATCGCTGATCTTGAACCACGCGATGGTGGGCATTGTGTTTTTGCAAAACCGCCACGTCACCCGCTGCAACCGCGCCTTTGCCGACATGTTGGGCTACACGCCCGAGGCCATGGTGGGCATGCCCACCCGCCGCTGGTACTTGCATGAGGCGGACTGGGCGAATGCCTTGGCCACCATGTATGCGCCGCTGAGCCGCGGCGAGGCCTACAGCGGTCAGCTTGAAATCGTCCGCAGCGACGGTTCAGCCTTGTGGTGCGAAGTGCAAGCCAAGGCGGTCGCGCCGGCTGACCTGAGCCAAGGCTCGATCTGGATCTGCATGGACATCACCGCGCGGCGGCAGGCCGAGGCCGAAATCGCCCGCCTGCATGCCGAGCTTGAGCAACGTGTGGCTGACCGCACTGAGGAGCTGCGGCTGACGGTGGACAGCCTGCACCGCGAGGTGTCAGAGCGCCAAGCCGCTGAGCAGCGCGCGCTGCATGTGTCGCTGCACGACAGCCTGACCGGCCTGCCCAACCGGGCCTTCATGGACGAGCTACTGGCCCGCGCCTTGCGACAGGCGCGACGCGACAGCACTTGTCTAGCGGTGGTCTTCATGGACCTGGATCGCTTCAAAAGCGTGAACGATGTGATGGGACACGACAGCGGCGACGAACTGCTGCGGGTGGTGGCCGAACGCCTGTGCGGCGTGCTGCGCGACACCGACACCGTGGCCCGCATCGGCGGTGACGAATTCGTCTTGCTGCTCCCGCAAGTGGAAGCCGACAGCACGCTAGAGCGCACCTTGCACCGCTTGCAAGACGCGCTACGCCCGCCACTGATGCTCAAGGGCCGTCCCATGCGGGTCAGCGCCAGCATGGGGGTGAGCGTGTTCCCGCGCGACGGCGACGACGCTGCCACCCTGCTGCGCCAGGCCGACATGGCCATGTACATGGCCAAAGAGCGCGGCCGGGCGGGGCACCAGTACTTTGACCGCAGCATTGACGTGGCCCTGCGCGAACGCAATGAACTCGAAGACGCCCTGCGTGCTGCGGTGGAGCGCGACGCGTTTGAATTGCACTACCAGCCTCAGGTCGATCTTCACGTCGGTACTGACGCTGGCGCAGTGGTGGGCGTAGAGGCCTTGCTGCGCTGGAACCGGCCAGGCGTGGGGCCGGTGTCACCGGCGGTGTTCGTGCCGGTCGCCGAGGACATGGGCCTGATTGAGCGCATTGGCCACTGGGTGCTGCGCCAAGCCTGCGAGCAAGCGGCGCGCTGGCAACGCGATCACGGCCTGCGCCTGCGCATGGCGGTGAATGTGTCGGTGCGCCAGTTGATGCGCGCCGACTTCGCAGCCCAAGTGCGCCAAGTGCTGGCTGACACGGGCTTGGCGGCGCAAGACCTGGACTTAGAAATTACCGAAAGCCTGCTCATGACCGATGTGCAGCGCGCGGTCGACGCCTTGCAAGCGCTGCACGCCATGGGGGTGCACATCAGCATTGATGACTTTGGCACCGGCCATTCGTCATTGGCTTACCTGAGCCGCTTCCCGATTGGCACCCTCAAGATCGACCGCAGTTTTGTGCAAGCCATTGAGCAGCAACCCCGCGACGCCACGCTGTGCCGCACCATCATCGCCATGGGCCATTCCCTGGGCCTGCAAGTGCTGGCCGAGGGCGTGGAAACCGCCGAACAGCGCGAGCTGCTGCACCAGTGGGGTTGCGACCAGTTTCAGGGCTATCTGTTCAGCCGACCGGTGCCTGCGGGGCAGATCCCTGATTTGGCCCGTCAACCCCAATACGCTGCCCGCCCATAGTGCGCCTTGAGGTGCTCCACCCACAGGCGCAGCCGCAGCGGCAGGTGTTTGCGTTGGGGCAGCACAGCGTAGATGCCGTTGGGCGGGGCGGCATAGTCGGCCAGCAGCTCCACCAACTGGCCTGCGGCCAAATCGGCCGCCACCTCCCAAATGCTGCGCCAGGCCACGCCCAAGCCTTGCAGGCACCAGGCGTGCAGCACCTGGCCGTCTGAACAATCCAGCCGACCGCTGGGCCGCAGGTGCACCACGCGGCGCGCACCATCTTCCGCAGGCACCGCAAAGGCCCAGCCTCGGGTTTGCGATGCGTCACTGCTTAGCACCAGGCAGGGCAGGCGCTGCAAATCATCGGGGTGGCGCGGCAGGCCGTGGCGGCGCACAAAGTCGGGCGTGGCCACGCACAGGCGCCGGTTGTCAGCCAGGCGAATGCTCACCAATGACGAATCAGCCAAGTCACCCACCCGCACCGCGCAGTCATAACCCTCGGCGGCCATGTCCACCACGCGGTCTGACAGGTTGAGCGACACGGTGACATCGGGGTGCGCCAGCGCGAATGTGGCCACCAGCGGTGCCACATGGCGGCGGCCAAAGCCCGCAGGTGCTGTGACGCGCAAATGCCCGCTGGGTTTGACGCCACCGGCGCTGACGCTGGCCTCTGCACTGGCCCAATCGGCCAGCAGGCGCTGGGCATCTTCTAACAACTGGCTGCCCTCATGCGTCAGGCTCAGGCGCCGCGTGGTGCGCACCATGAGCTTCACGCCCAAATGGGCCTCCAAGGCGTCCAGCCGACGGCCCAGCACGGCAGGCAGCACCCCCTCAGCGCGTGCGGCTGCCACCAAGCTGCCGCGCGTGGCCACTGCCACAAAGGTTTCAATGGCCTTGAAGCGATCCATGCGGCAATGATGCGCGAGACTGTGCGCCGTGGATATCAAATGGTTAGAAGACTTGGCGGCTTTGCAGGCGCACGGCAGCTACACCCGGGCGGCGGCGGCGCGCCATGTGACGCACCCCGCGTTTGGGCGGCGCATTCGCAGCTTGCAGGCCTGGGTGGGCGTGGACCTGGTCGAGCCTGGCCGCTCGCCGGTGCGCCTGACCCCTGCGGGCCTGCATTTGCTCAATCAAAGCCAGCCCATGCTGCAGCGACTGGCGCAGGCGCGCAGCCAGGCGGTGGCGCTCTCGGGCCAAGCTTTGGAGGCGTCAGCGCAAGTGCTGCGCGTGGGCACGGGGCGCACCTTGGCGCGCACCCTGGTGGCCGACTGGCTGGCGCGGCACCGCCGGGTGTGGGCAGCCCAGGGCGCGCTCTTGCTCACCCGGGCCATGGCCGACAGCGTGGCCCTGTTGGAGCAGGGCCACATTGATCTGCTGGTGTGCTACGAGCACAGCGCGCTGTCAGTACCGCTGTCTAGCCAGCGTTTTGCGCACCTGACTTTGGCGCGCGATCAGTTGGTGCCGGTGGCACGCGCAGCCCCGCGTCGCCCAGGTGCTGCCACTGAGCGCGCCAACCTTCTGGCGCAAGGCCCGTGGCTGGGCTACAGCGAAGGCTTGGCCCTGGGCCGTCTGTTGGATGACCACTTAAGCCGCCAAGACCTGGCCAGCGCCCAACCACTCTTGCGCAGCGATTCGGCCGACGCATTGGCCGAACTGGTGGCCAAGGGGCTGGGTTTGGCGTGGTTGCCCTTGTCGCTGGTGGCCGCGCCACTGCGCCAGGGACAACTGATGCGCCTGGGCCAGCGCAGTGACGCGGTGCCGTTTGAAGTGCGCATCTATCGGCCCCGACGCCAGTTGGGTGCGGTGGCCGAAGCGGTGTGGGCAGCCACCAATCGCGCTTAAACCTGCGTGCCGCATTGGCACTGGTTTGTGCTGTTTCAGCACCGGCGAACACCGAGGCGCCCTCACAATCACCGTGAATCGCACCGATCGATGCTTCGCGTTCATTGAATGCCATGGAGTCCGTATGTCCTCGCCCTTGCCCAAGTTGCTGCCTACGCCCACTTCCATCCGACGCCGCCGGGCCCTGCAATGGGCGCTGTCAAGCTGCGCCATCGCCCTGCCGGGCTTGAGCGCGCGTGCCCAAGGCGCGGCGGGTGACTATCCCAACCGCCCGATCACCTTGGTGGTGGGCTACCCGCCCGGCGGCAGCACCGACTTGACGGCGCGCACCGTGGGTGCCGAGCTGTCGCGCCGCCTGGGCCAGCCGGTGGTGATTGAAAACGTGGGCGGCAGCGGCGGCACCATCGGCGCGGATCGGGTGCGCCAAGCCGCACCCGATGGCCACACCCTGCTGCTGGGTGCCAACAATGAAATGGCCATTGCCCGCCTGATCAACGCCCGGGTGCGCTATGACCCGGTGGCCGATTTCACGCCAGTGGGCTTGGTGGCGTCACAGCCCATGGTGCTGGTGGCGTCGACCGCCAGCGGGCTCAAATCGCTTGACCAAATGATCACGGCCGCCAAGGCGCAGCCAGGGCGCTTTAGCTTTGGTTCATCGGGCGTGGGCACCGCGCTGCATCTGGCGGGCGAAATGGTGAAAGAGTCTGCTGGCCTCTTCATGGTGCATATCCCCTATCGCGGCGTAGCGCCGCTCACCAACGACCTGGTGGGTGGCCAGTTAGAGCTGGGGGTGTTTGTGTTGTCCAGCGGGCTGCCGCACATCCGCGCGGGTCGGGTGACGGCGCTGGGCATCACCGAAACCCGCCGCAGCGCCGTGGCCCCCGAGATTGCCCCCTTGGCCGACCACCCCGCCTTGAAGCGGGTGGACATCTCCAGCTGGTTTGGCCTGTGGGGCCCCGCACAGCTGCCCGCGCCGGTGCTAACGCGGCTGCGCCAAGCGCTGGCTGACACCCTGAGCACGCCCGATGTGCGCCGACGCCTGCAAGACAGCGGCGCCAGCTTCTTTGGCGCCGACGAAACCTTGGGCGCCTATCAGCAGCGCGCCATTGCGCAATACCAGCGCATCGTGCGCTTTGCCAACATCAAGGAATGAGCGCCCAGGCCTTTGCAGCCATGCTGACCGCGCCCAGCCCACTGCCGCCCTTTGCGCTGGCCGCACCTGATCTGGCACCTTGGCGCGCTGGCAACACCGGTGTGCCTGGCGTGTGGCACTTTGCCGCTGCCGCGCCAGGCCGCCATGCGCTGCTGACGGCCTTGGTGCACGGCAATGAGCTCTGCGGCGCTTGGGCGGCCATTCATGTGCTGCAGATGCTTGCCGCAGGCCAGCGGGTGCGGCGCGGGCGGCTCACCGTGATGCTGTGCAACTTAGACGCCTTTGACCGCTTTGACGCTGCGCACCCCGACGACTCGCGCTTCGTGGACCAAGACCTCAACCGCCTGTGGGGCAACGCGCTGACTGCGGCACCGCTGGATGGTTCATTAGAGCAGCGCCGAGCCCGCCAGTTGGCGCCGTGGGTGGAGCAGGCGGACGATTTACTCGATCTGCATTCCATGCACGAAATCGGCCCGCCGATGGCCTTGGTGGGCACGGCGCAGCGCCACGCGCGCTTTGCCCAGGCCCTGCAGATACCCGGCTTGATGGTGGCTGACCCAGGCCATGCGGCAGGTAAGCGCTTGCGTGACCACGGGCGCTTTGGCTTGGCCGACGGGGCCGACGACAGCCGCGCCGTGTTGGTGGAATGTGGCTGGCACGGTGACGTGGCCAGCCGCACGCTGGCCGAAGCCTTGACCTTGCGTTTTTTGGTGACTACCGGTGTGTGGGATGCCGATGCGCCCAACGCCCACCCTGCGCACACCGCCCCACAGAATCCAGCGCATCGGCTGGTGCGTGTGACGCATGCGGTGACGGTGCAAGCCGGCCCACCGCCTGCGTTGGCCCAGGCCTGGCCCAATGGCCACACCGTGCCGCAAGCGGGCACCTTGATTGGCACCAGTGGCGGCCAGCTGGTGGTGACGCCCTATGACGACTGCGTGCTGGTGATGCCCACCCTGCGCCACGCCACGGAGGGCGCCACGCTGGTCCGGCTGGGACGCTGGGAGCCCATCGGTTAAACACCGAATTCTTCAAAGAAAAAGGGCTGCTGCGCCCTATTTTCTTGCCCAAGCAGCTATTTATTTTGTAGCGCCGGAGTTTTGGGCCAGCACTTGCTGCACGTGGGCTGCACGCGGGATGGGCGCCACCGCACCCCAACCGGTGGTGGCCAAGGCCGCCGCCACTGCGGCGTAGCGACCTGCATCGGCGGGCGCATCACCCGCCAGCCAGCGCGCCAAAAAAGCGCCGCCAAAGGTGTCGCCCGCGCCGGTGGCGTCCACCGCCTGCACCGGGTGCGGGGCAATGCGCTGGCGCTGGCTGGGCGTGGCCACCAAGGCGCCATCCGCGCCCAGCTTCAAGGCCACCAAACGCGCGCCGCGCTGCAAGCACCAATCCACCAATGCGTCGGGCTGTTGCAAGCCGCTGATGGCCACCACGTCGTCATAACTGGGCAAAGCGATGTCGGCCTGGCCCAGCAGATCATTGATGACGGCGCGCGCCCGGGCCAGCGGCCACAACTTCAGGCGCAGGTTGGTGTCAAAGCTCACCACCGTGCCCGCTGCGCGTGCGGCCGCCACTGCGGCATACACCGCATCACAGGCACTGCTGGAAAGGGCCGCTGAGACGGCCGACACATGCAGCACCCGCGCCTGCGCCACGACGGTGGCGTCGATGTCGGCTGCGCCCATGCGGCTGGCGGCTGAGCCCGCACGGCGAAACTCAAACTGGTGCCCAGTGGGCCCATGATTGACAAAGTAGATGCCGGTGGGCGCAGCGGCGTCGGTGCGCACGGCGCGGGTGTCCACGCCTTCTGTAGCCCACAGCGCGCGCAACGCCGCGCCAAAGGCATCGGCGCCCACCGCCGACAGGTAGCCCACCCGCGCCCCTTGGCGGGCGGCTGCAATGGCGGCATTGCTGGTATCGCCACCAAAGCCTTGCAGGTACTGCGGCTGGCCTGGGTGAGTCTGATTGAACTCCACCATCGCTTCGCCCATGGCCAACACGTCCAGCGCACGGCCCTGGGCATGGGGTGCTTGCAGATCGGTGGGGGCAGGGGCGGCGAGGGTCATCGCTAGGGGTGATCGGGTGGGAGCTATCGGCGAGCTGCTTGCTACATTTTTAATAGCTGCTTGCGCCCTATTTTAGGGCGCTAGGGCCTCATTTGACTCGAAGCACCGGCGTCAAATCGGTTACGAAACCGTGGCCAACCCCGCGCCGTCGGCTTCATCGGGCGCAGCCGTGTCGGCGCTTTGTTGCATGGCCCACATGCCCGCATAGCGGCCGCCCTGCGCCAACAGTTGCGCGTGGGTGCCACGCTCAATGATGTGGCCCGCGTCCATCACCAAAATCTCATGCGCGTCCACCACGGTGCTCAAGCGGTGCGCAATCACCAGCGTGGTTTTACCCTGGGCGGTAGTGGCCAGCTCGGCTTGGATGGCGCGCTCATTGGCCGAGTCCAACGCGCTGGTGGCCTCGTCAAAAATCATCACCGGTGGGTTCTTCAAGAGCGTGCGGGCAATGGCCACACGCTGCTTTTCGCCGCCAGACAGCTTCAAGCCGCGCTCGCCCACCATGGTGTCGTAGCCCTTGGGGCTGCTGGCAATGAAGTCGTGGATGCGCGCGGCGCGGGCGGCGTCTTCAATCTGCGCTTGGCTGGCGTCGGTGCGGCCATAGGCAATGTTGTAGGCCACCGTGTCGTTAAACAGCACCGTGTCTTGCGGCACGATGCCGATGGCGCGGCGCACGCTGCCTTGCGTCACGTTGCGAATGTCTTGCCCGTTTAGGGTGATGCGGCCCTGCTGCACGTCATAAAAGCGAAACAGCAGCCGCGCCAGCGTGCTCTTGCCCGAGCCCGACGGCCCCACCACTGCCACCGTCTTGCCCGCAGGAATCACAAAGCTCACGCCATGCAAGATGGGCCGTGCGGCCTCATAGGCAAAGTGCACTTGGTCAAAGCGCAGCTCAGGCGGGCCGTCTAGCGACAAGTCCGTGGCGCCAGGGGCGTCGGCCACTTCGCGTTCGCGGTCCATCAGCGTGAACATCTTGTCTAGATCGGTCAGGCTTTGCTTGATCTCGCGGTAGATCACGCCCAGAAAGTTCAGCGGGATGTACAGCTGAATCATGAAGGCGTTGACCATGACCAAATCGCCCAGCGTCATGCGGCCTTCCACCACGCCTTGGGTGGCGCGCCACAGCATGGCCACCAGGCCGATGGCAATGATGAGCTGCTGGCCGGTATTGAGCATGCTCAGCGTGGTTTGGCTCTTTAGCCGAGCGCGGCGCAAGGACTCCAGCCGCTGGTCATAACGCTGCGCTTCAAAGCCTTCGTTGTTGAAGTACTTCACCGTTTCGTAGTTCAACAGTGAATCCACGGCCTTGGTGTGGGCGGCGCTGTCAAATTCATTGGCCTCGCGCCGAAACTGCGTACGCCATTCAGTCACCACCACGGTGAACACGATGTAGGTCGCAAGCGCAGTCAGGGTGATGACCACAAACCACGGGTCAAACTTGATGCCCAAAATAGCCAGCACCAGCGTGACTTCAATCAGCGTGGGCACGATGCTGTAGAGCGAATAGCTGATCAGCGATTCAATGCCGCGCACGCCGCGCTCAATGTCGCGTGTCATGCCGCCGGTTTGGCGCTCTAGGTGAAAGCGCAAGCTCAAAGCGTGCAAATGCTCAAAGGTGTTCAGCGCAATGCTGCGCGCCGCGCCATGCGTGGCCTTGGCAAAGACCAGCTCGCGCAACTCGGTGAACAGAGACGTCGACAAGCGCAACAGACCATAGGCCAGCAGCAAGCCCAAGGGCACCACCAGCACGGTGTTGACATCGCCCGGTTTCAAGTCGAGCTTGTCCACCAGCTCTTTGAGCAACACCGGCACGCCGACGTTGGCCACCTTGGCGCCCACCATGAAGGCCAGCGCCGCCATCACACGCCATTTGTATTGCCACAAGTAGGGCAGCAGGCGCGACAGGGTCAGCCAGTCGCTGCGTTCAGGCGCGCTGGCGCCCGGCGGTGCAGCGTGGGCGGAGTCTGAGGTGGCGGTAGTGGCAGAAGCGGCGGGGCGCATGACGAGCAGAGGGCGGCAGGCCGTGCAAAGGGCAGACCGTCGCAAGATGACATTCACATCACACTACCATGAGGGCATGAGCGCCAATCCCCAAGCCCCCCACGCCCAAGCCCCCCAAGCGCCTGACAGCGGTCAGGGCGAGCTGGTGCTCAAAGTGATCCCCATGCCAGCAGACTGCAACGCCAATGGCGACATTTTTGGCGGCTGGGTGATGGCGCAGGTGGACTTGGCGGGCTCGGTGCTGCCCGCGCGCCATGTGCGCGGGCGCATGGCCACGGTGGCGGTGAACGAATTCATCTTCAAGCAGCCGGTGCGGGTGGGCGACATCTTGTCGTTCTATTCCCGAGTGCTGCGGGTGGGCAACACATCCATCACCGTGGCGGTAGAGGTGCATGCCGAGCGGATGCGCAACCAAGGCCAGTTTGTGAAGGTGACTGAGGCCAGCCTGACTTATGTGGCCATCGACGACCACGGCCGCCCGCGGCCCATCGCATCTGCCACGCACACCTAAACCGGCCAAGCGCGGGCCCTAGCGGCAATACTGCTGAACAGCGTCTTGCACCGCGCGGCTGGTAGGGCCAAAACCCAAGCCGAGCCGAAAGCCGCCGAACGAACCGCTAAGCGAACCAAACAACACCTTGACTGGCGCCGTCAATTGCGGCGTGGGGTGGCCGTTGATCAACAGGCTGAAGACCAGTTGGCATTCGGTGCCAGGGCTTAAGTTGCGCTCAGCCACCAGGGCCAAGCCTTCCACCCCGATGTCGATGGTGCGCACGTCCATCGTGGCCCCGCTGGGCCAGCGCAGTTGGGCACGGCTGCGCCAGCTCTTGCGCGGACCGCTGCGGCGATCCATCATCGCGCCGCCACCGCTTTCGACCACGAACTCTGACATTGCTTAAGGCCTTTGGAGTGGGCGCAAACCGCGTTGACCTAAGCAGCTCCCCACGCTCAGAGCATGCCAGTGCCAGGGCGCAATACGACCAATCACCCTGAAACGCACCCCCCCGATTCGGGGTTTTTATTGAACTTGGCTTGCGCTAGATCAAAGCCCAATGCCGCGCAGATGGGGCCAAAAGCCCAGGGCAAGTGCTAGCCCTTGGCACCTGGGATTCAACGAATCGGGTTCACCCTCTGCGGACCAACCCTCTTGGGCCACCCGCTGCACGCCGCTATAACCCGCGCACTGCATTCAATTGAACGCTCGTGCAAACCCTCCAACTCTTGATGAGCGGCATCGCCCAAGGCTGTATCTACGGCCTGATTGCCCTGGGCTTCGTGCTGATTTACAAAGCCACCGAAACCGTTAGCTTCGCTCAGGGTGACCTGATGATGCTGGGCGCCTTTGGCGGCTTGGCCTTGCTCACCCTGATGGGCCTGCCATATTGGCTGACTATCCCGTGCGCCATGCTGGCCATGGCCTGCTTTGGCTGGCTGCTGGAGCGAGTGACCATCCGCCCCATCTTGGGGCAACCGGCTTTCAGCATCGTGATGCTCACCATTGGCATCGGCTATGTGGCGCGCGGCCTGATCACCATGATCCCCGGCATCGGCACCGAAACCCACACGCTGCCGGTGCCCTACAAAGACCAAATCATCCAAGTCGGCGGCTTGGTGCTCAACGTCGAGCAGTTGGTGGTGGTGGGGGCCACCGCCGTGTTGTGCGCGGTGCTGTATGTCACCTTCCGCTACAGCAAGGTGGGCATTGCGATGCAGGCGGCGTCGCAAAACCAATTGGCCGCCTATTACATGGGCATCCCCGTCAAACGCATCAACGGCTTGGTGTGGGCGCTGGCCGCAGGCGTGGCGGCTGTGGCGGGCTTGATGTTGGCGCCCATTACCTTTGTGCACGCCAACATGGGCTTTATCGGGCTAAAGGCCTTCCCCGCCGCCGTGGTGGGGGGCTTTGGCAGTTTGCCCGGGGCCATTGTGGGCGGGCTCATCATCGGCTTGGTTGAAGCGTTTGCGGGCTTTTACTTGCCCGAAGGCTTCAAAGACATTGCCGCCTATATCGTGGTGCTGATCGTGCTGGTGGTCATG
The DNA here is from genome assembly GCA_013297985.1 of Comamonadaceae bacterium. Lineage (GTDB taxonomy): Bacteria > Pseudomonadota > Gammaproteobacteria > Burkholderiales > Burkholderiaceae_C > JAAFIY01. The sequence goes on along the minus strand of JAAFIY010000016.1, from coordinate 29,967 downwards.
CCCAACGGCCTGTTTGGCGAAAAGCTGCGCAAAAAGGTCTAGAGCGAACACGCCCATGCGATTCATCTTCAAGACCACTTACGACCAAGACCTGCGCCTAGCCAAGCATGGCGGGCATGTTTTTTGGTACAGCGCGCTGGCTGTGTTCATGCTGCTGGCGCCTTGGCTGCTGGGGGAATACCTGCTGGCGCAGATGACCTTCATCTTGATCTATTCAATCGTGGGCCTGGGGCTGATGTTGCTGGCGGGGTTCACCGGCCTGTTCTCGATTGGCCACGCCGCCTTTTTGGGGGTGGGCGCATATACCCAGGCGGTGCTCACCGGCATGGGCGTGCCTTTTGTGGTGGCCATTGCGGCCGCCGCCGCCCTGTCGGCACTGATTGGCATCGTGGTGGGCTTGCCCGCCTTGCGGGTCAAGGGCATCTACCTGGGCATTGCCACACTGGCCTTTGGGTTCATCATTGAAGAAGTGTTTGCGCGCTGGGAAAGCGTTACTGGCGGCAATGCAGGTTTGATGGTCAACACCGTCAAGCTGTTCGGCTATGACTTGGGCAGCGGCACCGGCTTTTACTTCTTGTGCTTGGTCATCGCCGTGTTGTGCACCCTGGCCATTTTGAACCTGCTGCGCTCGCCCACTGGGCGGGCGTTCGTGGCCATTCGCGACAGCGAAATCTCGGCCCAGAGCATGGGCATCCATTTGGCGTATTACAAAACCTTGAGCTTTGCCTTGTCTGCCGCCTTCGCTGGCATTGGCGGGGCGTTGTACGCGCACCAGATTCGCTTTCTGTCGCCGGAGCAGTTCAACATCATCCAAAGCATTGACTTGCTGCTGATGGTGGTCATTGGCGGCTTGGGCTCGGTGCATGGCGCTTTCTTGGGCGCCATTTTCTTGATTGGGCTGCCCCAGGCCATCAGCCTGGTGAAAGATTTTTTGCCCGACGCCATTGGGCAAGCTCCAGGCCTGAAGGCTGTGATTTACGGCGGCGTGCTGATTGCATTTGTGCTGTTTGAGCCCCTGGGCATCTACGGCCGCTGGCTCAAGGTGCGCACCTACTTTCAGCTTTTTCCCTTCTATCGCAAAGGCATGTTCAAGCGGCAGAAGGCGTTTCAGAAATCGGACCGACTGCGATGAATGCCTTGCTTGAAGCCCGCAACCTCACGGTGCGCTTTGGCGGCGTGCTGGCGGTCAACAACGTCAGCTTTGATGTCAAGCCCGGCGAAGTCTTTACGCTGATCGGCCCCAACGGTGCGGGCAAGACCACCGTCTTCAACCTGATCAGTCGCATCTACACGCCCACAGCGGGCGAGATCAGTTACCTGGGCCCTAAAGGCGCGCTCAAACTCACCGATGAGCCCCCGCACGCGATTGCGGCGCTAGGTATTGCGCGCACCTTTCAAAACATTGAGCTGTTTGAGCACGCCACCGTGCTGCACAACCTGCTGATTGGTCGCCACACCCACCGCGCCAGCAGCGTGTGGAGCGATTTGTGGTTTGCACCCAAGGTGCGCGCCAATGAACTGCGTGGCCGCGAGCATGCCGAGAAGATCATTGACCTCTTGGACTTGCAGCACTACCGCGACAGCATGGTGGCGGGCCTGCCCTACGGCGTGCGCAAGGTGGTGGAACTGGCCCGGGCCTTGTGCACCGAGCCACGCCTGCTGCTGCTAGATGAACCGTCTTCGGGCCTGAACGTCGAAGAAACCGACGACATGGCGTTTTGGATTCAAGACATTCAGCAAGAGCTGGGCATTACCGTGCTGATGGTGGAACACGACATGTCGCTGGTGTCCAAGGTATCCGACCGCGTGCTGGCCATGAACCAAGGCGAGGTGCTCGCCATGGGCACCCCGCGTGAAGTGCAAGAAGACGCGGGCGTGATCGCGGCCTATTTGGGCTCGGTAGACGACGTGGCGTCTTTGCGCCGCGCGGGCGCCTAACACGCGTTGCCACCCCGCACTTCACCGATACGCCCATGAGTACGCAACCGCCCACCGTGTCAGACGAACCGGTCTTAAAGCTTTTGAACGTCGAGAGCGCCTATGGCCCCATCAAGGCCATCCGCGGCGTGAGCCTGCAGGTGCGACGCGGCGAAATTGCCACCGTGCTGGGCAGCAACGGCGCGGGCAAAACCACCATTTTGAAAACCATCAGCGGCATCATTGATCCGCGTCGCGGCTCGGTGGAATTCAAAGGCCAAGACATCACCGCCCGCGACCCGGCGCACATTGTGCAAAGCGGCCTAGTGCATGTACCTGAAGGGCGCGAGGTGTTCCCGCTGCTGTCGGTGCGCGACAACCTGCTGATGGGCGCCTACACCCGGCGCGACCGCGACGGCGTGGCGCGTGACGTGGAAATGGTGTTTGGCTACTTTCCGATCCTGCGTGAGCGGGCTGCGCAAGACGCCGGTTTGCTATCCGGCGGCCAGCAGCAAATGCTGGCGATCAGCCGCGCTTTGATGGCCGACCCCGATTTGATCCTGCTGGACGAACCCAGCCTGGGCCTGTCGCCGAAGCTCACCAAAGAAATCTTTGAGATCGTGGTGCGCATCAACCGCGAGCGCGGCACCACGCTGCTGTTGGTCGAGCAAAACGCCAATATGGCACTGAACGCCGCCGACTACGGCTATGTGCTCGAAAACGGTCGCATCGTGATGGAAGACACCTGTGCCCGGCTGCGCGAAAAAGAAGACATCAAAGAGTTCTACCTCGGCATGAAAGACGCCGGTGTGCGCGGTGAGCGCCGCTGGAAGAAAAAGAAGAACTGGAGATAAGGCCGTGAACGCAGCCACCTTAAAAGCACCGGCGGGCCTGTGGGACGTGGCCCACCTGCAGGCCAACCCCGATGTGGTGGTGCCGGGCGACACCATCGCCGCGATGTTTTGGAATGCCGTCAAGCAACGCGGCCCCGATGTCTGGTTGCGCCAAAAAGAGCTGGGCATTTGGCACAGCTGGACCTGGGACGACACGGCCGTGGCCGTCAAGGAAATCGCCGCGGGCCTGATGCAGTTGGGCTTGCAGCCCCAAGCGGTGGCGTCGATCTTGTCCAACACCAATGTGCAGTGGGTGTGGGCTGACCTGGGTATCTTGTCGGCCGGTGGCGTGGCCAATGGCATTTACCCCACCGACGCGGCCAGCCAAGTGCACTATCTGTGCAGCGACTCGCGCACTGAAGTGCTGTTTGTCGAAGACGACGAACAGCTCGACAAAGCGCTTGAGGTGCGCGCCGAGTTGCCCCTGCTGAAAAAAGTGGTGGTGTTTGACATGGAAGGCCTGCGCGATTTGGCCGACCCGGGGGTCATGAGTCTGGCCGACCTGCGGGCGCTGGGCCGCGCCCAACTGCAACGCGAACCCGACTGCGTGGCGCAGCGCACCGCCGCAGTGAAAGCTGACGACCTGGCCATCTTGGTCTACACCTCGGGCACCACTGGCCGCCCCAAAGGCGCCATGCTGCTGCACCGCAATTTGGTGCACACCCTGCATGGTTACAACATGATTTTGGCGCGCTACGACAGCGACGAATGCATGTGCTTTTTGCCGCTGTGCCATGTTGCTGAGCGCATGGGTGGCGAATACTTTTCGCTCTACACCGGCGCCAAGCTCAACTTTGTAGAGAACCCCGAAACCGTGCCCGAGAACGTGCGTGAAATCGCGCCCACGGTGTTCACTGCCGTGCCCCGGGTGTGGGAAAAGTTTTACTCAGCCGTGATGATTGCGCTGAAAGAAGCCGGCACCATCCAACAAACCGCCTACGGCTGGGGCATTGGCGTGGGCCAGCGCATTGCGGATCTGGTGTTGGCAGGCAAGCCAGTGCCGGGCAGCTTGAAGTGGCAGTTTGCGGTAGCGCGCTGGATTGCGCTGAACAATGTGCGCAAGCTCATTGGCATTCACCGCAGCCGCTATTTGGTAACCGGTGCGGCGCCGATTTCGCCCGACTTGATCCGTTGGTATCTGGCCCTGGGCGTGCCCATGCTCGAGGTGTGGGGCATGACCGAGACCAGCGGTGCGGCCACCGGCAACCCGGCCGGCGCCATCCGCCCCGGCACCATTGGCCCCGCCGCGCCGTTTACCCAAGTGCGCTTGGCACCCGACACCGGGGAGATTCAAGTCAAGGGTCACAACGTGTTTGCGGGCTATTTGAACCAGCCCGAAAAAACCGCCGAGACCATCAGCACCGACGGCTGGCTGCACACTGGCGACGTGGGCACGCAAGACGAGCACGGCTACTTTCGCATCACCGACCGGATGAAAGACATCATCATCACGGCCGGTGGCAAGAACGTCACCCCCAGCGAAATTGAAAACGAACTGAAGTTTTCACCCTACATCACTGATGCCGTGGTGATTGGTGACAAGCGGGCTTATCTGACCTGCATCATCATGATCGACCAAGACAACGTCGAGAAGTACGCACAAGACAACGACGTGCCCTTTTCCAACTACGCCAGCCTGACCAAATCACCGCAGGTGCAGCAGCTCATTCAAGACGTGCTGGATGCGGCCAATAAGAAGTTTGCGCGGGTGGAACAGGTCAAAAAATTCTGGCTGCTTGACACCCAACTCAGCGCTGAAGACGAAGAACTCACGCCCACCATGAAGCTCAAACGCAAGCTGGTGCAGCAAAAGTATGCCGAGCAGATTGAGGCCATGTACCGCTGATGCGATCTAAGTCGGATCAGCCTCTACCGCCCTGAAATACAGCCTAAGTAGCTACAAAAATAATAGCGATACCCGCCCAGACCCTGAAAACCCGTAGGAGACCTTGACACCATGAAACTCATCCCCGCTGCGGCCAGCCGCCGCCTGTTTACCGCCACCGGCCTGGCCTTGGCCATGCTGGCTGCCGCGCCCGCGCAAGCCCAGCAAGGCGTCAGCCGCAATGAAATTGTGGTGGGCACGATTCAAGATTTGTCAGGCCCCATCGCAGGCTTTGGCAAGCAGACCCGCCTGGGCATGATGCTGCGGGTGGATGAAGTCAACGAACAAGGCGGCATCAACGGTCGGCGCCTGAAGCTGCAGGTGGAAGACTCTGGCTATGACCCGCGCCGCGCTGTGTTGGGCGCGCAGAAGCTCGTGAACCAAGACAAGATCTTTGCCATGGTGGGCCACTTGGGCACGGCACAGAATATGGCCGCCATGCCGGTGCAGTTTGAGAAAAACGTCATCAACTTCATGCCGGTGACTGCTGCGCGTGAAATGTTCGACCCCTTCCACCGCCTGAAGTTTTCGGCCTTTGCCACCTACTACGACCAGATGCGCCTGCTGCTGCCCAAGCTGGTGGCCGAGCGCAAAACCACCAAGCCTTGCATCATTTACCAAGACGATGAATTCGGCCTGGAAGTGCTGCGCGGCGCTGAAGAAGGCTTGAAAGCCGTCAACCAGACCCTGGTGGAACGCACCAGCTACAAGCGCGGCGCAACAGACTTCACCAGCCAAGTGGCGCGCATGAAGGCCGCCAACTGCGACTTGGTGGTGCTGGGCACCATCATTCGCGAAACCATTGGCACCGTGGGCGAATCGCGCAAGACCGGCTTTAACCCGGTGTTCTTTGGCAGCAGCGCGGCCTACACCGACCTGATTCACCGTCTGGGCGGCCCTGCCATGAACGGCATCTTTGCCGCCATGACGGCACAGCACCCCTATCTGGATGACGCCAGCCAGCCGGTGCGCTTTTGGGCCAACAAGTTCAAGACCAAGTTCAATGAAGACCCCACCGTGTTCAGCGTGTACGGCTACGTCATCATGGATTCGTTTATTCGTGCAGCGCAAAAAGCAGGCCCCAACCTCACCACCGACAGCTTCATTAAAGCCATGGACACCATGACCATCCCGCCCGATATCTTCGGCACCGGCGAAATGAAGTTCGGCCCGCAAAAGCGCCTGGGCAGCAACGCCAGCCGCTTGTCACAAATCACCGACGGCCGCTGGAAGGTGGTGGGTGAATACGTAGGCGGCAACTAAGGCCAACTAAGGCCGTTAGCGGGGAAGTCGCAGCGTGATCAGCGGCATGAACCACTTCACCATCACGGCGGAAGACCGGGTGAAGACGCTCGACTTCTATTGCAGCGTGCTGGGCCTGGTGGAAGGGCACCGCCCTGATCTGGGCTTTGCCGGTGCTTGGCTGTATGCGCCAGGTGGCAGCCAAGCGCTGCTGCACATCTACTGGGACAGGCCCATGCCCGCGCTTCGCACTGGGGTGATCGACCACCTGGCTTTCACCGCCAGTGATCTCAAGGCCACCAAGGCCCGTTTTGACGAACGCGGCCTGGCCTATGACTTGCGCCGCCAGAAAGACTCTGGCGCCTGGCAACTCTTCAGCCACGACCCTAACGGCGCCAAGGTCGAACTGGACTTTGCAGCGTCAGAAGAAATCTAGGGCCGCAGGCGCTCCGGCGCCCCAAGCGCGCGGGGCCTAGGACACGATGTAAGCCGCCGCCCCCACCGCCTGCAGCGTGGTGCCGTCAGCCGCCAAAAAGCTCATGCGGGTGTTGGCCACGCGTGAGCCCAATCGCAGTACTTCGGCAGTGAGCACAAAGCGTTCACCCATGCCTGGGCGCAAGTAGTCAATGCGCAAATCAATCGTGCCGAGCTTGGCAAATCGTTGCAGGCGCTGCGCCGCAGGCTCGTCACGGTGCCGGTCGCCAATGGCGGCCATCACCGCAAGCCCACCCATGGCGTCCAGCGTGGCGCTGATCACGCCACCGTGCAAGCGGCCGTAGTCGTAGTGGCCGACCAGTTCGGGCCGCATATCGATGTGGGCACGCACCACCGCCGGGCCAAAGTCGTCTAACTTCAAACCCAGCACTTGGTTGAAGACGATGCGCTCTTCAAAAATGCGGCGCAGGCCCGTAGTGAAGTCGGCGTCTCGCACCGCGTCAAAGGGCTTGCCGGTGTCGGGGTGCGCAGGTTTGCGATGGGGCATGGATTTGCTCAGGCGCTCGGTCATCCAAGAACTACACCACACCCAATTGGCGCGCGGCCAAATCACGCATGATTTCGCTGCTGCCGCCGCCAATTTGCATCACCTTGGCTTCTCGGTACACCCGCTCGCTCACGCCGCCTTGCATGTAGCCCAGCCCACCCAGCACCTGGATGGCGGCATCCGCGCACCACTGCATGGTGTCGGTAGCGTGGTTCTTCAGCAGGCACACCCCGGCCACCCAGTCGCCGTTGGGGGCTTGGCTTGCCGCATCGGCTGCGTCGGCCTCACGCGCCAACTGGTCCAGCCAGGCCAGCCCGGCACGGATGCGCTGCTGCATGTCCATCAGCTTGTGGCGCAGCGCCTGGTGCGCCACAAGCGGCGCGCCAAAGGTGTGGCGTTGCTGCGCCCAGGCCAGCGCTTCGGCATAGCAGGCTTCGGCAAAACCCAGCGCCATGGCGGCCATGCTCAAGCGCTCGGCATTGAAGTTGGCCATGATCAGCGCAAAGCCCGCGCCTTCGTCCCCCACGCGCTGCGCGACGGGCACCCGCACATCGGCAAAGTGCAGTTGCGCGGTATCTGAGCAATGCCAGCCCATCTTGGCCAGCGGCGTGCGGCTGAGGCCCGGTGAATCACCGCGCACCACCAGCAGCGTGATGCCGCGTGCGCCTTTGGGCGCGGGCTGGCCGGGCTCCACCAGCCGCACCGCCAGCGTGATCCAGTGGGCGCGCACGCCGCTGGTGATGTAGGTTTTTTCACCGTTGACCACATAGTGGTCACCGTCGCGCACCGCGGTGCAGTGCAGTGCGGCCACGTCAGAGCCACCACCAGGTTCGGTGATGGCCAGCGCCGCAATTTGCTGGCCCGCCAAAACCGGCAGCACCACTTGCTGATGCAGGGCCGCGCTGCCTTGGGCCACGATGGGCGGCAAGGCAATGTGGTGGGTGAACAAGCTGGCCATCAAGCCGCCGCTGCCGCTGGCGCGCGCCATGCTGCGTGACACCGCCAGCCGCAGCGCCCAGGGCGCAGGCGTGCCGCCCACGCTTTCGGGGTAGCCCAGCGCCATCAACCCGGCTTGGGCCGCTTGCGCATGCAGATTCAGCGGCAGTTGGCCGTGACGCTCCCATTGGGCCAGGTGCGGCGCCACAGCTTCACGCACGAAGCGTTCGCACGCGTCCACCAGATGGTCGCGGGCATGGATCAGATCGCTGGTGTCCATAGGGCTTAGTGGGTTGCGGCCGATGGGTTGGCGGCCGAAAGGGCGCTGGCCGAAGGGGCCGCCTTTGCAGGGGCGGCGGGCTCAGCCAGCTCTACCAGCAACAGCCCCGGCGCCACTTGTTGGCCCACCGCCACCGCCACCCGAGCCAGCACGCCGTCGGCTGGAGCGGCCAATTGGTGTTCTAGCTTCATGGATTCCAAGACCACCAAGGTCTGGCCACGCCGCACGGTGTCACCGGCCTGCGCCAACACGGCGGCCACTTTGCCGTTGAACGGCGCGCGCAGTTCGCGGCTGCGCTGTGCGGCGCTCACCGGCGGGGCGCTGCGCGACAAGTCTCGCGCCCACGCATCGACGCCAAGCGCCTGTACATGCCAGCGGCCATCGCTCACTTGGGTGGCGTACGCGGCGCTGGTGTGGCCGTCGGCCTCGGTCAGCCGCAGGCTGCTTGGCTCTACGCCGTGCTGAAGATGCACCACCTGTTGCCCCAACTGCCACCGCCCCGCGCCGTGGGCCGCAGCGGCAATGTCCGTCGGCGCAGCGTCGCCCACTTGCAAGCGCAGGGGCAAGGGCCAGCTTGGGCTCAAGGCTGGGGCTTGGACGCCAGAGCCTTGAACCAAAACAGCCGCTAGCGCCCTATAAATGGGCGGGATTTGCTCTGCTTTTTGTAGCGACTCGCGCAAAGCGTCACCGTGCTCGGCCAAGAAGGGAATCAACGCGTCCCCGGCCGCAAACACCGGGTGGCGCAGCATGGCGGCCAGCAGCGCACGGTTGGTGGGTAGGCCCAGCAGCACCAGGGCATCGAGCGCTTGCGCCGCTTGCTCACACGCCTGCGCCCGCGTGGGCGCATGCACGATGAGCTTGGCGATCATGGAGTCATAGTGCGGCGACACCACGCTGCCGGCCTCAATGGCGGCGTCCCAGCGCAGCGGGCCAGGGGCAAATCGACTGGCTTGGGCGGGCGCTTGCACCACGGCCATGGTGCCGGTGTGTGGCGCAAATTGGGCGTCTTCAGCGCACAGGCGCACTTCAATGGCGTGGCCTTGCAGCAGCACCTGCGATTGCGCCAAGTTCAGCGGCTCGCCTTGCGCCACGCGCAGTTGCTGTTCCACCAAATCAAGTCCGGTGAGCGCTTCAGTCACCGGGTGCTCCACCTGCAGGCGGGTGTTCATCTCCATCAAAAAGAATTCATCACCGTCCAGCAAAAACTCCACCGTGCCGGCGCTGGTGTAGCCCGCCGCTTGCGCCAAGGCCACGGCTGCCGCACCCAGCTTGGCGCGCAAGGCGGCGTCCACCACTGGGCTGGGCGACTCTTCAATCAGCTTTTGGTGGCGGCGTTGCACCGAGCAATCGCGTTCGCCCAAATGGATGCAGTGGCCGTGGGCATCGGCCAGCACCTGCACTTCCACATGGCGGGGCCTGAGCAATGCACGCTCCAGCAACAGCTCGGTATTGCCAAAACCGGCCAGGGCCTCGGCGCGGGCGCTGGCCAGCGCAGCGGGCAGATCGGAGGCTTGGTGCACCAGGCGCATGCCGCGACCACCGCCACCTGCGGCGGCTTTCACCATGAGCGGAAAGCCCAAGGTGGCAGCCTGCGCGACCAAGTTCGCATCGCTTTGGTCGGCCCCAAACCAACTCGGCAGCGTTGGCACGCCATGCGCCAAGGCCAGCGCCTTGGCCGCACTTTTGCTGCCCAGGGCGCGCATGGCCGCAGGCGGCGGGCCTACCCAGATCAGGCCTGCATCCATCACCGCCTGGGCAAAGTCGGCGTTCTCGCTTAAGAAGCCATAGCCGGGGTGGATGGCGTTGGCGCCGGTGGCCACGGCTGCAGCCAAGATGCGATCCACGCGCAAATACGAATCGGCCGATGCGGCACCACCCAGCGCAAAGGCGCGGTCGGCCTCGCGCACATGCAGCGCCTGCGCATCGGGCACGCTGTGCACCGCCACCGTGGTAATGCCCAGCCGACGTGCCGTGGCAAAGACGCGCCGCGCAATCTCGCCGCGGTTGGCCACCAACAAAGTGTGAATGCGGGCCATGGCCGGTGCTGCCGCCTTCAATGCGCCACAGGCCGTTTGGCGATGCCCATGATCTTGGCAATGATGCCCATCATCACCTCGTCAGCCCCGCCGCCAATGCTGGCCAGGCGGCCGTCGCGGTACATGCGGGACACCTTGTTGTCCAAGGTAAAACCCATGCCGCCCCAGAACTGCAAACAGGTGTCGGGCACCTGGCGATTGAGTCGCCCGGCTTTCAATTTGCACATGCTGGCCAGCTCCAACACATCTTGGCCTTGCACATACAAATCCACTGCGCGGTAGGTGAGTGCGCGCAGGGCTTCCACTTCAGTCTTCAACTCCACCAGCTTGAACTGAATCCATTGCTGGTCTGACAAGCTGGCGCCAAACACCTTGCGCTCTTGGGTCCAGGCAATCGTCCAGTTGATGCAGTTGTTCAGGCTTTGCAGGCAGCTGGCTGCGGCCCACAAACGCTCTTCTTGAAACTGCTGCATTTGGTACACAAAGCCCGCACCTTCGGCGCCAATGCGATAGCGCTGGGGCACGCGTACGTTGTCAAAGTAAAGCAGGCCGGTGTCGCTGGCGTGCATGCCGATCTTGCGGATTTTTTGCGCCACCTCCACGCCTGGGGTGAGCTTGCCGCCCGGGCCGTCGCGCAGCGGCACCATCACCAGCGATTTGTTTTTGTGCGCGGGGCCGTCGCCGGTGTTCACCAGCATGCACATCCAATCGGCCTGCAGGCTGTTGGTGATCCACATCTTTTGGCCGGTGATCAGGTAGTCGTCACCATCTTTTCGGGCCACGGTTTTGATGCTGGCCACATCGCTGCCCGCGCCGGGTTCGCTCACCCCGATGCAGCCCACCATGTCACCCGAGATGCTAGGGGCCAAGAACTGACGGCGCAGCTCATCACTGCCATGCCGCGCCAGCGCGGGGCTGCACATATCGGTTTGCACGCCAATGGCCATGGGCACCGCGCCGCACTCGATGTGACCCAAGGTCTCAGCCATGGCCACCGCATAGGTGTAGTCCAAGCCCATGCCGCCGTACTCGGTGGGCTTGGTCAGGCCCAGCAGACCTAAGTCACCCAGGCCTTTGAAGACCTTGTGGGCAGGAAAGATCTCAGCCGCCTCCCACTCGTCCACATACGGGTTGATGTGCTCGTCGATGTAGCGCTTCAAGGTGTCTTGAATCTGCTGATGATCGTGGGTGAACTGCATGGTGACCTCGGCTTCAGAAAAACGGGTTTGCTACAAATTCAATAGCTGCTTAGGCAGATAAACAGGCCGCAGGCAGCTGATTGGTTGTGAATCAATCCGGCGCTACATGCGCGCCACACCAAACTGCACCGGTCGCACGCTGCGCGCTGCCGCATCGGCGCAGATGTGCAAGCACAGGCCCAGCACATCGCGGGTGTCGCGGGGGTCGATCACGCCGTCGTCAAGCAGCAAGCCGCTGGTGACGAGTGCATCCGCCTGGCTTTCAAACAGGCCCACGATGCGGTCAAACTGCATTTGCATCTGGGCTGCATCGGGCGTGATGCCTTTGCGGCGCATGGCTGTTTCGGTCACGTCTTGCATGGTGCGCGCGGCTTGTTCGCCGCCCATCACCGCGGTGCGTGCGCTGGGCCAGGCCCACAAAAAGCGCGGTGCAAAACCACGGCCACACATGCCGTAGTTGCCCGCGCCGTAACTGGCCCCGCATTGCACGGTGAGGTGCGGCACGCTGGAGTTGGTGACGGCCTGAATCATCTTGCTGCCGTGCTTGATCATCCCGGCTTGCTCGCTTTGCATGCCCACCATGTAGCCGGTGGTGTTGTGCAAAAAGATGATGGGGTGGCCCAACTGATTCATCCACTGAATGAAGTGCGTGGCCTTGTTGGCCCCAGCCACATCGATCGGGCCGTTGTTGGTGATGACGCCAATGGGCTGGCCCCAGATGCGCGACTGCATGCACACCGTGGCGCTGCCGTTGAGGGCTTTGAACTCGACGGCGTCGCCACCGTCAGCCAGGCGCACCACCACTTCACGCATGTCCACCGGCTCGCGCAGGCTGGTGGGCATGAGGGTGAGCAACTCATCGGGTGCATGCGGATTGGCCAGCGTGCCTGCAGGCGGGCCGTAGGTTGCGGCGCCGTCGCGCCAACCCAGGCGGGCCACCACATCACGCGCCAGGCCCAGGGCGTGGCGGTCGTCCTCGGCCAACCATTCGCCCAGGCCAGATGTAGTGGCGTGCATTTCAGCGCCGCCCAGTTCTTCTTCGGTGGCGATCTCGCCGGTGGCGGCTTTCAAAAGCGGCGGCCCCGCTAAAAAAGCCCGCGAGCGGCCCCGCACCATGATGACCACGTCGCTCAAGCCCGGCATGTAGGCACCACCCGCTGTGCCTGATCCGTGCTGCACGGTAATGACCGGCAAGCCCGCCGCCGACAGGCGCGCCAGGTTGGCAAACAGCGCGCCGCCGTGCACAAAGCCTTCCACCCGGTAGCGCATCAGGTTGGCCCCGGCGCTTTCCACCAAATGCACAAAGGGCAGGCGGTTTTGCAGGGCCAGTTCTTGCACCCGCAAAATTTTCTCCAAGCCCATGGCTTGGATGGCACCGGCTTCAATGCCCGAATCGCTGGCCACCACCATGCAGCGCACGCCGGCAATCACGCCAATGCCCGCCACCATGCCGCCGCCGGGCACCGATTTGGCAGGGTCTTGGGTGTCGTGCAAAAAGCCCGCCAGGGTGCACAGCGGCAGCCAGGGCGCGCCTGCGTCCAGCAGCAGCGCCACCCGCTCACGCGGCAGCAACTGGCCGCGTTTGGCAAACACCGGGCGCGCCTGGGCCGACAAATCGGCCGCGCGCTGCTCTACGCTGCGCCAGCGGGTGATGTGGGCCAGCATGGCCGCACGGCGGGCCTGCGCCACGTCGCTGTCGGGCAGCCATTGCGACGCGAATGAGGCGGCGGATGCCTGCAAAGTCATGATGCAAACACCTTTGGAATGGTGTAGCGGTGAAAGCCGTCAAACGCCTTGATAGCAGGGCGCTGTTGCACATCGGGCGGCGCGGCCACATCGCCCCAGCCCAGCCGCACCTGGGGCCGTGCACCATCCACCCGCAGCACGCTGCCGCTGACAAAGCTGGCGGCGGGGCTCAGCAAAAACGCAATGGCTGCTGAGGTTTCAGCCTCATTGCCAAAGCGGCCTAGCGGCACGGTTTGCGCCATCTCGCGCAGCATGGGGCCCGCTTCAAGTGGATAGTGGTCCATGCCCGAACTGGCGATGTAGCCCGGCGCCACCGCGTTCACCCGCACGCCATGCGCGGCCCATTCCAGCGCGGCCGTTTCAGTGAAGCTGACCATGCCGGCGCGCGCCGCGCCGCTGTGGCCCATGCCGGGCATGGAGCCCCAAATGTCAGCCACGATGTTGACGATTGAGCCGCCGTGCGCGCCCATCCACTGGGTGAAGCATTCACGCGCCACCAAAAAGCCGCCGGTGAGGTTGGTGGCCACCACCGCATCCCAACCCTTGGCGCTGATTTTTTCCAGCGGGGTGATGTATTGGCCGCCGGCGTTGTTCACCAAGCCGTCGATGCGGCCGTGCCGCGCCAGCACTGCCGCCACCATGGCCCGCACCGCGTCTTCTTGCCGGATGTCACAGGCGTGCACGCTGATGCGCGGCGCAGCGCCGGGGTTGTCTGCCGCCAACTCATCGGCCACGGTTTGCAGCTTGTCGGTGTTGCGGCCCACCAGCGCCACGCCCGCGCCCAGGGCGGCCAATTCATGCGCGGTGCAGCGGCCAATGCCCGAACCGCCCCCCGTCACCACCACCACTTGGCCCGCCAACAGGCCGGGGCGAAAGACCGATCGATAACTCATGCCTTGCCCTTGTTGTCAGGCCCCAAAAACAAATCCAGCGCCGCCTGGGTGAGTTCATCCAGCGTGGCCCCTTGGCGAGCGCGAAACCACTGCACCGACCAATTGAGCGCCCCAAACATCAACAGCCGTGCCAGCTTGACGTCGGCCCGCAGCGCGCCCCGCGCATGCAAGGCCGCCAACACAGGCAGCCAAGCCGCTTCGTAGCGCGCTTGCAAATCGGCCAGTTCTCGCCGCTGCGCAGCGGTGAGCGAGCGGGCTTCGTACAGCATCACCGGAATGAAGTCGCTGTCGCGCCCCAGCAAGATGTCAAAGTGGTTGCGCACCAGCGTGCGCAATTGCTCGCGCGGGGTGGCCGCCGCACCGACGCGCTCCAGCGCCTGCGCCTGCCGCGCAATGGCGCTTTGCATGCCCTCTTGCATCACCGCACCCAGCAGCTCGCCCTTGCTTTTGAAGTGATAGAACGGCGAGCCGCTTTGCATGCCCACGGCGGCCGCAATGTCGCGGGTGCTGGTGGAATCAAAGCCGCGCTTGCGAAACAGCCGGGCGGCGTGGCGGATGAGGTCTTGCCGCCGATTGCCGTCGTCACGCGTGTCAGCCGCCTTGCGCGGGCGGCCGCGGCTGCGCGGCGGAGACGCAGCCGTCAGCGCGGCAGCAGGGGGCGGCAAGTCAAGTGACATGCCGCCTATATTACCAAGCGCTTGCTTGGTGAAAATACCCCCAGCCCAATCTAGTAGCGGGGCGACGACACCATCGCAAGCGCCTTCAGCGCATATGGTGCCAAGTACCGCTTACCGACCCATCCGGGTTGAAGACGTTGAAGCGGCCGCCGCTGCGTATCACGGTAAAGCAGCGCTCTTCGCCCGCGCGCACACGCTGCCAAGTGGTGCAATAGCCTTGATCATGGATGCGCCAAGTCCCGGTGTCGCTTATGTTGCCGACCGAAAACGACGCCTTACCGTCCGTCTCAAGCTTCAAGAAAACACGCGCGCCCTGCAGCGATGTGCCTTGCAATTCCTTGCCCGACCAGGTTTGCTGAATCTCTTGGCCCGACACAGGCCCATCTTGGGCTTGGGCAGCGCCCATCCAGACAGCGGTTGCCAGGGCCATTGACAACGCCACCCACGGCGAGACAAGACGCAATGCTTTCATGTTCATCGGCAACCTCCGTGGGCGGCTGTGCCCGCATCAATACACCAAACCGTTTTGCGTCAGACCCACCAGGTTCACATTGGTCAGGTTCTGGTCCAGGTTGCAGGCCGCCACCAACAAGCTGGCTTGGGTGAATGCGCCGCTATCGACCAAGCCCGCCACTTGGGTGACGAGCGCAGCGGCGGGGTCGCCGCCCAACAGGTTGCGCAGCAGCAAGCGCGCCAACGACGCGTTGTCGGCGCCGCCCGCCAGCGTGGCCGTCAGACCGCCACTGACAGCCAAGTCGCACAGGGCTTGCTGGGTACCTGCCGCATCGGCAGCACCTAATGCAGCGCTAACGGTGCCCCGGTTTTGCACCGCCGCGCCGCCCACCAGCGCGCCGATCAGTTTGGCGGCGTTGCCCGCGCTGCCATCCAAGTCCCAGGCCACGTTGGCGTCAGTAAAACTCCAGCGCTCGACGTTGCTCAACACATCAACGCCCTCGCCAGACGTCACTGTGACGGTGCCTGTACCGCGCGCCACGGTGTAAACAGCCCGAGCGCCCGCGAACAGCACGGTGTCGATGCCCGCCCCGCCGTCCACCGTGTCGTTGCCGCCCAGGGGCCGCAACAAGTTGGCCGCCGCGTCACCGGTGAGAGTGTCGCCAAAGTTGGAGCCGCGCGCGTTTTCAATGCTGATGAGTGTGTCTGTGCCGTCCCCACCGGCAGCCGTACCGGCGGCCAAGTTCACCACCACGGCGGCCGGTGCGTTCTCGTAGCGCGCGGTATCGGAGCCCGCGCCGCCGTCCAGGGTGTCATTGCCCAGGCGACCCTCCAGCACGTTGTCGCCTGCGTCGCCCGTGAGCGTGTCGGCAAAGCCAGAGCCGCGCACGTTTTCAATGCTGACCAGGGTGTCTGCGCCGACGCCGCCCGACGCCTTGCCAGTGGCCAAGTTCACCACGACGGCCGCCGGTGCAAAGGTGTAAAGCGCCCAATCAGCTCCGTCGCCGCCATTGAGGGTGTCATCGCCCGCACCGCCGTCCAGAAAGTTGGCATTGGCGTCGCCGGTGATGGTGTCTGCAAAGTTGGATCCCCGCACCTCTTCAATGCTGATCAGGGTGTCGGTACCGCCGCGACCGTCTTTGGCCGTGCCAGCCGCCAAGTCCACAGTGACTGCGGCGGGGTCAAACTGATAGTTGGCCCGGTCGGTGCCCGCACCGCCGTTGAGGGTGTCATTGCCCCCTTCGCCTGAAAAGCTCTGAAAGCTGTTGGTTTGGGTGCCAGTGCCAGTCAGGGTATCGCCAAAGCCGCCACCGCGAATTTCGTCGATGTTGCGCAGCGTGTCGGTGCCGCCCTGGCCGTCTTGCGCAGTGCCAGTGCCGTCTTCGTTGAGGGTCACGCTGATACCAACGGTGGCGGTGAAGTACTGCGCCCGGTCAAACCCAGTGCCGCCGTCGATGGTGTCGTCACCCGCGCCGCCGGTGAATCCTTCAACGAGGTCGTTGGCCGTATTGCCGCCGGTCAGGGTGTCGGCAAAAGCCGACCCGGTGATGAATTCAATGCTGACCAACGTGTCGGCATCGCCCCATTGATCGACGGCAGTACCTGCTTTCAAGTCCACCGTCACGCCTTTGCCGCTCAAGGCCTTGCTGCTGAAGTCCAGGTCATTGCGGTTGAAGCCCAAGGTGTCGAAGCCTCCACCCCCGTTGTAGCTGTCCTTGCCACTACCCGCCGCGAAGATGTCATCCATGGGGCTGCCGGTGACGGTGTCGTCGCCTGCCAGATCACCCATGGTGAGCGACGTGGCCCCGGCAATGATCTGGTCATTGAACGGGCTGGCGCGCAAGCCTTCGATGTTGACAATGCGGTCAGTACCGATGCTGCTGCCGGTAATAGTGCCTTTGGAGAAATCGGCCACGATGGCACCGGTGGCCGTTTGGTAACTGACAAAGTCCCCCGTGCCTGCGCCACCGTCCACGGTGTCATCTCCGGCACCCAGCAAGAAGCCATTGGCGTTGAATGCGTCGCCTTTCAGGTTGTCAGCAAAGGCGGTGTCTTGCACGCTCTCGATGCCACTGACCTTATCGGTGCCGCCTTGGCCATCGGTGGCGGTGCCAGCCAGCAAATCCACCACCACGCCCGCTGTGGCCCCGGTAAACATCAACAAGTCACCCAAGGCCCCCGTCGCCCCGGTTTGACCACCGCCATCAATGACGTCATTGCCCGCGCCACCGTCGAGCACATCATCACCGTCGCCGCCGTTCAGGGTGTCAATGCCGCCCAATCCATTGAGCGTGTCGTTGCCTGCCAAGCCGTTGATCAGATCGGGCTCTGCGCCGCCGCTGAGCGCGTCATTGCCCGGGGTGCCTTGAATGTCCATGGTGAGTGCTCCCTTGTGTGTGTGAAGGCACACAAGGTATTGGCGCAGCACCGGGCCGTCATCATCAGATCAGGGGAAGAACGGCCTCGCACGCTTGCCGCCGCCACGCACGGCGCCTGTGCTAGCGCACATGGGTGATCAATGCGCCGTTGGAGCCATCAGGGTTGATGACTAGGAAGCGCCCGCCCTGGCGCACCACGGTAAAGCAGGTTTCTTGGCCGTTGCGAATGCGCGCCCAGGTGGTGCAATAGCCGTTGTCGGTGCTGCGCCAGGTGCCGGTGTCGCTGAGGTTGCCGGACTGCACCGACGCCTTGCCGTCAGCTTCCAGCCGCAAAAACACCCGGCTGGCATTGGCGGCGGTGCCCATCACCTCTTTGCCCGCCCAAGCTTCTGTGATCTGGGCGCCGGTCATGGGCCCGTCCTGGGCCAGAAGCGGGCCAGCAAACAGGGCGGCACACCATACCGCGTGGTTTAGAACGAGAGATGTCATGTGGATCTCCACGGCCCTACATCCAGCGAAGGCGTGCAGACAAAACGTCCAGCAAGACTCACCAAACGCCTTAAGGCCGGCGTCGATCCTGTCCGCCTCCAGAGCACCGCGCATCCATCCATTGGGGGATGGAGCCGCTCCCGAAGCGGTGCCGCTCAATCCGACAAGTTGAGCATCTCGCTATTGTTTTGATAGCTACTAGCGCAATGCATCTGGGCTCTGCGCCCCACTAGACCTTAGAAAAATCAGGCTTGCGCCGCTCCATGAAGGCACCAAACGCCTCGCGCGCGGCGGGCTCGCGCAGCATGCGGCCAAAGCTGGCGCCTTCTTCCGTCATCACCTGGGCGATGGTGGCGGCTTGGCCTTTCTTCATCAGCCGCTTGGTTTCGATCAGCGAGCTGATGGGCTTGGCGGCCAGTTTGCGGGCTTGGGTTTGGGCGTAGCCATTCACCTCAGTGGGGGGCAGCACGCGGTTGACCAGGCCCACTTCCAAGGCCGCTTCGGCCATGAAGGGCTCGCCCAGCAGCAAGGCCTCGGCCGCGCGGTGGTAGCCAAACATTTGCGGGATGAGCAGGCTGCTGGCCGCTTCAGGGCACAGGCCCAGGTTAACGAAGGGCACCGAGAAGGCGGCGTTGTCGCCCGCATAGACCAAGTCGCAATGCAGCAGCAGGGTGGTGCCAATGCCCACTGCCGGGCCACAGACGGCGGCCACGATGGGTTTGGGGGAATGTCCGCGGCGAGACTCTTTTCATAGAGCTTCGTTCACCACCAAAGCGATGAGCTTCGACTCTGTCTGTCGCGTGCCCCAGTTACAGCCAAGTACAAATTTGTACAGACGTTTACCCCCCCCCTTGACTACCGTAGCGATTCCGCAAACGACTGCGGAGGTAGCAAGTCAACCGGCTGGAGGTGAGATATGAGGCGAACCGAATCACGTGGCATCCATGCGGCTCTTTGCACTCTGACCATGTTGGCCGTGGCGCCGTTGGCATCGTCGGCGGCTGACTTGTCCAGTAGTAGGCAAGGCGCTCCCGAAAGCCTTATTGAGCGTGTGATCTCTCCCGCCATCACAGCCCAAGTGATCGTTGAGTTTGTAGCCAAGCAAGACTACAACTTAATGGAAATGGTTGCTTTTGATCGTCCACTACAGGGAGAAATAGTCAAAGTATTAAAAGGCGAACACCGGGCGATCAAGATTTTTCACCCGGCGGGCTCTGCGATCATGCCGATTCAGGCTGGTGTTTCATACCATCTGTTCTTGCTCGAAAGAGCCGACACCGGATGGTTTTATTCCATCGCAATCTATCCAGCCACTGCGCAGGAGAAGTGAAATGAAATCTAGCAAGAAATTAATCAGTGCCTGCATCGGCTTGTGGTTCGCCTTGTATCAAGGCTACTCTGGCGCGCAAGGTTCTTGCGCTGCAGGCCAAGCTCCTGCGCTGCCCAGCGGGACGCCCCTGAATTTTTATGTCGGTGCCAGTTTTGGATCGATTTACTACAGCCCGCTCTCCGGAGTTCCGGCCACTACGGCGGCTGCAGTGGCTACATGGAACGCGACGAACGTCAATGGACGACTGGGGGCAACCGTCCTTGGGACGGTGCCGGACTGTCCGCCAACGTCAGCGGCAAACCCGTTTCTCTATGGGGTCTTTCGAATCGGCGCGTTCCCCTTCTATCAGAGCACCTGCTACGCCTTGACAAGGCAGCCGGGGAGCGCATCGATTACCGGACCGGGTGGCAATCCAGCCCTCGGCCAGCAAGTGACAACAGCATTGGCTTTCGTCGACTATTTGCCGCCTGCAACCGGGCAGCCGACTGCGGGCTACTCAAGATCCATTCTGCTAAATGCGAACCTGTTGTGGTCCAACACAGGGGAACCGGGCAAAAACGATTTGCAAGCAGTCCTTACTCATGAGTATGGCCACGTTCTTGGAATTGGCCATCAGGACGGCGGCGATTGTATTAATGTTTCTCCCTCAGTCAACAATACTTGCACAGTCTTTCCGAATAAATCAACGATGTCCAATTACATCCACCTTGGAGACAGTTGCCAGAGGAGTCTCAACACCTTTGATGTGCTGCAGATAAACTCCCTGTATTAATCCAAATCACGCGCTCGTCGACTATCATGTTGGGGATGAATTTCCCATCGAGAGCAGCGGTCCGCCTTAGTGCCATCTGGACCAAGGCATTGGTACATCTTGTGGTGCTCTCGATGACTGTGCTCAACCAAGCTGAAGCACAGACTTGGTGGCGACCGTGCATGACGCTCCTGGCATCGGAATGGGATGGGGGGTTCTTCATCAACCGATCCACTGTCATCCCCACGGCTACGCCGGTACAGCTGGCTGCAGGAGACGTACGCGGAACAGTCCCGGCCGTCAGCCTGGTCGACATCTACGCCGGCTACCGCGACCCGCTGGGGCGTTTTTGGTTTTGGTTGCCACCAGCGGATACAGCCAACCCAAACTCTCAACCTCGCCTCGGTCAAGAGCCTGGCCCTCGCGTTGCCAACCGTCTGTTGGGTGATGGACCGAACACGCTCTCCATCATCGCGGGCGGCTTTCCTTTCGACGCTTCAACGCCCGCAGGCCTTTATCAGTTCTTTTGCATCACGGTGCCCGCTGGCACTTCACTGCTGAACTTTCAAGATTGGGGTAGGCAGCATGTGCGCTTGCTGTTGGTGCAAGAAGCGGTGGCACGGTGAGCACATGAACCCTCCGCGATTTCCCCCTCCGCTGCAGTCCAAAGCCCGGCGACTTCTCTGCGGCCTTGGGCTGAGCGTCGCCTTACTGGCGGCCCATCCAAGCGCGCTTGCCAGCGGGCCGCCGCCGCAAGACCCCTGCCTAATCTCAGCGCTCGATGCCCAGGGGCGCGAGGTGAATCAAGTGCGTTTGCCTGCTACAGGCAGCCTGACGGTGCCCATCAGCTTTCGCTTGTGGTGGCCAGGCGCTGAGCCCACGCTCAGCTATGCCGCCGCTTACCTTCGGACCTTGTATCTAGGCGTGATTGACCCAACTGGCCGTTTGCGCTTGTGGCGGCGTTCGGCGCTTGCATCGGGTGGATTTGCGATCACCCTCTCCGAAACCGTGGGGCCGACTGCGACCCAGGTCTTTGCGGGCGATGGGCCATTTGCGGCTACGCCCGCAACGCTTGGCGTGGGGTCCACCCTTTCATTGCCGTTGAGCAGTGACAGCCCTGCAGGCCTGTACACCCTTTTGTGCATCACCACTGCGAATGACGCGCCGGTAGCAGACCCGCGTTTGTGGTCCACCAACAGCGCACGCTGGCTGGTGGTCAGCCCGCCTTGATGCGGCCTTGCCACGCCGGACAGCCAAGTGGCAGAACCCGGTTTGCTATTAAATTAGTAGCTACTTACGACCTATTCCAGGGCGCTGCAGCCCCAGAAGGCTTCTAAGGCCGCCTACAACTTAGAAAAATCAGGCTTGCGCCGCTCCATGAAGGCACCAAACGCCTCGCGAGCAGCGGGCTCGCGCAGCATGCGGCCAAAGCTGGCGCCTTCTTCCGTCATCACCTGGGCGATGGTGGCGGCTTGGCCTTTCTTCATCAGCCGCTTGGTTTCGATCAGCGAGCTGATGGGCTTGGCGGCCAGTTTGCGGGCTTGGGTTTGGGCGTAGCCATTCACCTCAGTGGGGGGCAGCACGCGGTTGACCAGGCCCACTTCCAAGGCCGCTTCGGCCATGAAGGGCTCGCCCAGCAGCAAGGCCTCGGCCGCGCGGTGGTAGCCAAACATTTGCGGGATGAGCAGGCTGCTGGCCGCTTCAGGGCACAGGCCCAGGTTAACGAAGGGCACCGAGAAGGCGGCGTTGTCGCCCGCGTAGACCAAGTCGCAGTGCAGCAGCATCGTGGTGCCAATGCCCACCGCCGGGCCGCAGACGGCGGCCACGATGGGTTTGGGGAAAGCGGCGATGCCGTGCAGGAAGCGGAACACGGGTGAGCCATCACCTGCGGGCGGGTTGTTCAAAAAGTCACCGATGTCATTGCCTGCGCTGAACACGGCGACGTCTCCTTGGATGACCACCACCCGCACATCGGCGTTGCCCGCCGCATCGGCCAGCGCATCGGCCATCTGCGCGTACATCGCAGCGGTGATGCTGTTCTTTTTGTCCACCCGGTTCAGCGTCAGGGTGGTCACGCCGTTTTCGGTGTGGGTGAGGATGTCGGTGGTCATGCGTTGAGTGCTTCTAAAACAAAGTCGATGCGGTCTTGGCCCCAGAACAAGGTGTCGCCCACAAAGAAGCTGGGCGCGCCGAACACGCCGCGTTCAATGGCCTGTTGGGTTTGCGCCTTCAGCGCTTCTTTCATGGCCGGGTCTTGCGCCAGCGCCATCAGGGCAGCCGGATCAAAACCGGCGCGCTGCCACACGCCAGCCAGCACGGCTTCGTCTTTTAAGTTGAGCTGTTCGGCCCAGGTGGCGCTGAACATGGCGGCGTCAAACCGGGCGGCCTGTGCTGCGTCGGTGGCATGCAAGCCGCAGGCAATACGCATCCAGTTCAAGGTGTTGAACATGAAGTGCGGGTTAAACGCATAGGGCACACCGTAGCGTTTGGCAAAACGGGTGAAGTCGTCGTTCATGTAGCGGCCTTTGGCGGCCACCATGGCGGGTGACTGGTTGCCGGTGGCTTGGAACACCGCCCCCAGCAGCATGGGCCGCATCACCAGCGTGCAGCCGCTGGCGGCTTGGATGCGGGCCAGTTGGGTGTAGCCCAGGTAAGACGCGCTGCTGCCGTAGTCGTACCAAAACTCAAGGGTGCGGGGCGAGTTGGTGGTCGGGGAGGGGGCCATCAAAACTTCTCCATCCAGGGGCGCATGTCCAGTTCGTGGGTCCAGCAGTCGCGCGGCTGCAGGTGCAGTTGCCAATATTGCTCGGCAATATGCGTGGGGTTCAAGATACCGTCTTGGTCTTTGAGCGCATAGCGCTGCGGAAACTGGGTGCGAATGAACTCGGTATCAATGGCGCCGTCGATGATCGTGTGGGCCACATGGATGCCCTGGGGCTGCAGTTCACGCGCCATGGCTTGGGCCAGCGCGCGCAAGCCCATTTTGGCGATGGCAAAACCCGCAAAGCCAGCCGAGCCGCGCAGCGATGCGGTGGCACCGGTAAAGATGACCGTGCCGCGCTGCTTGCGGCCCAGCCGATCGATGTGATCTGCGGGCCGGTTCATCATGGCTTGGGCCACTTCACGCCCCACCAAAAAACCGGCCAGGCAGCCCATTTGCCACAGCTTGGTAATGCGCCGCTCAGTTTCTTGCAGCACCGGGCTGGGCGAGTTGGCGCCGATGTTGAACACCAGCACTTCGATGGGGCCGATGTCGGCCTCAATGCCTGCTACCAGTTGGCGCACTTGGGATTCGTCCCGCGCGTCACTGCCAAAGCCGTGCGCGGTGCCGCCTGCGGCGCGGATGCGCTCTAACAAGGGCTGCAAGGCATCGGCGTTGCGGCGGGTGGCGCACACGGTGTAGCCGCCGGCGGCAAAGCGCTCGGCCACCGCGCCACCTGTGGCGTCCCCCGCGCCCACCACCAGTGCCACGGGTTGACGAGGGCTGCTCATGATTTGAAATACACCAGTTGCTGCGTGGTGGCCAACACGCGGCCTGCGCGGTTCCACAAGCAGGCGGTTTGGTCAAAGTAGCCACGCCGAAAGACTTGGCCGATGCACTGGCCCATGACGTAGTCAGCACCGGTGGCGGCCAAGTCGGCTTCATCGGCGTGAAAGTAGCTGGTCATGCTGACGGTGCCCACTGGCACCCGCTCGGCCCGGCGCGCAAACACGCGGGGGTAGAACAGATCGCATTGCGCCGCCAGAGAGGCGAAATCCATCGGGCGCGGGGGCACATCGCGCACCCACAGCGCGGTGCGTGAATCACCGCGCTGGGCGCCGTCCCAGGCCGAGGGCATCAGGCCTTCAAACATGCGCCATTCGTAGCGGTTGAACCATTCAAACGGGCTGTTGCGGTGCTGCTGCGCCACCGCTTCGGGCGGTGGGGCATCGGCGGGCATGGGCAGGTCTTCAGCGCTCCAGGTGTCGCGTCGCGCGGCCGTCATCAGGCTGCCGAAGATGGTGGGGCCATCAGCGGAAGTGGCTTCTTGCGTGATGGCAAAACGCCAGTGCTGGGTGCTGCGGCTGGTGCGCTCGGGCATCAGCATCAGGCTGAAGGCGCCGGGCTGCAGCGCAGCGGCGTAGTGCACGGTTTGCGAGACCGGGGTGCCCACGCGGCGTTCGTCGCGCATCACAGCGGCCACGGGCCAGGCCGCAATCACGCCGCCAAAGGGGCCCACCATGTTTTGGTAGCTGTCGGGCACCAGGCCCTGCCAGGTGTTGGCCCCTGCGGGCTGCAGCGCCATGGCGCCGTCAAAGGGGTGCGTCATGCGGTCTGGACTTTTAGGCTTTTTGCACCAGCAGCGACCAGTGGTTGGCCAGGTGCATCAAATGGGCGCGCTGATTTTGTTCACGGCTCAAGGCGCCGTAGGCAAAGTGGGGGTGTGGCGTGCCGTTGAAGGCCTGCAGCTTCTGCATTGCGGCCACGCAGCGGTCAGCGGCCAGTTGCAGCGTGGCGGGTTGCGACAACGGTGGCGCCCCTGGAATGGGTTCGTCCAGCGGATGGCTCATGTGGCCACGGCCGTCAAACACCGCAAAGGCGATGCTGCCCACGGTGTGGCGAAAGATGGCGGGCTTCATCTGCGGAAAGCCATCACCCACTGAATACTCAATGCCCTGCGCCACATGGTTGAGCACCTCGGCCAAGCTCCAGCCGCTGGCGGTTTTGCCGTCTAGCCGGGCCACCTCGATGGCGGCCACCGCTTGCCCGATGTTGTCGAATCGCACCACGTCTGCCCCTTTGCTTGAACAGCCAGCCAAAGAGCCGGCGGCCACCGCCGTGGCCATGCCAACACACACCCGACGACGGTTGACCTCCACGGCATTTGCTCCTAAATTAATAGCTGCTTGGGCAATCAAATAGGGCGCTTCAGCCCGATTTGATTCAAGGCACGGAGCAGCGGCGCACTTAAACCCGCTCAAAAATACCTGCGGCGCCCTGCCCCATGCCCACACACATGGTGACCATGCTGTATTTGAGATTCTTGCGGTGCAGCGCATGCACCGCTGTCGCCGAGCGGATAGCGCCGGTGGCGCCCAGCGGGTGGCCCAGCGCAATGGCGCCGCCCATGGGGTTGACCACGTCGGGGTTCAAGTTCAGCGTCTGCAGTACCGCCAGGCTTTGCGCGGCAAAGGCTTCGTTGAGCTCAATCCAGCCCAAATCGTCGGCCTTCAGGCCCGCGTATTTCAGCGCGGCGGGGATGGCTTCAATGGGGCCAATGCCCATGATGTGGGGCGGCACGCCACGGCTGGCATAGCTCACAAAACGCGCCAGGGGTTTGAGGCCATAGCGCTTGATGGCCGCTTCGCTGGCCAAAATCAGCGCGCCCGCGCCGTCGGACGTTTGCGAGCTATTGCCCGCCGTGACGCTGCCGCGTGCGGCAAACACCGGGCGCAGTTTGGCCAGCGCTTCTACCGTGGTGTCGGGCCGCGCGCCTTCGTCCAGGCTGATGATGCGCTGGCTGTTACTGACTTGGGCTGACCCTAAATCCACGCTGCGGTCGGTGACGGTGATGGGCGTGATCTCAGCTGCAAAGTCACCGGCCTTTTGTGCGGCGGCGGCTTTCATGTGGCTGCGCCAGGCAAATTCGTCTTGGCGCTCGCGCGACACTTTCCACTGCGCGGCCACTTTCTCGGCGGTCAGGCCCATGCCATAGGCGATGCCGTAGTTCTCGACATCGTCGGTGTTGGCAAACACGCTGGGCGACAGCGACGGGCTGTTGCCCATCATGGGCACCATGCTCATGCTCTCAGTGCCGGCGGCGATCATCACGTCAGCCTCACCCACGCGGATGCGGTCAGCGGCCATTTGCACCGCGCTCAAACCCGACGCACAAAAGCGGTTGACGGTGATGCCGCCCACGCTTTTGGGCAGGCCCGCTAACACCGCGCCAATGCGCGCCACGTTCAGGCCCTGCGAAGCCTCGGGAATGGCGCAACCGGCCACCACGTCTTCAATGGCCGCTGGGTCCAAACCCGGGGCTTGCGCCAAGGCTGCGCGGATCACGCTGGCCAGCAGATCGTCGGGCCGCAGATACCGAAACGACCCCTTGTGCGAACGGCCAATGGGCGTGCGGGTGGCGGCGACGATGTAGGCGTCTTGAATTTGTTTGCTCATGGCTTGACTAGCTCCTGCTTGGGGCGGGACGGAACCCAGGCCCAGATGAATTCGCATTGCACCGGCTCTACACCGGCTTCGTCTGTCACGGTGACGGACACCTTTACTTCGCCTTTGTCACTGGCTTGCATGGCTTCGCGTTGCGCCTCAGTCAGCGTGGCCACCGCCCGCAGACCGCCGGTGGCGCGCTTGCGAAATGACATCTTTAACTCTTTTGCCAGCGGCAGACAGTCGTCACGCACGTTCATGCCCACCACCATGCCGGTGGCCGTTTCAGCCAGCAGATTCATGGCCGAGGCATGCACACCGCGAATGTGGTTTTGCACCGGGCGGCGGTTGCGCAAGCCGATTTCGACCTGCGCGGTGGTGAGCGACACAAAGTCCAAGCCCGCTGTGCCGGTAAAGGGCACCGCGCGACGCAACACCGCCGAGCGCGCCCACGGCCGCACAAAGCGGGGCAGTGCGTTGAGCTGGTTGAGCTGGCGCTGCAGCCGATTGGGTGGCGCTTGCATCGGTGTCTAGTTGCGCAAGGGCTTGCCGGTGTTGAGCATGCCCAAGATGCGCTCTTGCGTCTTGGGGTGCTGCACCAGCGTGGTGAAGGCTTGGCGCTCTAGCGCCATCAAATACTCTTCTGACACCAAGGTGCCCGCGTCCACGTCGCCACCGGTGAGCACGTTGACGATTTGGGTGGCAATGAAGAAGTCATGTGCGCTCACAAAGCCGCCGTCGCGCATGTTGATGAGCTGGCCGGTGATGGTGGCTCGCGCATTGCGCCCCGCCACCGGGAACAAGCGCTTAAGCGGCGGCCGATAGCCCGCGTTGAACATAGCGCGGGCCTGCGCGGTGGCCACATACAGCAGCTCGTCTTTGTGGGCCACGATGGTGTCGCTGTCCAGCACAAAGCCCAGCTTGCGCGACTCCAGCGCGCTGGTGCCCACCTTGGCCATGGCGGCTGCCGTGAAGCCTTCGGTGAGGAACTTGAGCAGATCGCGGTCGGTGCTGACCAAGCTGTTCTCGGCCGCACGGCGGGCGATGTAGGCCAAGCCACCGGCACCCGGCACCAGGCCCACGCCCACTTCCACCAGGCCGATGTAGCTTTCCATGTGCACCACGCGGTGGGCGCAGTACACCGCCATTTCGCAACCGCCGCCCAGCGCCAAGCCACGCACCGCCGCCACCGTGGGCACTTGGGCGTAGCGCAGGCGCAGCATGCCTTGCTGCAACATGGCTTCGGCCTCGTCGATGGCTGAGACGCCTTGAATCATGAAAGCCGGCAGCATGGCCTGCAGATCGGCACCAGCGCTAAAGGGCTCGTCGCCGGACCAGATCACCAAGCCTTCAAATTCGGCTTCAGCCAAGTCCACCGCCTGTATCAAGCCTTCGGCCACGTCGGGGCTGATGGCGTGCATCTTGGTTTTGATGCTGGCAATGAGCACCTTCTCGTCCAAGGTCCACAGGCGGATGGCGTCGTCTTCATGCAGGGTGCGGCCTGCACTGCTGAAGGCTTGCGCTTGTGCACCCAGCACGCTTTCAGGAAAGTGTTGGCGCGCGTGCACGGGCAAGCGGCGCGGCGGCACAAAGGTGCCGGTGGCCGGGTTCCAGCTGCCTTCGGGCTGATGCACGCCGCCGCGTTCGGCCACCGGGCCTTTGAAGACCCAATCCGGCAGAGGCGCCTTGCACAGCGCACGGCCCGCGTCAATGTCGTCTTGCACCCACTGGGCGACTTGGGCCCAACCGGCTTCTTGCCAGACTTCAAACGGGCCTTGGCTCATGCCAAATCCCCAGCGCATGGCCTGGTCGACATCGCGGGCGTTGTCGGCAATCGACTGCAAATGCAGCGCGGCATAGTGAAAGCTGTTGCGCATCAGTGCCCACAAAAACTGGCCCTGTGGGCCTTCTGCGGTTCGCAACAACAGCATCCGCTCGGCCGCCGGGCGCTTGAGCATGCGGCCATACACCTCGTCGGCCTTTTCACCGGCCGGCACATAGTCACCGGCAGCCAAATCAAAGCGCAGCACATCGCGGCCTGCGCGCTTGTAAAAGCCCGCTTTGGTCTTGTTGCCCAGGTTGCCTTTGTCTAGCAGCGTTTTGAGCACCGCCGGGGTGGCAAAGTGGGCGTGAAAGGGGTCGGTGTCAGGGTTGAGCTGGTCTTGCAGCGTCCTGATGACGTGGCCCACAACGTCCAAGCCCACCACGTCCACCGTGCGGAAGGTGCCCGAACTGGCGCGGCCCAAGCGCTTGCCGGTCAGGTCGTCCACCACGTCAAAGTTCAGGCCGTAGCGTTCGGCTTCGACCATCGTCGTCAGCAAACCCGCAATGCCCACGCGGTTGGCAATGAAGTTGGGCGTGTCTTTTGCGCGAATCACGCCTTTGCCCAGCGTGGTGGTGCAAAAGGCTTCGAGCTGATCCAAGATGGCCGCATCGGTGCGCGGCGCGGCAATCAACTCCACCAAGAACATGTAGCGCGGCGGGTTGAAAAAGTGCACGCCGCAAAATCGCTTGGCTACGTCATCGGCCAGCGGTTCGGCAAGCGTGTGGATGGGCAGGCCCGAGGTGTTGGTGGCCACGATGGCATGCGGCGCCAGGTGCGGCGCAATGCGCGCATACAGGGCGTGCTTCCAGTCGGTGCGCTCGGCGATAGCCTCAATCACCAAATCACATTCGGCCAGCAGGGCCAGGTGCTCGTCGTAGTTGGCGGGGGTGATCAGATCAGCGTCGTCCACCACGCCTAGAGGCGAAGGTTTGAGCTTTTTCAGGCCGTCAATGGCTTTGAGGGCAATGCCGTTCTTGGGGCCTTCTTTGGCGGCCAAGTCGAACAGCAGCACCGGCACACGGACGTTGACCAGGTGAGCGGCAATTTGCGCGCCCATCACACCGGCACCGAGTACCGCGACTTTGCGAATGCGTTGGCGGGTCACATCAATCCTTTTTTTTGTCTGGAGGGGTTTGGCCAAGCAGCCGCGCCCCGGGCGGAGAGACGATGGGGCGTATTACCCAATCGGCCGCTTCCGCCCTGTTAGATTGCCCAAGCAGCTAGTTAATTGATAGCAGATAGGGCGCGGGCACTTGGCGCTTATTGCAGCCGCGTCCAAGTCTGGGTGCGGCCAAAGGGGCCGATGGAGCCGCGCACTTCGAGCTTGCGGCCGCCTTCGATGGGCGTCATGCGCAGGGTGTAGGCCTTGCCGTTTTCGGGGTCCAAAATCGTGCCGCTTTCCCACACATCGCGGCCGTCGGCCTTCTTGGCGCCGCGGATGATTTCCAAGCCCACCACCGGGCGGCCCTTGCGGTCGTCGGTGCATTCGTCGCACTTGGCGTTTTGGTCGGCGCCGGGGCGCAGCAGCTTGTCAATGCGACCGCTGACCACGCCACCGGCTTCGGTCACGATCACCGTGGAGCGCGGGGCATTGGTTTTTTCATCGATGGTTTGCCAGGTGCCCACAGGGCTCATCTGGGCTTGGGCCGACAAGGCCAAGGTGGCGACGACGCCAGCGGCGGTGCAACGAAGGGTGGCAGCAAACATAAGGCTCAGGTCTCCAGCGTGTGGTTGAGTGGTTAAGCGCAGACGGGGCGGCACTGATCAGGCAAACACCGCTTCGGTGTCCATCAGCACCTTGGAGCCCGCGCGAGCCGTGCGCATGAGCGTCGCGGTCTCGGGGAAGAGTTTGGCGAAATAAAAGCGCGCCGTCTGCAGTTTGGCCACATAGAACGGGTCGGTATTCCCAG
>JAAFIY010000159.1 GCA_013297985.1 Comamonadaceae bacterium | reverse complement strand
TTCTGACCAGGCAGCTGCCCGAGAGCGTTCCCATGACCACCCGCATCCCCGTCCTGACCAACGCCGCCACGCGGCCTGTGCAACCTGTGACTGCTGCGCCGCCGGGCTATGTGGAGATCGCGGGCTCCCCCCAAGATGATTCGCTGACGGCCCAACCTCAGCAATGGAAGGCCTGGTTCACGCCAGGCCGTGGACTTGATTCGTTGTATGGCAACGAGTTCAGCCCCGACACCGTGTGCTTACCGCTGCGGCGAGCCGATGTGAAGGTGGTGGATTCCTTGTTTGAATCGGCAGGCGCAAGCGTCATCTTGCAAACTCCGCTGGGCGACAAGTTTTTGACTTCGGTGGAGCGCGTGCGCACCACCGACAGCTTGCTGGCCCTCGACATTGCGTTGCCCGACTCTTCTCAGGCCAATGGCGGGGGCAGCACAGGGCGGGCTCTGGCTTTGTTGTTTGGCGTCAGCCAGACGGTGCCGACCTCCGCCGCGCTCAGCCCCTGGGTGGCGGTGTCCGACCAAAGCGCCGGCATGCAAGACTTGGCGCAGCGGTTTTTGGTTTCTTCAGCGCCGCAGGCGACTTTGGACCAAATGGCTCATCACCTGCACCAACAGCTATTCAGCCGCCCGGCGCCCCCAGATTTACTAGCTGCTTTGCGCAACCGGTACGAGACAGAAGCCGTGACGCCCGCCGCCGCGCTCCTGGCCGAAGTGGCCGCACTGCCCATCAACACCACGCGCTTGCAAGCGCAGCTGACGGGGCAGCCCATTGAATTGCAGACCTCAGCCTTTGGCTACTGAGATCGTTTGATACCCGCAGCGTTTTAAAGCTGACCGGCCTGCTTCGCCCATTTCTAGGGCCTAGGCAGCTACAAAAAATGTAGCTGCTGACGAACTGCGATGCATCAAACGATCTTGATGGCCAGATCAGGCAGCCGCTCAATCTTCACCACCAGGGTATCGCCGCGCACCACTGGGCCCACGTTCTCGGGCGTGCCGCTGTAGATGATGTCGCCGGCCTTGAGCTCAAAGGCCTCGCTGAGCTTGCTGATCTGCTCGGCCACGTTCCAAATCATTTGGCTGAGGTCGGCGTTTTGCTTGATGACGCCGTTGACGCTTAGGCTGATGCGGCCTTTGGCAAAGTGTGCGTCGCCGGGCAGGGTGCCCACTCGGTGCAGCGGGCCTATGGGGGCGGACATGTCAAAGCTTTTGCCGATTTCCCAGGGCTTTTTCTCGTCGCCCATGGCGCGTTGCAAATCGCGCCGGGTCATGTCCAGGCCCACCGCGTAGCCATACACATGCTGCAGCGCCTGCGCGGGGCTGATGTTGCGTCCGCCGCTGTGCAGCGCCGCTACCAGCTCGGCCTCGTAGTGGTAGTTGCGGGTCAGCGGCGGATAGGGGTGATCACCCACGGCGCCCGGGGCCACGTATTGGATGGCGTCGGTGGGCTTTTGAAAGAAGAAGGGTGGCTCGCGCGTGGGGTCAGAGCCCATCTCGCGCGCATGCGCGGCGTAGTTGCGGCCAATGCAGTAGATGCGCCGCACCGGGAAGCGCTGGGCGCTGCCGACGATGGGGATGGTGGTGGCAGGCACATCAAAAGGCATCGCCGCAGCACCCGTTGTGCTGCCCGTGGCGCAGCCGGTGGTGGTGGCGAGCACGCCTGCACCTGCGGCAGAGGCCAGCAGCGCTTTGCGCCGTGAGAGGGCGCGCGGGGTGCTTGGGGTGGTTGGTGTGGATGTTGTCGTCATGGGGGTCTCCTCGTGTTGTGGTGTTTGAAAACAATTGGGCTCCAGCGCCCTATAAATGAGCGTCCTCAGCTATCAGAACGATAGCTGAACGGGGCGGGGTTTGATGGGTGTGGGTGCTGAGTTGGGCGCTCTGCCCATCCGCGCAACAGCCGAGCGGGCAGCCCGCTGACTGCGTGTCCCCCAAGGCCTTGCCGCATACCGCGAGCGGGCCACTGGGCGCTGTCTTGGCGTAAACCACGTAGAGGGCCCAAAGCAAAGCGCCGCAACCCGTCACCAGGTTGCGGCGCTTTTCGAAGCATCACCGGGTGAGGCGTTTACTTGTGAAACTGCACCACCAAGGGCACGATGAGCAGGGCCACGATGTTGATGATCTTGATCAGCGGGTTGATGGCCGGGCCTGCGGTGTCTTTGTAGGGGTCGCCCACGGTGTCACCCGTCACAGCGGCTTTGTGGGCTTCAGAGCCCTTGCCGCCGTGGTGGCCGTCTTCAATGTACTTTTTGGCGTTGTCCCATGCGCCGCCGCCAGTGCACATGCTGATGGCCACAAACAGGCCGGTGATGATGGTGCCCATCAGCAAACCGCCCAGCGCCTTGGGGCCCAGCACCAGGCCCACGATGACCGGTACCACCACCGGCAGCAGGCTGGGCACGATCATTTCTTTGATGGCTGCGGTAGTCAGCATGTCCACCGCACGGCCATATTCAGGCTTGGCGGTGCCTTCCATGATGCCTTTGATTTCTTTGAACTGGCGGCGCACTTCCACCACCACCGCCCCGGCAGCGCGGCCCACGGCTTCCATGGCCATGGCGCCGAACAGGTAAGGAATCAGCCCGCCAATGAACAGGCCAATGATGACCATCGGGTCGCTCAAATCAAACGCCACCTTCATGCCGTACACCTCCAACTTGTGGGTGTAGTCGGCAAACAGCACCAGCGAAGCCAAACCAGCCGAGCCAATGGCATAGCCCTTGGTGACGGCCTTGGTGGTGTTGCCCACGGCGTCGAGCGGATCGGTCACATCGCGCACGCTGTCTGGCAGATCGGCCATTTCGGCAATACCACCGGCGTTGTCGGTGATGGGGCCGTAGGCGTCCAGGGCTACCACGATGCCTGCCATGCTCAACATCGACATGGCGGCAGTGGCAATGCCGTACAGGCCGCCCAAGGCATAGGCGCTGTAGATGGCCACGCACACAAACAGCACCGGCCAGGCGGTGGAACGCATCGACACACCCAGGCCCGCAATGATGTTGGTGCCGTGGCCGGTGGTGCTGGCCTGCGCAATGTGCTTGACGGGCGGGTATTGGGTGCCGGTGTAGTACTCAGTGATCCACACCAGCACGCCGGTGAGCGCCAAGCCCACGATGCAGCAGCCAAACAGCTTCATGACGCTGTTGCCACCGGCCAATGCGTCAGCGGGAATGATCCAAGCGGTGACGAAGTAAAACGCCACCAACGACAAACCGCCCGCAATCGCCAGGCCCTTGTACAGCGCGGGCATGACGTTTTTCATACCCGGTGTGGCTTTCACAAACGTGCAGCCAATGATGCTGGCAATGATGGACACGCCACCCAACACCATCGGGTACAGGACTGCCGCCAAGGGCGCACCGGGTACCAGCAGCGCACCCAGCACCATGGTGGCGATCAAAGTGACGGCATAGGTCTCAAACAAGTCAGCGGCCATGCCGGCGCAGTCGCCCACGTTGTCGCCCACGTTGTCGGCGATCACGGCGGGGTTGCGGGGGTCGTCTTCGGGAATGCCCGCTTCCACCTTGCCCACCAAGTCAGCGCCCACGTCAGCGCCTTTGGTAAAGATGCCGCCGCCCAGGCGCGCAAAGATCGAAATCAGCGACGAGCCAAACGCAAAGCCAATCAGCGGCTGAATCAGCTCGGACAGCTTGCGGTCGGGTGTGAGGGCGCCGTTACCCACCAAGAACCAGTAGAAACCGGCCACGCCCAATAGCCCTAGGCCCACCACCAGCATGCCGGTGATGGCACCGCCGCGAAAGGCCACATCCAGCGCTGGACCAAAGCCTTTGGTGGCCGCCTGCGCGGTGCGCACGTTGGCGCGCACCGAGATGTTCATGCCAATAAAGCCGCAGGCGCCCGACAGCACCGCGCCGATCACAAAGCCAGCGGCGGTTTTGCCGTCTAGCACCAGCGCGATCAATATGGCCAGCACCACGCCGACGACGGCGATGGTTTTGTATTGCCGGGCCAAATAGGCGGCAGCACCGGCCTGGATAGCCGCTGCAATTTCTTGCATGCGGGCGTTGCCTGCGGGCTGCGCCAAGATCCAACTGCGGGCCCAAAGCCCGTAGGCCACGGCAATAGCGCCGCAGACCAGCGCCAATATCAGCGCGGATTGACCAGTCATAAAAAAGCTCCTCTGTGCATGAAGACCGAAATCGTCTTGGAGGGGGGAGCCGTGTGGCGAGGCCTGGAGAAGCCAACGCCAGCGCCCCCCGCTGCGTTGCTTCCTTGGGGTGTGGCGGCACGCGTGCCCGCTCCCAATTGGCCAACCCTGCAATGGTGCCGCAAGACGCCCGCTGTGAAAGGGGCGCGAAAGTAAAATCAGGGTTAATCCTGCCGTTGGGCCTTGGGTGGCCTGCAACGCTTCACTCCTTCCATCCAAAAAAAGACTGCATATGTCCTTAGACAACGTCACTCCGGGCAAAGACTTGCCCCAAGCGTTCAACGTGATCATTGAAATCCCCATGAACGCCGACCCGATCAAGTACGAGGTCGACAAGGAAAGCGGCGCGATTTTTGTGGACCGGTTCATGAACACCGCCATGCACTACCCCACCAACTACGGCTACATCCCCAAAACCATCAGCGGCGATGGCGACCCGGTAGACGTGTTGGTGATCACCCCGGTGCCGCTCATCCCAGGCGTGGTGGTCAAGTGCCGCGCCATTGGCATGCTGCGCATGCAAGACGAAGCCGGCTTAGACAACAAGCTGCTGGCCGTGCCGGTTGACAAAGTGCTGTCGCTGTACACCCAGTGGAAAACCGCGACCGACCTGAACCCCATGCGGCTCAAGACCATTTCGCACTTCTTTGAGCACTACAAAGACTTGGAAGAAGGCAAATGGGTAAAGGTGCTGGGCTGGGAAGGGCCGGAGTCAGCCCACCAAGAAATTCTGGACGGCGTGGCCGAATACCAGCGCCAGCAAAAAGCCTGAGGCGCCACGGCACCGCCTAGCCGGTGCTACATGTTTGATAGCTGCACAGGCTGATAAACGGGCCGAAGCAGACCGTTTGGGTTTATAGATTGGCGCAGGTGGCGCCGCCCATCAAGCGCTGCGTTGGCGCCGCGGGTACACCACTTTTTTCGTCATGCGCTTGACTGCGTCGCGGGCACGGCGTGGCTTGGCAGGTGGCGCGTCATTGGCCGTGGCAAAGGGCACCCAATGCTCGGGGTCCTGCGCCAGCCGATCGGCCACCGCCCACCAAGCGGCGGGGTTCAGGCCAATGCCAAAGTGGCTGGCCAGCACCTCGATGTTTTCCACCCGGTCGTGA
>JAAFIY010000158.1 GCA_013297985.1 Comamonadaceae bacterium | reverse complement strand
GTGAACACCGCCGGGATGACGAGCAGGCTCAAGAAGGTGCTGGTGATCAGCCCGCCGATAACGGCTGTGGCCATGGGGGCGCGAAAGCTGTTGTCGGCACCGCCCCAACCGATGGCAATGGGCAGCATGCCGGCACCCATGGCGATGGTGGTCATGATGATGGGGCGGGCGCGTTTGTGGCAGGCGTCTAGCAGGGCTTGTAGCCGCGTCATGCCAAAGTCGCGCCGCATCACGATGGCGTATTCCACCAGCAGGATGGAGTTTTTGGTGGCAATGCCCATCAGCATGATGAGCCCGATCAGGGACGGCATTGAAAACGACATCTTGGCCGCCAACAGCCCCACAAAGGCGCCGCCCAGCGACAGCGGCAGCGCCGCCAAAATCGTGATGGGGTGCAAGAAGCCCTTGAACAGCAGCACCAGCACGATGTAGATGCACAGCACGCCGGTGAGCATGGCCAAGCCAAAGCTGGCAAAGAGCTCACCCATCACCTCGGCGTCGCCAATCTCGATCACCTTCACACCGGCGGGCAGTTGCTGAATGGCGGGCAGCAGCGCCACTTGCTTGGTCACTTCACCCAAGGGCACGCCCGACAGCTCAATTTCAAAATTGATGTTGCGGGCGCGGTCATAGCGGGTGATCACCGCGGGCCCCGCCGACAGCTCCAGCGTGGCCACCTGGCTCAGCATGACTGGGCCGCGCACGCCGGGCACCGTTAGGCGGCCCAATAGGTCTAGGTCTTGGCGGGCGCTGGTGTCTAGCTGCACCACGATGGGCACTTGGCGCTGCGGCAAATTCAGCTTGGGCAAAGACGCGTCGTAGTCGCCTACGGTGGCAATGCGCAGCGTGTCGGCCAGGGCTTGCGTGCTCACGCCCAGGTCAGCGGCGCGGGCCATGTCGGGGCGCACCGCAATCTCGGGGCGGATCAGGCTGGCGGTGTTAGTGATGGTGCCCAGGCCTGCAATGGTGCGCAAATCAGCCTCCACCGCGCGGGCGGCGGCGCTCAGCGCATTGGGGTCGTCACCCGAGAGCACCAGCACATATTTTTCGCCCGATCCACCCAGGCCCACCGTGCTGCGCGCGCCAGGCAGTTGCTGCATGGCGGTGCGGATGTCGGCTTCAATGGGTTGCTTACGCGGGCGCTCGCCGCGTGGGTCCAGCAGCACTGTCAGCGTGGCCTTGCGCACCTCGGCCGCGCCTGCGGGCGCAAACGGGTCACTGCCTGCCGCGCCGCCGCCCACGGTGGTGTACACGCTTTGCACATGGGGCACCGCCATCACCAAGGCGCGGGCTTGCTCGGCTGCTGCCACGGTTTGCTTCAGGGTAGAGCCGGGCGGCAACTCAATGCGCACCTGAGTTTGCGAGTTGTCGTCCGGCGGAATAAAGCCGGTGGGCAGCAGCGGAATGAGCGCAATCGATCCGGCAAAAAACAGCCCCGCCAAGGCGCCGGTGATGAAGCGGTGGCGCACGCACCAGGCGGCCATTCGCATGTACACCCGCATCCAGGCCGGGTCTTTGGCTTCACCCGTCACGATGGGCTTGAGCATGTACGCCGCCATCATGGGCGTGAGCATGCGCGCCACCACCAGTGACGCAAACACCGCCAGCGCGGCCGTCCAGCCAAACTGCTTGAAGAACTTGCCGGCAATGCCGCTCATGAAGGCGGTGGGCAAGAACACCGCGATCAGGGTGAAGGTGGTGGCAATCACCGCCAGGCCAATCTCATCAGCCGCTTCCATCGCGGCCTGATACGGCGACTTGCCCATGCGCAGGTGGCGCACGATGTTTTCCACTTCCACAATGGCGTCGTCCACCAAAATGCCCACCACCAACGACAGCGCCAACAGCGTCACCACGTTGATGGAAAAGCCCAAGTAGGCCATGCCAATAAAGGCCGGAATCACCGACAGCGGCAGCGCCACTGCGCTCACAAAGGTGGCACGCCAGTCGCGCAAAAACAGCCACACCACCAGCACCGCAAGAATGGCGCCCTCATACAGCATCAACATGCTGGCGTCATATTCAGACTGCACCGGCTCCACAAAGTCAAAGGCCTTGGTCACCACCAGCGTGGGGTGCGCGGCTTTGAGTTCGTCGATGGCTTTCATCACGCCTTCGCCCACTTCAATTTCGCTGGCGCCGCGGCTGCGCGACACCTCAAAGCCCACCACGGGCTGGCCGTTGAGCAATGCGGCCGCGCGTGGTTCGGCCACCGTGTCGCGCACCCGGGCCACTTCATCCAGGCGGATGCGGCGGCCGTCGCTCAAAGCCAATTGCACCGCCGCCAGTTGATCAGCGGTCTGCACGGCGCCCAAGGTGCGCACGGGTTGTTCGGCGCCGCCCAAGTCGGTGCGGCCGCCAGCGGTGTCAATTTGCAGCGAGCGCAGTTGGCGCGACACATCGGCCGCCGTCGTGCCCAGCGCTTGCAGCTTGGCCGGGTCTAGCGCCACCAACACTTGGCGCTCAGCGCCGCCCACGCGGGTGACGGCGCCCACACCGCGCACCGTCAGCAGCTTGCGAGCCACTTCGTTGTCGACAAACCAAGATAAGTCACCGATGTCGGTGTCGGCCATATCCACGGTAAAGGCCAGCACCGGGGCGCCCGCCAGGTCGATCTTGCTGACGATGGGGTCACGCAAATCGGCGGGCAAATCACTGCGCACCCGCTGCACCGCGCTGCGCACATCGTCTAGCGCTTCTTGCACCGGTTTTTCAAGGCGGAACTCGGCGGTGATGGTGGCCGTGCCGTCTTGCACATTGGTGTAGATGTGCTTTAGGCCCTGCAGGCTGGCGACAGAGTTTTCAATCTTGCGCGCCACTTCGGTTTCCAACTGCGCGGGCGCGGCGCCGGGCAGGTTGGCCACCACGTTGATGGTGGGCAAATCCAAGTCAGGAAAGTTCTGCACCTTCATGCTTTTGAAGGCGATCAGGCCCGCAAAAGTCAGCAGCACAAAGACCATCATGGCCGCAATCGGGTTGCGGATGGACCAAGAGGAGACGTTCATCTTGAATGCTCCTTATTTTGTAGCGGCTTGCGGCGTAGATACGCCGGATGCAGCGGGTTTGGCTGCAGCGCCAGCGGCTTGGGGTGCAGCGGGCGTGGCCACCACGCGCACGGTGTCGCCGTCGTTCAAAAAGCCCGCGCCCGTCACCACCACTTGGGCCTTTTCATCTAGGCCTTGCACCACTTCCACCCACTCGCCGTTGCGCCGACCCAGGTCGACCTTGCGCAGATTGACCTTGGCCACCGCGTTGTCGGCCACACCGGCGGGCAGCACGGCCACTTGGGCAAAGCCGTCGCGCATGACGATGGAGGCTTGCGGCACCACCAGTGCGTCGCTGCGGCCCACTTCAAATTCGCCGCGCGCAAACATGCCGGGCAAGAGGCCCGCGCTTTGGCCACGGGTCATGTCCACATACACCAAGGCGTTGCGGGTTTGCGGATCTACCGTGGGGGCAATCAGGCGCACTTTGCCCGGGGCGGTTTGGTGGCCCGCGCCGCGCAGTTGCACCGTCATGCCGGTTTTGATGCGGGGCAGCTCGGCAGCAGTGACTTCACCGCGCCATTCCAGGCGGCCTTGGCGAATCAAGCGAAAGAGCTCTTGCCCGGGGCCGGGCACCGCGCCAATGGTGGCCATGCGGGCGCTGACGATGCCCGCATCGGGCGCGCGCAGTTCGGTTTGGCGAATGCGCACCTCATGCGCGGCAATTTGCGCTTGGGTGGCTTGCACCCGGGCGGCGGCCGTGGTTTCGGCGGTGAGCAGTTGGTTGATTTGGCTGGCGCTTAGGGCGCCGCTGGCTTGCACCACGCGGGCGCGTTCGGCGTTGGCGCGGGCTTCGCTTAAAGCCGCTTGCGCCTCAGCCAGTTGGGCGCGTACCACCGCCAAATCGGCTTGCAAGGTGGCGCTGTCAAAGCTGGCCAGCACTTGGCCCACCGCCACGCGGTCACCCACACTGACTTTGACGCTGGCAATGCGCAGGCCGTTGGTCTCTGCCCCCACGATGGCTTCTTGCCAGGCCGCCACGCTGCCATTGGCGCTTAGGCGATCCGGCCAGGTTTGGCGTTGGGGTTGGGTGCGTGTGACCGTCAGGCTGGGTTTAGCCAGCGTGGCCGCTGGCGCTGCGGCGGGTGCCGCGGATTGGCTGAACGCCACCGTGGCGCCACCCAAACCCAGCACGGCCACAACAGCCGCAGCCACGAGCGCCAGGTGGTGGGACGAAAGCGAAGAACGAAGCGTTTGCATCACGAACCTCTGAATCAATGAAACTGAATACGACGCAGACCCACCCGGGGTAGCTAATGTGTTTGCTAGTGTTTTTGTAGCTGACTAGGCTTATAAACAGGGCCGAACCGGCTTATTTGCTGCTGACTTGCGCGCCGCTGGCCTGGGCGTTGTTGGCTTCTTCCCAGCCACCGCCCACGGCGCGGTACAGCGCCACCCAGGCGCTGGCGCGTTCGCGCTGCAGGCTGAGCAAGGCGCTTTCTGCCGCTAAGGAAATCCGGCGGGCGTCTTCCAGCTCGGGCAAGCTGCCCAGGCCTGCGCGCTGGCGCGATTCAGCGGCCACAAAGCTGGCGCGGTAGCCCTCAGCCGCCACGCGGGCGTCGTCGGCGCGTTCGCTGGTGCTGCGCAGGGCGGTGAGGGCGTCTTCCACTTCGCGCACGGCTTGGCGCACGCTGGCGCGGTAGGCGCTGGCAGCTTCTTCATAGCGGGCCACCTGCACTTGGGTGTTGGCCGCGCGGCGGCCGCCGTCCAAGATGGGCATCGTCAAAGCCAGCGGGCCGATGGACCAAGTGCGGGCGTCATTGGTGTTGCCGCCCAAGCGCACCGAGCCCACCGCAATCGAGCCCTGCAAGCTCAGGCGCGGATAGCGCTGTTGCATGTCGGCGGTATGCCAGTCGGCGCTGGCGGCGGCCAGGGTTTGCGCGGCCATAAACACATCGGGCCGCTGCTGCAGCAACACGGCGGGCACGCTGGGCAGCGGCACAGTGGCATCGGTGCCCCAGGGGTATGGGGCCGCCGCCAAACGTTGGCGCAAATCGGCCACCGACAAGTCAGCCAGGGTGGCCAAGGCGCGTTCTTCGCGCACACATTGCGCGGCTTGGGCGGCCACCCGGGCCCGGCCCTCGGCGGCGCTGGCGCGGGCCAAGGCGGTGGTGGCGGGCGCGGCCAAGCCTGCGTTGGCGCTGGCTTCGTTCAAACGCAAGCTGGCGGCGCGGCTGTCGCTGTCCGCGCGCACCACGGCCAGCTGCCTTTCGCATTCAGCCAGGGCCACGCGTTGCAGGGCCACCTCAGCCGCCAGTGATACCCGCGCCTGGTGCCAGCCCGCTTGCGCCATGGCCAGCCGGGCTTGAGCGGCCTGGGCTTGGGCGGCGTTGGCGCCAAACAGGTCGATTTCCC
>JAAFIY010000157.1 GCA_013297985.1 Comamonadaceae bacterium | reverse complement strand
CCTGTGCGGGAGCCCTCGGCGGTGTCGCCGTAGCGGTGCCATTTGTCAGCACCTTCCAGCCGTCTGAGCGCGCCAAGGCCGCAGGCGCGGCAGTCGAGGTGGATGTGTCGGGCCTGCGGCCCGGTGAAAAGCTCACGGTTGAGTGGCGCGGCAAGCCGGTGTGGATCATGCGGCGCACGCCTGAACAACTGGCGTCGTTGAAGGGCACCGAGGGCCAGGTAGCCGATCCGGCTTCTGCGCGCACGGCCTACCCCACGCCGGAGTACGCCCGCAACCCGCATCGCTCCATCAAGCCGGAGTATTTCGTCGCCGTGGGCATCTGCTCGCACTTGGGCTGCTCGCCCAGCGACAAGTTCACCACGGGCCCGCAGCCATCGCTGCCAGATGATTGGGCGGGCGGCTTTTTGTGCCCCTGCCACGGCTCAACGTTCGACATCGCAGGCCGAGTGTTCAAGAACAAGCCGGCCCCCGACAACCTCGAAGTTCCTCCCCACATGTATTTGTCGGACAGCAAGCTGCTGATCGGCGAAGACAAGAAGTCCGCTTGAAGAGGCATTGCGCGATGGCTCAGATGAAAGAGATTTCTCCCAACGCTCCAGTGGCTGACAAGCTGCTCAATTGGGTTGACAACCGGTTTCCGCTTACCAAGCTCTACAACGAGCATTTGGCCGATTACTACGCGCCGAAGAATTTCAATTTTTGGTATTTCTTCGGCTCATTGGCTTTGCTGGTGCTGGTCATTCAGATCGTGACCGGTATTTTCTTGGTCATGCATTACAAGCCGGATGCAAACTACGCGTTTGCCTCGGTTGAGTACATCATGCGAGATGTCCCCTGGGGTTGGCTGGTGCGCTATTTGCACTCCACTGGGGCTTCGGCATTTTTTGTGGTGGTGTATTTGCACATGTTCCGCGGACTGATTTACGGCAGCTACCGCAAGCCGCGCGAACTCATTTGGGTATTTGGTTGCGCCATCTTCTTGTGTCTGATGGCCGAGGCTTTCATGGGGTACCTGTTGCCCTGGGGTCAAATGTCTTATTGGGGTGCGCAGGTCATCGTGAACCTGTTCGCTGCGGTTCCCTTCATTGGCCCGGACTTGGCGCTGCTGATTCGCGGTGATTTCGTGGTGAGCGACGCCACGCTTAACCGATTCTTCAGCTTCCACGTCATCGCTATTCCGCTCGTGTTGCTCGGATTGGTCGCCGCCCACCTGATCGCCCTACATGAGGTTGGCTCCAACAACCCGGATGGCGTGGAGATCAAAGCAACCAAAGATCCCAAGACAGGCAAACCCATGGACGGCATTCCGTTCCATCCGTACTACACCGTTCACGACATTCTTGGCGTGAGTGTGTTCTTGCTGGTGTTTTCCGCCGTGGTGTTTTTTGCGCCGGAATTCGGCGGCTATTTCTTGGAATACAACAATTTCATTCCGGCCGATCCACTCAAGACGCCCGCCCACATCGCCCCGGTTTGGTACTTCACGCCCTATTACTCCATGTTGCGGGCGACCACTGATCTGTTGGTGAACGTGATTTGCGTGATCGCCGCGGTCGGGGCGTTATTGGCGGCCGCCAAGGCACCAATGCCGAGCTTGTTCAAGGCCGTTGTGGTGGCAGCTGCAGCCGTGGCGATCGTGCTACTCAAGGTTTTTGACGCCAAGTTCTGGGGTGTCGTGGTGATGGGCGGTGCGGTCATTATTCTGTTCTTCTTGCCGTGGCTGGACTACAGCCCGGTGAAATCTATCCGCTACCGACCTACCTGGCATAAATGGTTGTACGGAATTTTTGTGGTGAACTTCTTCGTGCTCGGTTACCTGGGTATTCAGCCGGTATCGCTGTGGGGCGAGCGTATTTCGCAGGTCGGCACGCTGATCTACTTTGGTTTCTTCTTGTTGATGCCGTGGTGGAGTCGTTTGGGTGACTTCAAACCAGTACCCGATCGGGTCGTATTTGCGCCGCATTGATTCAAAATCGCGCCCGTCCATTGCCTGCCCGCAACGTTTGACTGCACTCTGTCGGCTGCTCCTATCATGAAGAGATTCCTAATTGCTTTTTTCGCGGCTCTTGCCTTTGCTGGCGGCGCTTTCGCGGCCGGCGGGCCTGCGGTAGACCTGGCCAAAGCCCCGGGCAAAACCACGGACATGGCGGCCCTGCAGAACGGCGCAAAGGTCTTTGCGAACTACTGCCTAAGCTGCCATTCGGCAGCGTTCATGCGGTACAACCGCTTGACAGACATCGGCCTGACCGAGCAGCAGATCAAAGACAATCTGTTGTTCACCGGTGCGAAAGTGGGCGACGTGATGCGCGCTTCGATTAACCCGCGTGAAGCTAAAGATTGGTTCGGCGCCAATCCGCCTGATCTGACCTTGATCACACGCTCGCGCAACACCTACTCCACGCTCGGCACGGACTACATCTATACCTTGCTTCGGTATTACTACCGTGATGAAACTAAAGTAACTGGCTGGAACAACCTGGCTTTTCCTAACATCGGCATGCCGCATGTGCTCTGGGAATTGCAAGGTGAGCGAAAGCCTGTGTTTGAAAAGCGCAGCAGCCATGGGCACGACGTCAATGTGTTGGTGGGCTGGGAACAGGTCAAGCCTGGCACGATGTCCACCCGTGAGTACGACCAGACAATTTCGGATCTGGTGGCTTACCTGCAGTGGATGTCGGAACCCAACCAGAATCGGCGAGTAGCTATCGGCGCCTGGGTGATTTTGTTCTTGGGAGTCTTCACCGTGATTGCTTGGCGACTCAACGCGGCCTATTGGAAAGACGTCAAGTAGGACACGTTTGACTCGTCCCCGTTGAGGAGGTGTGCTTGTTTGCATGCCTTCTACGGGTCGGGAGTGGTGGTCACAAATTGTGCCCCACTCCCTTTTGATTTTAGGAGTTCTCGAAATATGATGGTGCTTTATTCCGGTACGACTTGCCCGTTTTCACATCGCTGCCGGTTTGTGTTGTTTGAGAAAGGGATGGATTTTGAGATCCGAGATGTTGATTTGTACAACAAGCCCGAAGACATCAATGTCATGAATCCCTACGGTCAGGTCCCGATCTTGGTGGAGCGCGACCTGATTTTGTATGAATCCAACATCATCAATGAGTACATCGATGAGCGCTTTCCACACCCCCAACTGATGCCTGGCGACCCGGTCGACCGGGCCCGAGTCCGTCTGTTTCTGCTGAATTTTGAAAAAGAGCTGTTCGTTCATGTGTCGGCGTTGGAAAACCGAACCTTGAAAGGCAACGACAAAGTACTCGACAAGGCTCGTAGCCAAATTCGTGATCGCTTGACTCAATTGGCACCGGTGTTCTTGAAGAACAAGTTCATGCTGGGCGACAGCTTCTCGATGCTGGACGTCGCAATTGCGCCGCTTTTGTGGCGCTTGGATGCCTATGGGATTGAACTCAGCAAAAATGCGGCGCCGCTGCTGAAGTACGGTGAGCGAATTTTCTCCCGTCCGGCCTATATTGAAGCCTTGACGCCTTCAGAGAAAGTGATGCGCAAGTAACCGTGGCTGTCGAGCGCTACGCTGTGACTGATACCAGTTCCACTCGGCCATATTTGATTCGTGCGATCCACGAATGGTGTGCCGACAACGGCTTGACACCGTATGTGGCGGTTCAGGTCGATGACGTGGTGCAGGTGCCGCGCGAATATGTCAAGAACGGTGAAATCGTCTTAAATATCAGCTACGACGCGACGAACGGGCTGGCCTTGGGGAATGAATTCATCGAATTCAAGGCCCGGTTTGGTGGGGTGCCACGAGACATCCTGATTCCTGTCGGTCGGGTGATCGCCATCTACGCCCGTGAGAACGGCCAAGGCATGGCCTTTCCGGCGCCGGTGTCACAAAGCGATGTGCCCGCGCGAGCCGGTCCCACCCTGATGAGCGTGGCGAGTCCATCCAAAGCA
The DNA here is from genome assembly GCA_013297985.1 of Comamonadaceae bacterium. Taxonomy (GTDB): domain Bacteria; phylum Pseudomonadota; class Gammaproteobacteria; order Burkholderiales; family Burkholderiaceae_C; genus JAAFIY01. The sequence continues at coordinate 1,523 of JAAFIY010000157.1, read as the reverse complement.
GATGAGGCTTCAGATGTGGCGCCAACCCTTGGCGCCGCGGCCTCTGACCTAGGCGGCGGCGCTGGGGCGGCTGAAAGCTCGTTGAATGAGACGGGTGCTGCCCCCGGCCCTTCAGGACGACTGCTCAAATCCGCGTCAGATTCCGCAGGCCCTGTGTCAGATGCAGGCGCTTTGTCGTCGGCGGACACGACGGCTCCGCGCGGCGTCAAGCACCGGTCTGGCAGTGGCAGGCCCATTTCCCTGGCAGCCGTTGGTGCCAGAAAGACAGCCAATCGCAGCCAATCTGACAGCCAGCTTCACGGCGCGTCTGCTGCCCCTGGTGGTGATGCCCAAACGCCTTCGTCGCCCGGCGAGTCGGGGGGCGTTGATCCCCAGCCCCCGCGGCCGAACGGGGGCGGCAAGCCGCCTTTGAAGCGGGTGAAGTAGGCGCGCGGGTCTAGCCGCCCTTTGGGCCCACGCTTGGCCCGCGAGCTCGCACCTACAATGCGCGCCTGCGCCGACTTAGCTCAGTTGGTAGAGCAACCGCCTTGTAAGCGGTAGGTCATCAGTTCGAATCCGATAGTCGGCACCACGAATGCAGCGGCCTTGGCTGTGCGCCAAGTTCAGTCCAAGCCTTTGCTGATCTTGATGCGCACCTCAACGAGGCGGCCCTGCGCTGCTTGGGCCAGCGCGGCCAACTTGGGCGCGCTTTGACGCAGTTTGGCGGCTTCGGCATTGCCCGGCACCATCAGGGTCCAACTGCTTTCTTGGAGGGTGGAGGGCGTCACTCGCAGAAGCTGCAGGTCTGGCGATGCGTCGGTGGCTAGTTGCCACAGATGGCGCGACTGGCGCAGTGACGCTAGGCCGGCCGACAGTTGGGGGGCGGCCTGCGCCGCCTCTACCGCTGTAACAGACACAGACAGCGGTGGCTGCGGGCGGGCAGAAGGGCCGGTGGACGGAGGCGGCAAACCAGAACTGCGGCGAGGAAAGGTCATGCACATCATTATCTTGAGCTCCGCCAACGGGCGCAGCCGTCATTTGCAACTGGATGGACCGCGGCTGTGGGCCGCCATTGGCAGTGCTTTGCTGTTGTGGGTGCTGTTGGCGGTGCTGCTGGGCCACTGGATCGTGCTGGTGGGTGCTCGCAATGGCTGGCCAGTGGTCAGCAGCGTGGTGCGCGAAGCCGCCCACGAACATGTGGCCACCCAGGAGCGCTTTATGCGCGACAACATCGATGCCATGGCGCGTCAAGTCGGCGAACTTCAGGCGCGCTTGGTTCAATTGGAATCTCTGCAAGAACGCGTGACTGGCCTCGCGGGCGCCGGAGTGGGCGCCGCCCCGAAAGGGCCGCCAGGGAGGGGCGGCGCACTACTGTCGGCCAAGCCCTTGAGCTTGGACGAATTGCGCGCCGAACTCGCCGCAGCCGACTCGACCAGCGCGCGCCAACTCGACTGGCTGGCCCGAGCCGAAGGAATTACCGACCAGATCGACCTGCGGCACGCCCAGCGCGTCCAGCAGGTCCAGCGCCTGCTGCACCCAGGTGT
>JAAFIY010000156.1 GCA_013297985.1 Comamonadaceae bacterium | reverse complement strand
GCCAAAACACTTGAATGGCGCCTTCTTCGCCCAACTGCGCCAAGCCTTGTTGAAGTTGCTTGGTGCGCAGCGGGTTTTTAAGCACCACGCCCATGAACATCTCGGGCGCAAAAAAGGGCAGGCCGGTATATTGGCGCACCACCGAGCCGTCGGTGAGCGTGTCGCCCAACTGCACGCCGCCGTGGGTGGTAAAGCCAATGATGTCGCCGGCATAGGCTTCGTCCACCGCCTCCCGCCGCTGGCTTAAGAAAGTCACCACGCTGGTGGGCCGCATTTCTTTGGCGGTGCGCTGTACCTTGAGCTTCAAGCCCGGGGCATAGCGGCCCGATGCCACCCGCACAAAGGCAATGCGGTCGCGGTGGTTGGCGTCCATGTTGGCCTGCACCTTGAATACCACGCCGCTGAACGCGCTGTCGTCAGGCTGCACTTCGACGGTGTTGACTGTCTTGTTCGGGCCCGGCGCGGTGCTGATGCGGGTGCGCGGGCTGGGGGCCAAATCGACCAGGGCGTCTAGCACTTCCATCACGCCAAAGTTGTTGACGCCCGACCCAAAAAACACGGGTGTGAGCTTGCCGTCCAAAAAGGCTTGCGCGTCCCACGCGGGCGATGCACCAGCAGCCAGCTCCATGCTTTCTTGCGCGGCTTCGTATTCCTCGGCAAAGCGGGCTTTAAGGGCGGCGGTGTCGGCCAGCGGCACGTTGTCAAAGTCTTGTGGGCGGCGTTCACTGCCGGCTTCAAACACCGTCATGGCCTGGGTGCGCAAATTCATGATGCCTGCAAAGCTCTTGCCCTTGCCCACGGGCCAGGTCATGGGCACGCAGGGCATGGCCAGTTCACGCTCCACCTCGTCCATCACGTCCAATGGGTCGCGCACTTCGCGGTCCATTTTGTTGATGAAAGTGATGATGGGCGTATTGCGCTGGCGGCACACCTCAATCAAGCGGCGGGTTTGGCTTTCCACCCCGTTGGCCGCGTCGATCACCATCAGGGCCGAATCCACGGCAGTGAGCACGCGGTAGGTGTCTTCGCTGAAGTCTTTGTGGCCGGGGGTGTCCAGCAGGTTGATGACGTGGTCGCGATACAGCATCTGCATCACCGAGCTGGCCACCGAGATGCCCCGCTGCTTTTCAATCTCCATCCAGTCGCTGGTGGCGTGGCGGCTGGCCTTGCGCGCCTTCACGCTGCCCGCAATCTGAATGGCGCCCGAGAACAGCAGCAGCTTCTCGGTCAGCGTGGTCTTGCCCGCATCGGGGTGGCTGATGATGGCGAAGGTGCGGCGGCGGCGGGTTTCGTGGGTGAGATCAGACACGGTTGCTACAAATACGATAGCTGCTTAGGGCGTGAATGCGGCGCAAGCAGCCCAAACAGCAAAATGTGCGCAGTGCTCAACCGCGCGGGGCAGCGAGTGTAGCCCCCACCCGGTTCAGAACCTGCTGCGCCGCTTGCTTTCGGCTATTGGCATGCAACCCCAGGTGGGGCATCAGGCTGCTGCTGAGCACACCCGCCAAGCCGTGCATGGTGGACCAGATGAACATGGCGTCAGCCTCCACCGCCAAGCGCTGCGCGGCACCTGCACCATGCACCCGCTTGAGCACGCCGCGCAGGGCATCAAACGCATGGGTGGCGGCGCGAATCAGGTGGGGATGCTCGGCCGGGCCGGGCCAGGGCGTGCCAAACATCAGCCGGTATTCCAGCGGGTGGGCTTGCGCATAGGTTAGGTAGCGTTCGCCCAGTGATCGCAGTTCATCCATGGGTGCTTCGGGCTGGTCGCGGGTGTCCAGGTGGGCCGCAAATTGCTCAAAGCAACGCCGCATCACCTCGGCCAGCAAATGCTCACGGCTGGGGTAGTGGCGATAGGGCGCCTGGTGCGACACCCCCAGGCGCCTCGCCACATCGCGCAGGCTCAAGGCTTCGACGCCAACTTCGGCAATCACGTCGCGCGCAGCTTGCACGCAGGCTTCGCGCAGGTCAGGTGCTGACGGAGTGGGGCGCGTGGTGGGGCTCAATGCCGAAGGTTTTGCAGCAGGGAAGGACGAGCGGGGCATGTGGCACGTGGCGGCGATCAATTCAGCAACAACAGTAACACCGCGGTACCCAAAGACCCAAGCAAGCGCGATCACGCCTAAGAGAATGTTGACAGCGTCAACCTACTGCGTGCATGATGTTGACAGTGTCAACTCCGCGGAGCGCTTTCCATGTCTTCTCCCTTTTTTGGCGCCTGGCCTGCACGGCCTGCTCGTGCTGGACTTTGGGCCGCGCTGAGCGGCTGGGCTAGCCTAGCGGGGCTGCTTGCGCTGACCAGTTGTGCGGTCGGTTCTCCGGTGCCCGATCCGCAAGCAGTCGCCCAGCGGCATGGTTCAGACACGAGTGTGGTGGTGGCGCTGACCCGGGTAGAGGTGCCGCACAGGGATCGCTTGCCATTTGACTTCCACACCAGCCGCGTATTGGGACAGATACAGGCGCAACCGGGTCTGTTGGGCTGGGGCGCGCGCCGCGAGGTGTTTGGCACCCATGGCTGGACGATTACCGTGTGGCGCGACGATGCAGCGCGCGCGGCCTTTGTGCGAAGCGAGGTCCACCGGCAGGCCATGCGGCGCGGCGAGCCGGAATCCGCCATCTCCGAGTTCAAAAGACTCAGCCTGAAACCCAGCGAACTACCGCGCTCATGGGATGAAGTGATGGCGTTGTGGGACAAGCCCGGCCCCACGCGCCAGTCTTGGGAGTAGCCGACCCGGCCTCAGTGCCGACCATGGGACTGGATTGTTGAGACATACTTTCACTAATGGCCTGTCAGGCGTGTGGTTTTTAAGGCTGGGTTGTCGGTCAAACGGCCTTTGGGCCGTGCCTTGAACTGAGCCACCCGCACGGCAGGCGCGTGTGAACCGCTGCACTCTAGGACTTTCGACCCATGAATCTCTCGCGCTTGCCGTTTCTGATTGCGGCCACTTGCGCCGCGCTGGCCTTGCTCAGCGCCTGTGGCGACGCGGCCAAGGGTGCTGCGCCCAAAGGCGCGATGGGCCCTGCCCCGGTGGGCGTGGTGCCTGCGGTGCAACGCTCCCTGTCTGACAGCGAGGAATTCAGTGGTCGGCTAGAGGCCGCGCAGTTTGTGGAAGTGCGCCCTCGGGTGGGCGGCGTCATTGAGCGGGTGCACTTTGCCGATGGCGCGCTGGTGGCGCGCGGCCAGTTGCTGTTCAGCATTGATGCCCGCCCTTTTGCGGCCGAGGTGGCGCGGCTTGAATCGCAGTTGGCGGCCGTCAGATCGCGTGCCGAGCTGAATGCGGCCGAACTCGCACGGGCGCAAAAGCTGCTGGCGGCCAAGGCGGCTTCGCAGCAAGAGGTGGATCAGTTGGCCGCTGCGGTGCGCACCAACGGCGCCGATATCGCGGCGGCCGACGCGGCACTGCGCAATGCGCGCCTGAGTCTGGAATTCACCGCCGTGCGCTCGCCGATTGCTGGGCGCGCTTCGCGTGCCAACCTCACAGCGGGCAACCTGGTCAATGAGCAGGTGGTGCTCACCTCAATTGCCGGTGTGGCGCGGATGTACGCCTACTTTGACGGCAGCGAGCAAACCTTTTTGCGTATCAAGGCCGCAGGTGAAAAGGCGCCCAATGTGCGCATGGGCCTGGCCAATGAAGACGGCCACCCCCACGCCGGCAAGCTCGACTTTGTGGACAACCGCTTGAACCCACAGACCGGCGCCATGCGCATGCGCGCCAGTTTTGACAACGCCCGTGGCCAGTTTGTGCCGGGTTTGGCGGTGCGCATCGTGATGGCCACCTCGGCGCCCTACAACGCGGTGCTGGTGCCCGAACGCGCCGTGGGCACCGATCAAAGCAAGAAGTTCGTGGTGGTGGTGGGGGCTGACGGTCAACCCCAGTTCCGCGACGTGCAACTGGGTGCGCTGCACGATGGCATGCGGGTGGTGCTGGGTGGCCGGGTAAAGCCGGGCGACAACGTGGTGGTGGATGGCCTGCAACGCATCATGCCGGGCATGCCCGTCAAGCCCGAGGTGCTGAAGGCGGACGACAAGGGCATGCCACTGGCGCCGCAACCCCAGGCGGCGGCTGCTGCGGGTGGCAGCGCTGAGCCCAGCGAAGCCAAGCGCTGAGACGCCCGCCATGGACATTTCACGCTTTTTTATCGACCGACCGCGCTTTGCGGCGGTGCTCTCGATCTTTATCTTCTTGCTCGGCACGCTGGCCATCTTTCGCCTGCCGGTGAGCGAATACCCCGAAGTCGCACCGCCGCAAATTGTGGTGCGTGCCCAGTTTCCCGGGGCCAACCCCCGGGTGATCAGCGAAACCGTGGCCACGCCGCTTGAGGAGCAGATCAACGGCATTGAGAACCTGCTGTACTTTGACTCGCAAGCCACCGCAGATGGCGGCATGACACTCACGGTGACCTTCAAGATCGGCACCAACCCAGAAGCCGCCGAGACAGCGGTGCAAAACCGCATCAATCGCGCCCTGCCGCGTTTGCCCGAGATCGTGCGGCAGATCGGTGTTACGACAGAGAAAAGCAGCCCCAACCTGACCATGGTGGTGCACCTGGTCAGCCCCGACAACAGCCGCGACGCGCTGTACCTGCGCAACTACGGCCAGCTCAATGTGCGCGACGATTTGTTGCGCATACCGGGCATGGGCTCGGTGCTGCTGTTTGGCGCGGGTGACTACGCCATGCGGGTGTGGTTAGACCCTGGCAAGCTCGCCGCACGCGGCCTGACCACCGCCGAGGTGGTGGGCGCCATCCGCGAGCAAAACGCCCAAGTGGCAGCGGGCACCGTGGGCGCGCCGCCAGCGCCCAAGGGCGTGGAGTTTCAGCTGGCGGTGAACACCCAAGGCAGGTTGACCACCGAGCAGCAGTTTGCCGACATCATCGTGCGCGCTGACCCAGCCAGCGGCGGGTTGATCCGCATCCGCGACATCGGGCGGGTGGAGTTGTCAGCTGGCACCTATGCCCTGCGCAGCTTGCTCAACAACAAAGAGGCGGCGGCTATTGCGGTATTTCAAGCGCCAGGCTCTAACGCATTGGCCTTGTCCAACAACGTGCGCAAGGCGATGGAGCGGCTCAAAGCCGACTTTCCGCCCGGCATGGACTACAGCATCGTGTACGACCCCACGCGCTTCGTGCAGACCAGCATCGAAAAAGTGGTGGTCACGCTGCTAGAAGCCGTGCTGCTGGTGGTGCTGGTGGTGATTGTGTTTTTGCAGACTTGGCGTGCGTCGGTCATCCCGCTGTTGGCGGTGCCCGTCAGCATCGTGGGCACCTTTGCCTTTTTGCTGCTGCTGGGTTACTCCATCAACACCCTCACCCTGTTTGGCTTGGTGCTGGCGATTGGCATCGTGGTGGACGACGCCATCGTGGTGGTGGAGAACGTCGAGCGCAACATTGAAGCGGGTTTGAGCCCGCACGACGCCACGGTGCAAGCCATGCGCGAGGTGTCGGGGCCCATCATTGCCATTGCGCTGGTGCTGTGTGCAGTGTTTGTGCCCTTGGCCTTTGTGCCCGGCCTCACGGGGCAGTTCTACAAACAGTTTGCGGTGACGATTGCCATCAGCACGGTGATCTCGGCCTTCAACTCGCTCACGCTCAGCCCGGCGCTCA
>JAAFIY010000155.1 GCA_013297985.1 Comamonadaceae bacterium | reverse complement strand
ATTCGACCCCGTAGTCTTCAAACTTGCGGGCCAAGTCCACCACCTCGTGGCCGGTGAGCTTGCTCCAACCGTCGGTGGCCACCTTGCCGTCTTTGGCGTCCAGCCCCACGATGATGTGGCCACCAAAAGCACTGCAAGCGTCTTTTAAAAAGCCCGGGTTCTTGACGGCTGCCGTGCCGATGATCACGTAGTCAATGCCGTTGTCCACATAGCGCTCGATGGTGTCCAAATCACGGATGCCGCCCCCCAGTTGGATAGGCAATTCGCCCTCGCCCAGCGCATTCAGATGTTTGCGCACGGTTTGCACAATGCCGCGGATGGCGCTGGCGTTGCGCGGTTCACCGGCAAAGGCGCCGTTCAGGTCCACCAAGTGCAGCCTGCGGGCGCCAGCGTCTATCCAGCGCTGGGCCATCACAGAGGGTTCTTCGCCAAACACGGTGGATTGGTCCATGTCGCCTTGAACAAGGCGCACGCAGTGACCGTCTTTGAGGTCAATCGCAGGAATCAGCAGCATGGTGAGGCTGGGGCGCGCTTCTAAAGGCAAATGCGCCGGGTGAACGGATTCAGGGGTTCCAGTGCAGGAAGTTGCGGTACAGCTGCAAGCCGTGGGCCGCGCTTTTTTCAGGGTGGAACTGAGTGGCAAAAATATTATCGCGGGCCAGGGCTGCGGTAAACAGCCCGCCGTAGTCGGCCAAGCCCGCCGAATGCGCCGCGTGCTCCGGCTGCGCATGGTAGCTGTGCACAAAGTAGAACCAGGCTTGGTCGGGCACCTGGGCCCAAATGGCGTGCGGCTGCGCCTGCTGCACACGGTTCCAGCCCATTTGCGGCACCTTGAAGCGGCTGCCGTCGGCTTGCGTGCGGCCTTCTAGCGCAAAGCGCGCCACCCGGCCGGAAATCAGGCCCAGGCCTGGCGTGCCCGCAGGCGTGCGGCCTTCGTCGCTGTGGGTCAGCAGCATTTGCATGCCCACGCACACGCCAAATAGCGGTTTGTGGGCCGCCGCCCGCAGCACCGATTGCAGCAGGCCACTGGCGTGCAGTTCGTGCATGCAGTCGGCCATGGCGCCTTGGCCGGGTAGCACGATGCGGTCGGCCGCATCCACCACCGCCGGGTCTTGCGTGACTTGCACCTGCACACCTGAGCCTTGGGCGGCCGCCATCACCGCTTGCGACACCGAACGCAGATTGCCCATGCCGTAGTCGACTACCGCCACGGTGGAACGCTTAGCCCCTGGACTCACAGGCTACCCTTGGTCGACGCAATCACGCCCGCTGCGCGCGGATCGATCTCAGTGGCCATGCGCAGCGCGCGGCCAAAGGCCTTAAAGGCGGTTTCACACTGGTGGTGGGCGTTGGAGCCGCGCAGGTTGTCGATGTGCAATGTGACGCCCGCGTGGTTCACAAAGCCTTGAAAGAATTCGTGCACCAATTGCGTATCCAGCGTGCCGATCATGCCGCTGGTAAAGGGCAGGTGCAGCTCCAAGCCGGGCCGCCCCGACAAATCAATCACCACGCGGCTCAGGGCCTCATCCAGCGGCACATAGGCGTGGCCATAGCGGCGCAGGCCGCGTTTGTCGCCCACCGCGCGCGCAAAGGCCTGGCCCAAGGTGATGCCCACGTCTTCTACGGTGTGGTGGCCGTCGATGTGCAAGTCACCCGTGGCCTGAATGTCCAGATCAATCAGGCCGTGGCGGGCGATCTGGTCGAGCATGTGGTCAAAAAAACCAATGCCGGTGGACAAGCGGCTGGCGCCTGTGCCGTCCAAATCAAGGCGCACGGTGATGTCGGTCTCAGCGGTGCGGCGCTGCACCTCGGTACGGCGCGGGGCGCTGCTGGCAGCGGTGGGCGGGGCGATCAGGGCATTGCTCATAGCGGGCAGTGTGGGATTGGACGGGCGGGATTTCAAGCCGAAGTAGCGCGCAGCGCGCTGAGCAACTGGGTGTTTTCATCAGCCGTGCCCACGGTCAGGCGCAGGCAGTTGCGCAGCAAGGGGTGCATGGCGCTGACATTTTTCACCAGCACACCACGCTGGCGCAGACCGGCAAATGCGGCGGGCGCATCCGGCAGGCGCAGCAAGATCATGTTGGCGTCGCTGGCAAACACTTGCTGGACGCCTGGCAGGGCGGGTAGCTCCACCAAGAGGCGCTGGCGCTGCTCGCGAATAGCTTGAGCCTGTTTGGCAAATGTGTCGGCGTGCTCCAGCGCAAACAGCGCGCATTCGGCATTGAGCATGCTGACGTTGTAGGGCGGGCGGAGTTTGTCGATCTCGGCGACCAAGGCCGCCTCTCCCATCAAATAGCCCAGGCGCACCCCGGCCAGGCCGAACTTGCTCAGGGTGCGCATGACCAGCACATGCGGCGGGCGCTGTGGCCCGGCAGCGCGCAGCACGTCTTGCCAAGTGTGGCTGGCAAAGGGTTGATAAGCCTCGTCTAGCACCACCAACCCACCCACGGCGGCCACCGCATCCACCACGGCTTGCACATCCCCTTGGCGCCACAAATTGGCGGTGGGATTGTTGGGATAGGCCAGATAGGTCACTGCGGGGCGATGCTGAGCGATGGCGGCAAGCATGGCAGGCATATCCAGGCTGAAATCAGCCTGCAAATCCACACCCACAAAGCGCAGACCTTGTAGCTGCGCGCTCATGGCGTACATCACAAAGCCAGGTAGCGGGGCCAGGATGACGGGCACGGGCTCGCCTGCTGAGGCGGGACGATCACAGGCCATGGCCAACAGGCTGATGAGCTCGTCCGACCCATTGCCCAGCATCAGCGCTTGGCCAGGCAGCAACTGCGCGTGGGCGGCAACCGCGCGCTTCAAGGCATCAATGCGCTGATCGGGGTAGCGGTTTAGCGGCACGGCGCTTAAGCGTTCGCCAAGCTGGTGTTGCAGCTCGGCGCTGAGGCGATAGGGGTTCTCCATCGCATCAAGCTTGATGAGCCCGGCGCTTTCTTGAACGGCATAGGCGTGCATGCTTTGCACGTCTTGGCGAATGCGCTGGGCGATCAGGGTGGACAGGTCGGTGGTCATAGCAGGTGTTGGCGTTTAGGCAGCATCAACGGCGAGGGACTGCTGCAAGCTGTTGGGGCTGAGTTGTTGCGGATGCGCAATCAACAAGCCGTCATAGCGCTGCCCATGCGGCAAATTGGGGGTGAGCACCGCCGCGCAGCCTTGTTGCTGGGCCGAGGCCACCACCAAGGCGTCCCAGTAGCCCAGGCCGTAGCGGTCTTGCAGTTGCCACGCACCGTCTACCGTGTAGCGGTCCAAATGTGGCGGCTGCCAGTGGCGCAGCGCGCGAATCAACTGCCGCAGCCGTTCGCGCCCCGCGCTTTGGGTGTCTGCGGCCATGCGGGCGCTGGCCTGGGCGTACACGTTGTTGAGCACTTGGCTGCTGATGCGCCCGCACTGCTGCGTCCAGCACCAGTGCAGCCAGGTCTGCGCCGCGTCCCGCGAGGCTGCGCTGGCTAGGCTGTCATGGGCGGCCAAGAGCACTGGGGCATCAACAAACACCAGCGTTGTATGGCTCATATGCTGGCGCCCTCAGACGGCTTGCGACGCGGCGCGGGGCCCATGGGCAGGGGTTCGAACGCCAGCGCCTGTCGCATGGCCTGGGCATAGGCGTCTTGCTGGCGCATGCGCTCGGCCAGCATGTCACCCAGCAGGCGCGACACGCTGGTGTTGCGCCGTGCCGCTTCAACCCGCGCCCATTCCAAGGCGGGGTCGTCGACGGTGACGGTGACGTTTTTCATGGGCATCAGTTTACACGAACTTCGTGTTACACGGCTTTCGTGTCATTTGCAGAACTGTCCGCGTGGTGCACTTGCCCCAAGCCGCGCTTTGCCCCCATCATGGGCGCATGCCCGCTAATCCCCGCCCTAACTACCTCAACCGCTCACTCGCCGACGGCGTGGCCGCAGTGGGTTTTCGCAAGTGGTACGAGCGTGAATTGCTTTCAGGCCATGCGCATTTGGTGCTGATGCTGCTGGCCACCCTGGGCATGCTGGGCAGCATTGAGGCGTTTGCCGGTGGCGACTGGTTGGACAAAACCATTGACGCGGTGATGTTCGTCGCCAGTGCCGCCATCGCCGTGTGGGGCATGCGCCGATATTTGTATTTGCTGATGCGCGCCGAGCACATTGCCAACCAGGCCAACTGCCCGCAGTGCAAGGAGTACGGCCGCCTGACGGTGGAGGCCGACCACAGCCAAAGTGGCAAAACGCGGGTGCGCTGCAAGGCCTGCGGCCACCGCTGGGATATTCACGAGCAGTAGGCGCATCCGCTAGCTTTAGGGCCCAACGGGCCTGCGAGGCAATCAAATATTGCCTAAGCAGCTACTTTTTTTGTAGCGCCTGCTCATACATCGCGAAGTAGGCCGCCTCCACATCCCGCGCAAAGCCTGCTTCATCCATCAAGGCACTGGCTTGCATTTGAGGGCGTAAGCGTGCGCGCAAAGCGGCCAAGTCGTCCAAGTGCGTCGCCCAGTGCTTGGCAATGCGCAGGTATTCGTCGGGGGTAGATGCCGTCCAGTCATCCAGCCCCGCGCTGTGGTTGATGCTGGCGCCCAGCAGGCCTACGCTGGGGCGGTCTTTGAGGGTGACGAAAGGCACGCCCATGTACAACGATTCGATCAAGGTGGTGCCGCTGTTGTGGGGAAAGCAGTCCAGCGTGATGTCGATGTTTCGCAGCACGTCCCAGGGCGGGCTGTCGTAGCCCATCTCCAGTCGATCGGGTTTGATGCCGTGAGCGGCAAAGCGCTCGGCCATCCAGTCGCGGGTGCGGGCGTCGCCAAACGGGCCCGAGTTGAGCACCAAGCGCGACTTGGGCACTGCTTTGAGCAACTGCGCCCACAAGGCCACCACCTTGTGGTTAATGCGGATCGTTCGGCTCAAGGTTCCGAAAGTGACATAGCCCCTGCCCAAGGCAGGCAGCGGCCCACATTCGCCCATGCCATCGGTGGGCCGGTAAGCCACCAGGGTGCGCGGCAAGGGCCAGGGGTTCTCGGCAAAGTGCTTGTCACTGCCGCGCGGCGCACTTTTGGGGCCTAGCAAGATGTGGTCTATGGCGCTCAAACCCGTAGTGCTGCCATAACCCATCCAAGTGACTTGCACCGGCGCGGGTTTGCGGGCAAACACCGGCAGGCGGTTGCCCGAGGTGTGTCCCGCCACATCCACCAGCACATCAATGCCATCGTCGCGAATGCGCTGGGCGAACAGGTCGTCGCTCAGGTCTTGCACCCGCACCCAATGGTCCACATGGGTTTGGTACTGCTCGGTGAGTGCGTCGGGCTTCCACAGAACGGCATAAGCAAACAGCTCGACACGCGTGCGGTCGTGGTGGGCCAACAGCGGCATCAAGAAATGCCTGACAGAGTGTTTGCGAAAGTCAGGCGACGCATAGCCCACCCGCAGGCGGCGCCCATGCAAGGCCTGCGGTGCGGGGGTGGCGATTTGCTGCTGCGGCGGCAGGCGCCGCAGCACGCTGGCCATTTGCTGATCAAAGTCCCGATAACGGCGGCGGACGTCAGTGGCCGAAGCGTCGGGGTGATAGTTGACGGTAAACAACAAGTTGGCCCACGAACGCAAGTCGTCCGGCCGCTGCGCCAGCCCTTGATCAAAGAGCCTCATCGCCCCGGCAAAGTCTTGCATTTCACCGTAGGTGGTGGCCACCGAATTGCCGGAACCCAAAAGGGCCGCCGGATCGGCTTCGCCCTCCTTCAAGGCGGCCACAAACAGGTCATGTGCATCCAACAAGCGCCGCTGCGCCAGCCTTAAGTAAGCGA
>JAAFIY010000154.1 GCA_013297985.1 Comamonadaceae bacterium | reverse complement strand
AGCTCCACCGCCGTGCTGGCGTGGCGTGGCCAGAACACCGAAGGCCTCATCCTGTGGTCGGTGGCGCTGGTGGTCTACGCCGTCGGCTTTGTGGTGCTGCTAGACCGCATGCTGACGCAGCCGCGCTTGCCGTCGCTGGTGTCGCTGTACCTGGGCAATGTCTGCATGACAACGGCCGCTGCCTGCATGCTGTGGGCGGTGCATCAGTTTCAGCGTCGCCCGCCCCCGCTGCGCTTAGGGATTGGCCTGCCGGCGTTTGGGGTGGTGTTTTATGCCGCCACGCTCGACTTGCCGCTGCTGCGCATTGGCATGGGCAGCCTGTTGATTTCGCTGCAGCTCATTGTGGTGATGCATGCGGTGCTGGACAAAAAATGGCGGCCGCCCGGGCGCGGCGCATGGCTGGTGATTTTTGGCCTGAGCGTGGCGCTGCTGGCCTTTGTGCTGCGGCTGATTGGGCTGGCCATTGGGTATCCCGTGGGTGACTACGTCAACCCATCGGTCATTCAAACGCTGACCTTCATGGCCTCGTTCATGTCGATGATGATGACCTCGGTGGGCTTTATGTTCATGGTCAAAGAACGCTCCGACGAAGCCAATCGGCTGTTGGCCGTGCAAGACCCACTGACCGGCGCCCTCAATCGCCGCGCCTTGGTAGATGCCGTGCAACGAGAGCTAGCCAGAGCCGAACGCAGCGGCCAGCCACTGGCCTTGTTGATGGTGGATGTGGACCACTTCAAAGCCATCAATGACCGCTACGGCCATCTGGCGGGCGACCGTGTGCTGCAGCATGTGGTGCAGGTCATGACCCAGCGGGTGCGCTCACACGATTTGGTGGCGCGCTTTGGCGGCGAAGAGTTTGTGGTGCTGGCCCCGGACACACCGGCGGCCGGCGCGGTGCATCTGGCTGAATCGCTGCGTGCGGCCATGGCGGCCCGACCCGCCACCATGGCGGACCATGTCATACCCGTCACCGTTAGCGTGGGTGTGGCGGCTCAATTGATCACCGCCACCAGCGGGTGGGAAGCCTTTGTAGACCGCGCCGACCGCGCCCTGTACCAAGCCAAACGCCAGGGACGCAACCGAGTCGTCAGTGCCGATGAGTTGGCGGCAGCCGACCCACCAAGCCCAAGCGCGCCGATGGCCCAAGCGGCCTGACAATTCAAGGAGTGGCGCCACCCGCTGCCAAGCGGCAGCCAAGGCGGCTTTTTTTAGCCAAACAGGCCTGCTGCGCCGTGTTAGTGGACCCAAGCAGCTATTGTTTTTATAGCGTTGGCGTTCGATTTCATTGAGGAGACCCCCATGACCGCTCGCCTGCCCGACACCGCACTGGACCCCGCCCGCGCCCTGGCCGACGTCAGCCAGCGCTGGCGCGACGACTTGGTGGGCCAGCTCACCCAATACGTCGAAATCCCCGCCAAGTCCCCCGGCTTTGACGCCGACTGGGCCGCCCACGGTCTGCTCGAGCGTGTGGTGCGCGACGCGGCGCAGTGGATCGAATCCCAGCGCGTGAGCGGCCTCACGCTGGAGGTGGTGCGCATCGAGGGCCGCACCCCGGTGCTGCTGTTTGAGATTGCCGCCCACCAGCACACCAGCACCCAAACCGTGGTGATGTACGGCCACTTGGACAAACAACCCGAGTTCAACGGCTGGAAAACCGGCTTGGGGCCGTGGACGCCCAAGATCATTGACGACAAGCTCTACGGCCGCGGCTCGGCCGATGACGGCTATGCGGTGTACGCCGCCATCACCGCCGTGCAGGCGCTCAAGGCGCAGGGCACGCCGCATCCGCGCATCGTGGGCCTGGTAGAGACCTGCGAAGAAAGCGGCAGCTTTGATTTGCCCGCTTATCTGGATGCGTTAAAGCCCCGCCTGGGCGACGTGGGCCTGGTGGTGTGCTTGGACAGCGGCGCGGGCAACTACGACCAACTGTGGCTCACCACCAGCCTGCGCGGCCTGGCCGGTGGGGTGCTGCGGGTAGACATCTTGGACGAAGGCGTGCATTCGGGCGACGCGTCGGGCGTGGTGCCCAGCAGCTTTCGCATCTTGCGCCATGTGCTGGATCGGCTAGAAGACTCCGCCACCGGGCGCTTGCTGCCCGAGCTGTTTCATTGCGACATCCCCGCCGAGCGCGTGGCGCAAGCCCAAGACACCGCCGCCACTTTGGGCGATGCGGTGTGGCGGCGATTTCCGTGGGCGCACGCTGATTGCGGTGGCAGCAGCACCTTTGCCCTGCCCATGAGCACCGATCCGGCTGAGGCACTGATCAACCGCACCTGGCGCCCTACGCTCAGTGTGGTGGGGGCCGACGGCTTTCCAGCCATGGCCGATGCAGGCAATGTGCTGCGGCCCTACACCGCCTTCAAGCTGTCGCTGCGCCTGCCGCCCTTGGTGGATGCGGCGCATGCCGTGCAACAGCTCAAAACGCTGCTGGAAGACAACGCGCCCTATCAAGCCCGTGTCACTTTCACGCCCAACGGTGCGGCCACCGGCTGGAACGCGCCGAGCCTCACGCCTTGGTTTGAAGGCGCCTTGCAACGCGCCAGCCAAGACTGCTTTGGCGCACCCTGCGGCTACATCGGCCAAGGCGGCACGATTCCCTTGATGAACTTGCTGTCGCAAGGCTTCCCCAAAGCGCAAATGATGGTCTGCGGCGTGCTGGGCCCGCAAAGCAACGCCCACGGGCCCAACGAGTTCTTGCATCTGCCCTATGCCCAGCGGCTCACAGCCGCAGTCGCTCAGGTCATTGCCAGCGTGCCGCAAGCTGCCCAGGCCTGAAGCGGGTGCGGCGCTGGGGTAGGCTCTGGCATTCACTTGCGATGGCCTTGATTGATGGTTGATTCAACGCTTGTCACCCACACCACCGAAGGCGGCGACCTGCTGGCGCTGCAAGAGTGGCCGATTGACGACGGTGCGCGCCTGCGCGGCGTGGTGGTGATCTGCCACGGCCTGGGCGAACACGCCGGGCGCTACGAGGCGCTGGCCCAGTGGCTGGCGGCCCAGGGCTATGCCGTGCGTGCCCCCGACCACTACGGCCACGGTGACAGCCAGGGCCCGCGCGGCACCTTGCTGCACGACAACCAGTTGCTCGACGACTTGAACGACGTGTTGTTTGACACCCGGCTGCGCCTGCCGCGCGGCACACCGCTGATCTTGCTGGGCCACAGCATGGGCGGCGCCGTGGCGGCGCAGCATGCGGCACGGGCGGCCCAGGGTGACGCATCGCGCGTGCCAATTGACGCCCTGGTGCTGTCGTCTCCGGCGCTAGATACCGGCATGAGCGCCGTGCAGCGCTGGTTGGTGTCCATTCTGTTGCGCGTAGCGCCCAACCTGACCTTGCTCAATGGGCTAGACGCACAAGGCCTGTCGCACAGCGCGGAGGTGGTCAGCGCCTATTTGGCCGACCGGAGGGTTCACAAGCGCATCAGCGCCCGCTTGGCCCGCGCCATTGATGTGGCCGGCCCTGCCGCCCTGCAGGCCGCGCCCCGGTGGAGCGTACCCACCCTGCTGCTGTGGGCCGGTGCCGACCGGCTGGTGCAGCCCAGCGGCAGCCGCGCATTTGCCGATGCCGCGGCCCCGAGCGCTCAGGTGCAGGCGGTAGAGCTGGCGGGCGCCCACCACGAAATCTTCAATGAAGCCGAGCCTTGGCGCTCGCAAGCGCTGGCCGCACTGGGTGCTTGGCTGGACCAAGTGACACACGGCAAGCGCTGAAGGCCGCGATTCGTTGGCCCGCACAGGGCGAACCCCACATTTCTTTGATGCAGGGCAAGGCCACGGGGGCGCTTGTGGCGCACCATTGGCCCTGGGGCGACGTTCATCGCCCCCACGGGGCAGCGGCACAGCCCGCCGCGCCCCGCCTTCTCACTTCACTGGATGGCTGCTGGCGCTGGGCCTTGTGCCCGGCCGCTCACTGCGCCTTCCACCGCCCGTCGGGCTTGCTTGCGGGCCAAGCACCCCTTTTTTTCAGTTTCGGAGCTTTCCAAATGCCTCAGCCCATTCAACGCCGCGTATTCATCATGACGCTGGCCACTGCCAGCGCCGCCGCCGCCACCTTGGCGCAAGCCCAGGCCGCCGTGGACGAAAAAGACGCCCAAGCCGTCGCCATGGGCTACGTGGCCGACGCCAAGCGCGCCGACGCCAAAAAATTCCCCAAGTACGCCGCTGGCCAGCTGTGCAGCAACTGCGCGCTGTTCCAAGGCAAAGCGGGCGACAAAACGGGCGGCTGCGCCATCTTTGGTGCCAAGCACGTGGCCGGCGCGGGCTGGTGCAACGCCTGGGCCAAGAAGGCTTGATGCGCTAGCCTGAAGCCCAAGCGTCGGCCACAAGCCCACCGGCGCCTGAGTCGGCCTCAGCGCAGCGGCCGGTAGGTCGGGCGCGTCACAGGCCAGTCACAGGCGCGTCACAAGCCGCACCGAGCATGGGGAGTTGTTTTCAACTTATCCCGTTGCTCGAGGGCTCCACATGCGTTTCGTAAAAATCTTAGCCGCTGTCCTTTTGATGGGCAGCGCTACTTGGGCTGCTGCCCAGGGCAAAACCGAGTTGCTGGTGTACAGCGCGCTCGAGGCCGACCAGATTCGCGCCTACGAAACAGCTTTTGAGCGGGCGCACCCCAACATCGACTTGAAGTTTGTGCGCGACTCCACCGGCATCGTCACCGCCAAACTGCTGGCCGAAAAAGCGAACCCGCAAGCCGACGTGATTTGGGGTCTGGCGGCCACTTCGCTCAAGGTGCTCGACCGCGAAGGCATGCTGCAAGCCTATGCGCCCAAAGGTCTGGCGGCCATCAAGCCCTGGATGCGCGACCCCCGCGCCCAACCTACCTGGGTGGGCATGGATGTGTGGTCGTCGGCCGTGTGCCTGAATATTCCTGAAGCGCTCAAGCGCAACCTGCCCAAGCCGGCCAGCTGGGCCGACCTCACCAAGCCCGAATTTCGCGGCCAGATCACCATGCCGCACCCGGCCAGCTCGGGCACCGGCTTCATGATGGTGGGCGCCTGGATTCAGATGATGGGCGAGACCAAAGCCTGGGCCTACATGGACGCGCTGCACCAAAACATCGGCAGCTACACCCACAGCGGCTCCAAGCCCTGCCGCCAGGCGGGCGCGGGCGAATACGCGGTGGGCCTGAGCTTTGAATACCGTGCCAACGCCACCAAAAAGGCGGGCGCCCCCATCGACATCTTTTACCCCAGCGAAGGCCTGGGCTGGGATGTGGAAGCCACCGCCATCATGAAAGGCACCAAGAAGCTCGAAGCCGCCAAGGCCTTGGCGGATTGGGCTGCCACGCGCGAAGCCAATGAGCTGTATGCCAAGAACTTTGCCATCGTGGCGCTGCCGGGCATTGCCACCCGTCTGGAGCACGCGCCCATTGACTTGGAAAAACGCTTGGTGAAGAACGACTTTGACTGGCTGGCCGCCAACCGCGACCGCATCTTGGCTGAGTGGACCCGCCGCTACGAAAGCAAAGCCGAGAAGCGTTAATGGCCGCGCATCTGAGCATCGAGGGCGTGGCCAAGCAGTTTGGCGCCGCCCGCGTGCTCGATGGCATCGATCTGCAGATTGGTGCCGATGAGTTTGTAGCGCTTCTCGGGCCCTCAGGCTGCGGCAAAACCACGCTGCTGCGCATCCTGTGTGGCATTGAGTCACTCAGTGCTGGGCGCATCTTGCTGCAGGGCGTGGACATCTCTGGCCTGAGCACCGCACAGCGCCACTTTGGGGTGGTGTTTCAGAGCTACGCGCTGTTTCCCAACCTGAGCGCGGCCGACAACGTGGGCTACGGGCTGCGCG